>CALVZE010000008.1 GCA_944372445.1 uncultured Clostridia bacterium
AAAAAGACTAAAAAGCACTATATATTGTGTTAATGTTAATAAACTTTCCTGTATGTTGTGTTTGCATAACATTTAAAATAAGACTTCTTTCAAAGCGTCTTATTTTTTTGTATTTACTATGTTTGATTTCTTTGTAAACTTTGATTAATTTTTGATTTCTTTTGAATATCAAATCAACAATAATAAATCAATTTAAGGTATACTATACATGTTATACCACATAATTTTTTTAAATCAAAATAGAAAACTACCCATTATGATGCATGGGGAAATTGTGTTGTAAAATACTTGCAAGATGACGGAACTTATGCTATAATTACTAGTGATTATACTTGCAATGATATAACAATAATCAACCGCTTCATCGCATTTAAAAATCCTTTCCGTTATCGTTCATATTACTACGATTTCGAAACAAATCTCTACTACTTGAATAGTAGATACTATGATCCAGAAATCGGAAGATTTATAAATGCTGATGATATTACTACCCTTGATGTCACCCAAATAGTTCTTAACGGACTTAACCTTTATGCCTTTTGCTTAAACAATCCTGTAAATGAAGTTGATGAAAATGGTTATTTCCTATTATGGCTGTTTATAACTGCAATAATCGTAGGAGCAGTTATAAGTGCCGGAACAAGTATTGTTAGTCAAGGGATTAATAATGGTTGGGAAAACATTAATTGGTGGCAAGTAGGATGGGATGCGTTAATTGGTGGAATTAGCGGTGCATTATCTGTAACTGGCCTTGGGGTTGTTGGGATGACAATTGCTGGAGGAGTAATAGGTCTAGTATCGAGTGTAGGGAGTAACCTGATTGCTGGTAATGACTTTACTGATTGGCGCACTTGGCTTGATATTGGCATCTCCACTGGCCTTGGAGCATTCTTTGGATTTATTGGTGGAGCTGGAGCTACAAATGCAAAACATTTAGATATGGCAGTTAAAAGTTCTTCGCAATTTATGAAAGCTGCTTCAAGTTATGACAAAGTTTTATCAAAAATTGCTAGTGGAGCATATAAAACTTTAGCTGGAGCAGCAGGCGCGAGATTATTAACAAAAACCGCATTAAAAAATGTTTGGCAAAGTATTGTAAAAACTACAGCTTGGAAAAATTTTGGTAGTGGATTAAAATATTCTTTAGGACAAGCGTTTATAGATTTTATTAAATCATTTTTAATTTGAAGGAGTTGCAATGATTAATTATGTTTTATTAATTTCATCTATTTTCTTTTACATTTTAACATACTTTATTTCACGCAATAATAAATGGAGTGAATTACATTCATATCTTCCGGACAAATATTTGATTAAAAACAAAATTTTACTAAAATACTTATTTTCACCAAAAAACATGGTTCCTATATGGCTCTTTGCATTGCACATCTTTAATATATTAATGGTATTCATTACATTAATTTTTTATCTATTATATTGGCTTAATGTTATAAATTTAGTTTCGAATAAAATTACACTATTAATATATTTTATTCTAGAAATTCTTGTGTTTTTAATTATTTTTATAATCCATTGGTCAAAATTAAAAAATACACAAACAATAAAAAAGAATAAAAAAACAAATAAATAGTTAGATGCAATTTCAAGCACTAACTATTTTATTATATAACACATTTTTGCATTTATTCGACAAATGGAAAACAAATTGCTCGTTATGATTATGATGCTTGGGGAAATTGTGTTGTTAAATACTTGCAAGATGATGGGACTTATGGTATAATCAATAGTGATTATAGCTATAATGACACAAGTATAATCAATCGTTTCATCGCATTTAAAAATCCATTCCGCTATCGTTCATACTACTACGACTTTGAAACAAATCTATACTACTTGAATAGTAGATATTATGATCCAGAACTTGGTAGATTTATAAATGCTGATGATATTACCACCCTGGATGTTACCAAAGTTGCTCTTAATGGCCTTAACCTTTATGCTTATTGCTTAAACAATCCTGTAAATGAAGTTGATGAAAATGGTTATTTTATATCGTTCTTAATTGGATTGTTAATTGCAGCAGCAATAGGTGCCGCCGTTGGTGCTGTATCCTACACTGCTTCAGTTGTTATCAAGGGTGTAACAACAGGCAAATGGGAATGGAATTGGGCCGAGTTTTTAGGAAGTGTTGTTGGCGGTTTTGTCGGAGGAGCTTTTTCATATGTATTTGGTGCTGGAACATATGCTTCTGCCTTTATATCAGGATTCTTTACAAACTTATTCACAGATGTCTTCAGTCATTGGATTTATGGTACAGAGTTTAATTTTGGTGAATCCTTGCTAAGCAGTGCATTTGCAGGAGTTTTGTCGATGGCATTTACTGGAATAGTTAACATAAAATATGCTATCAAGGGAATAACTTACGGAAGAGGAAGTTGGAGTGCTATTTCAAAGCAAATTTTTACTAAGTTAAAAAATGGTTCTATAAAAAATGTATCGTTTAAAACACTATTGAAAATTTTTGGAGAATCTCTTTACCAATCAATTGTTGATATATTTTATTCAGCTTTAGCAAACTAAAGGAGCAATATGAAAAAACGAATTTTTATCCCAATATCTATATGTTTCATTTTATTAAATTTATTTTTCTTAAGTCTATTTATTCTAATTTTAATATATTTCATTTTAGATAAAATAGGAATAGTTGAAACTGGTATCAGTTGGACTCCATTAGAATATATTTTAATTTTTATAGCATTAATATTCTTATTATATACTTCTATTCGTTTTATGTTAGCTTTTAAAATTCATCTACGTAAAGATAGTGTCACAACATTCGGAGATGGACTTCCAAAATTTGAAAAGATTCAGTACAAATGCTTTGTTAATTATATAGATATTCAAAATATTGCAATAGTAGCAAGCGAAAAAAATTCTAAAAATCAAAGAATACAATTAAGATGGATTTCTTCTTCTATGCCTAAGAAATATTTGGAATTTAGCTTGATAAATGGTAAAAAATCGAGAATGTGTATTAACTATTACACGAAAAAGCAAATAACAAAAATGTTAAATTATATTAACTCAAATATGCAACTTGCAGGCAATGAAAATAATTTAAATGTTGAAGAAATTATGAAAGACTGGTATTCTTATGGCGGATACAACAGAGAAGATCTAAAAATTAAAAGGGGAGAAAAAATTCGTAAGAAAAAATCAAAAAATAATAACTCACCTAATGCCCAACAATGCGATACTTCACAACAAGATAAAGACAGGGATTAACCCTGTCTTTATTAATAAACCATTTTTTATTCGACAAATGGAAAACAAATTGCTCGTTATGATTATGATGCTTGGGGAAATTGTGTTGTAAAATACTTGCAAGATGACGGAACTTATGCTATAATTGATAATGATTATAGTTATAATGACACAACAATAATCAATCGTTTCATCGCATTTAAAAATCCATTCCGCTATCGTTCATACTACTACGATTTCGAAACAAATCTTTACTACTTGAATATTAAAAAGAAGGCTTATAGATGTTGTTAAAGTGTATTTATTATAGTAGTTTCAAAATCAATTACCTAACAGCCTTTATTTTTATGTAGGAATGTACAAAGCAAAATCCTTGCAAAAAAGTTCTGCTATATTCCTCCTTTACCTCTATGCTATTCATTAGCATTCAACCAATTAATTTTCTAATTTTTCTAAATAATTTGCTATATCTAAAAACGCACCAGAATATTTCTTTTTGTCACTGTCTAAGAAAAACTTGTCAGGTCTATCTAGCCCTCTACTCTTCATTTCCTTTATTCTGCCATCCGCAAAACAAACAGCATTTACCTTTTGCATATTAAAGTTGTTTCTATAAATGTAAGCTTGAATGTCCGCCTCCAATTTGTCACACATAAAGGCAAATTTCGCCTCTTTTGTTTCACCAGCCTCAAACTCTTCAATAAGTTTCAAAAATTTATCACTTTCGCTATCTTTAAATAGTTCAACAACCGCTTTTCTCCCCTCTTCTTTTTTGGTCGCCACTTTTTCATAATCAAACATGGTGATGTCGCCTATTAAAATTTCCTCTGTTTCATGAAGAGCTAAAATTAGAGCCACTTTTTCTATATCTACATCCTCATATTCTTTTGTGTGAGAATAGATTGACACTGCAAGCATGAGCGTGCCGAAAACATGTTCGGCAATACTCTCCACGCGCACACCCTCGACCGCCCAATACTTCCAACCTGTTCTAAGCGTGTTTTTTAATTTGTTGCTTAAAAAATAAAACTTCAAAATCTTCTCGCAATCTTTTATATTTCTATCTTTCATACTATACCTCGTTTAAAATTTATTCACTTGCTTATCAACCAAATTATAGAATATGTCTGTAACCGATGTTTCTTGATAATCATTCAAGATGAAATTATCTATAACAACATAGGAGTTTTGAAGACGCTCGTAAGTCCACACCTCGCCTTTCAATGGCTCGCCGTTTTCATCAGTCACAATCTCGCCGTTTTCATTCAAAACTTTGTCATAAACTATATTCCCCTCGCTATCAACAAGATAACCCTCTTCATTTATTTGATTGAAAAGCGTGCTGTCAAGAGCAAACATCAGTTGGATTTTGTTTACAAGTGCAAAGTCGATATTGTTGACAACAAACTCTCGACCCGAGTGCGTTACAATCTTTGCCGATATGTAATCGCGATTGGTAACATCCACATGACTCTCGCCAAACTCAATTTCCTTGATAAAACCTTTTTGCTCTTCAAGCGTTCTGTTGTTTGCAAGAAAGGCGTTATACATATTTAATAATCCAACCTGCTCAACATTCAAAAAATCTCCAACTTTAACTTCCGGATTTAAAATGGAAAGATTTTTTAATTCTATTGCATTACTTTTAGTGGAAAGATAGTCACCATTTTCTTTTCGCAAAACTCTTAAATCGTCATCTAAAATATACACCTCTTCGCCATTTTGGTATGCATAAACCTCTTCTCTTTCGGCAACATGAATAACATAACGATTAGGAAAGATTGTTTCAATATTAACAACTTCTAAATATGCAAAATTTTCATTGTCCTTAACCTTATCGTTAAGCCTGTTTATGTATTTTGTTTTACCGTCAAAAAACACACATGCGCCATATGAAAAATCGCCAGCATCAACAATTTCTTCTTCCGTAAGCGTCAAATTTTTGGTTGTTGTATGAAATTTGACAGAAACAGAGGATAGCGCAAACAGTGTCCAAAACAAAATTAAAATAACCGCCACCACGCTCAAACATATAGATAAAATTATAATCGCTTTTTTGCTCAATCCATACCTCTTATAACCAATTTAAAAACTCTCACAAAGGTTCTCATTTATATTTTAATAAAAATTAACAAAAAAGCATAACGATTTAAGAAAAAATCAAATATTTTTTCTATTTCGACATATTTTCTATACACAAGTTGCAATAAAAAAACACATCGCAATAATGTGCTTGGCTATGTCGACTTTTTTATCTTAAATTTTAATGTATGCCTACATAATTGCAGGCTGTTATTTTTTTATTTTAAAAATCCAATTTGCGAATTTGGAAGTTTAAAGGAGAACAAACTGAACCAACCGTGCTATTTTCATTTTTTATTTTTAAAGTGTCGCCAGCATTGAGTTCGTAGAAAGGCTGTCATTCAAGCAACAAAAGAATTACGAGAAAAGAATGCGCCTGCACCTGTTCCACCAAAACCAACACAAGAAGAATTGCTGACAGAGATTTTAGCTGAATTAAAAAAGCAAAATAACGAAGAAAAATCATCAGAAGACGAGCATGCTGACGAACAATAATTTTGTCACATTAAAATTCGCCTAAAAGTCAAAATTCGACATGTGATATAAAACTTAAAAATCGATATGTGAAATAAAAAAATTGCTATTCTTATAGCAATTTTTTTATTTGTTATTTATATTTCTTTTCTTCGTCTTTACAACCACATTTGCAATCGTCGTCGCACTTGCAGTCTTTTTTGCACTCAGAGCCGTTCTTAATGGCATAAGCAATACCTGTGCCTGTGAGAACAACACCTGAAAGCATGGCTGTAATGTAGCCTATGTTGTTAAGAGCAGAAGCAAGAGCATCTCCATTAAAGCCTGAGCCCCAAGAGATACCTTGAAGAATAGCCCCAACAACAACCATAGCAAGCCCGATGCCAAGAATGATAATCGTGGTCAGTGTCAACTTTTTCATATTCCCCTCCTTTAAATACTAATGTTGGTATAAACAAAAATGTTACTAATGTCAAATGATATTTTATATTTTTTAAAGAAAGTATTTAACATGTTTAAGCAACTGCGTCCGCGAAATTCAAGTCAAGACTAAAACTGTTGCCTATTAAACTTGCAACATCTTCAAGCGAGAAACTTATTACAACATTTGCGGTATATTTTTGTTCCTCTGTTCCTTTTTCTATAACAATATTATCATTTAAAGTATAATCTTCATCATTCACTTTAATTGAAACATTTATATTGTTTACAACGAGATTTGAAATAGAGAAATTTAAGTCGCTTGACTCACTATTATTCATAACTGAGAAAGATAATTCAACTGTCTTGTCTGGAATAAATGTAATACCAACATTTTTATAACTATCTGTGGTGGTTTCTTGGTTAAACATATCGGTAAAATTGCCGTTTTGATATTTAATTGCAGGAAAAGCATCTTCATCTACTGATAAAGCGAAGTCTACATTTGGCTTGTTTATTATGAAATCTGCATTCGCTGTATTGCTTGCTGTAAGGTTCAAATTAACTAAACTTTCTGTGGAAGTAAAGTAAATTGTTTCGGTCACAACAAATTTTTATATTTACAAAAATAATTTAGTTTGATAGAATTTCCCAATTTTTCTTCCTTATGGAGAATAAGTTTTTAATTCGCATATAAACCTTTCCTATTTGATTAAGAAACTTACATTATGTAAAATTAATTTTTGTGATATTCAACACAATAATCTTTACTTTAAAATTAATTGTTTTGTTTAAGTCTTGCGTTTTTTGCTACTTTTTTAGCAGATAATTGAAAATAATTTAAAAATCCATAATATTAAACAAAAAAAGAATTTAAGCATGAAAATGCTTTCAAATTTATATTAAATTTGTTATAATGAGATATGAATAAAGGAGTTAATATGGAAAATAAAAGTGTTAAGTCTCTAAATATTGTTTCAATTGTGTTTACATCCATTCTCTTTTTACTTGCAATAGACAGTTTAATTTACGCAATTGTGCTTGAAGCCGGCTATTCACTTCAAGAACAGTGGAATTTAAACCAAGTTATCGCCTTTTATTGGACGATTTTTGCCTTTTTTATTTGCATATGTGCTGTCAAAACCTACAATTTTATCACGAAAGACAAGTTAAAATGGACTAGTTACATACTTTTAGGTGGGGCATTTATCGCGCTTTTTGTGTTTACCATAATTTCTGGAATAAATCTCAATTATCCTGTTTCTGACAACGAATTGGTTAAAGTGTTAAGTTTAGGCGCCTTTATTAATTTTTTAGTTATGCTGATTATGTGCACTGTTCTTTTGGTTGTGGATATAGTAAAAGGCGCTTTAGTAAGAAAAAATATGAAAGCAACTCCTAGCAAAAATCAAACTGAAGATAAACCAAAGAAGAAAACATGGCTCTTAATCACGTCGGCTTTAATATTTATGGCAAGTTTTGCAATTATGATTGCTTTCCCTGTTGTATTTACACCTAAACTTAATATTGAAGTGAATATGGAAAGGGTTAACGACAGCGTTGAAGTGGAAATTGTGAACAACTCAGATTATGACATTGGTGGAAGATTTTACTGGTCTCATTTAAGCCGAAACATAACTCAACTTAATTCGAGAGATGTGGACGTTGATAAGGGAGAAAGCACTTCATTTACACTAATCTATGCCTATGTTGAAAATTTCGAATTTAAATCTCTTAGTTTCTCAGCACCCGGCTTAACAACAACATATGCATTAGGCTATGCGATGATACCGGTTGTGCTGGCAAGTGGTTCCATTTTTATAACCACCTTTATTAACAAAAGCAAAAAGCAATAAAAGGAAAAATACAACAAAAAAACAGAGATTTGTTCTCTGTTTTTATCTCTTTGAGAATTGTGGAGCTTTTCTTGCTTTTTTGAGTCCGTATTTCTTTCTCTCTTTCATTCTTGGGTCTCTTGTTAAGAAGCCTGCTTGTTTAAGTTCAGGCTTGTATGTTTCAGAAGCCTTAACAAGCGCTCTTGCAATGCCATGGCAGATAGCTCCTGCTTGACCAGCAATACCGCCACCCTCAACATTTACAAAAACATCAAACTTATCAGTTGTGTTTGTCAAAACAAGAGGTTGTTTAGCAATCAAAATGAGGGTATCTCTTTGAAGATACTCATCAATGTGTCTACCGTTAACCGTTATATTTCCATTACCTTGAATAAGTCTAACTCTTGCGATAGACTTCTTTCTTCTTCCTGTTGCAATAAAAGCATCAGATTTAACTTGTTTTTTAGCCATTATTCAATAACTCCTTTTAAAGCAACTTGCTCTGGTTTTTGTGCGATTTGCTCATGATTTGCATCTTTATAAACATGAAGTCTTGTGAATTCTTTTCTTCCAAGAGAATTTTTTGGAAGCATACCCTTAACCGCATGCTCAATAACCTTTCTTGAATCCTTTGCCATAAGTGTTTTATAGTCAACAGATTTAAGTCCACCAACATAGCCTGTGTGCCAACGAAGTTTCTTTTGTTCCAACTTCTTTCCGGTTAAAACAACCTTGTCAGAATTGATAACAACAACGAAATCTCCTGTGTCAACATTTGGTGTGTATATTGTTTTATTTTTACCAGTCAAAATATCAGCAACCTGACTTGCAAGTCTGCCAAGAGGCATATTAGTTGCATCAACAAGATACCATTTTCTTTCAACAGTGACTGGACTTGCCATATATGTTTTCATTTTTATCTCCCTAAAATATTTTTTTGGACATTTCATCTCTTTTATGACGCCTTATCGGGGCTAACAATAAAAGCGCCTTTATTAAAAGACGCTATTATTTTACTTAATTAAATTCTCTTTGTCAAGTATTTCACCAAAATTTTATGAGATTTATCAAATATTTTTCTTAGCAAAACTTATAATGCATTTACAACATCGTCACCGCGTTCACAAGTCCATTATAGGAGATGATTTTTTTGTAGAGGACACTTTTAACTTTCTTGTCGCTCACTTCGTTTTTTAAAATTTCGCCTATTTCGTCCATAAGCTTGGCTGAGATATGTGTCATTATGTATTCAAGTTGTTTTTTATTGACAACACCTTTAAATTTTTTTGAAAATTCAAGAGAATTGACATCAACAAGTGCATTAAGCCTATCTATTATCTCTCTGTCGCATCTTGCTTCATCAATTATCTTTTTAACCTCAGGCAAAGAACTTTTTGCCACTTCATTTAAGGCATGCTCTTTTGTCACCTGCCCATTTTCAAGCTTAGTCAGCAATTTTTCTAAATCATCCTTAAAAAAAGAAGGTATTTCCATTTTCTCTTTTGTTTTAAGCGACTTTTCGTGAAGTAGATATTGATTATACTTGCACACCAAATATATAAAGTTTGAAATCACCTTTTTTTCATCCTCGCACTTGTTTGTTTTTGTGACATTACCAACTTTATCAAAGTCAATTAAATCATACAGATATAAAAACATCTCTCCTCCTCTTTTATGCAATTATGATAGCATATATTTTTGAATAAATCAAATAAAAAATGAATATTTATGCAAAATCTTGTTTTTTGCAATTTGAAAGAAAATCATAAAAAATTTTAAAAATAAGTTATTTTCTTTGACATTTTGTATAAAAATTTTTATACTTTACTTAAAGTAAAAGGAGAAAATTATGGATAAAAAATACGAACCACTCTTCACCCCATGGAAGATTGGAAATTTGGAAATCAAAAACAGAATTGTGCTTTGCCCAATGGGCGGAACATCCCTATTTGGCTGGATGGAACCTCATCACTTTGATAAAGATGCAAGCAATTTTATTTTAAATCTTGCAAAAAACAATGTTGGACTTTTAATTCCTGGTATCGCGCCCCTTAGAAACATGATGGGCGGTCAATGGCTCTACAAAAGCAGACGCTCCTTTAAAAAATTAAAGCCATTTATGGAGAAGGTGCATGAGACCGGCGCAAAACTCTTTGTGCAACTCACTGCTGGTTTTGGTCGTTCCTTTTCAGTGCCGACAAAAATGATACCAATGCTAAAAAACAAATTCTTAGGCGCTCTTGTAAAGCCTATATTCGACCTCTCTCGTCTTTGCGCCTCTCCAAGCAAACTTCCTCTTCGATGGGTGGAAGGAGCTTACAGCAGAGTGTTGACAAAGAAAGAAATTCAAAAGATGGTTGATGCCTTTGCCAAAACTGCACTAAAATGCAAAAACGCCGGTGTTGATGGCGTTGAAATTCACGCCGTTCATGAAGGCTACCTACTTGACCAATTCACACATGAATACACCAATAAAAGAACAGACGAATATGGCGGAAGTTTTGAAAATAGATACCGCTTTGCAACTGATGTTGTTAAGGCGATAAAGAAAGTATGTGGCGAAGACTACCCTGTTTCTTTAAGATACTCAGTTGTCAGCAAGACCAAAGATTTTAATGTTGGTGCCATCCCAGGAGAAAAATTTAAAGAAATAGGACGCGATATGCCTGAAAGCGAAAAGGCTGTTAAATATCTTGAAGAGGCTGGATACGACATGCTCAACTGTGATAACGGAACTTATGACGCATGGTATTGGGCTCACCCACCTATGTATATGCCTCAAAACTGCAACCTAGATGATGTGGCTCATATCAAAAAGTTCACCAACCTTCCGGTCGTATGCGCTGGAAGAATGGAACCAATCACCGCCTCAAAAGCTATTGCAAGCGGAAAAATTGATGCTATGGGCGTGGCTAGACAATTCCTTGTTGACGGAGAATGGGTAACCAAACTCATGGATGATAGAATCTCCGATATTCAGCCTTGTATCTGCTGTCATAATGGTTGCTTTGCTTTATCACACTTTAAAGGTGTTGGAAATAATGGTGCTATGGCAGACTCTATGCATATGTCAAGATGCGCACTTAACCCTATCACAATGAACAATCACAAATTTGATGTTGTGCCTGCAAAGAAAAGTAAAACAGTTGCCGTTATCGGTGGCGGTGTAGGCGGAATTGAAGTGGCACGCATTGCTACACTTCGCGGTCATAAAGTCACAATCTATGAAAAATCTGATAAACTCGGAGGAGTATTCATCTCGGCAAGTCAGCCTTCATTTAAAGAAAAAGATAGGATGCTTATCGAATGGTATCGCCGTCAAATTGCTAAACTTCCTATTGAAGTAAAACTCAACACAGAAGTCAAAGACCTATCTAAAATTAAAGCAGATGTCATTGTCGTTGCAACAGGTGCTAAACCTAAGAAATTAAATGTAAAGGGCTTTGAAACAACTATTGAAGCGTGTGAATATCTAAATGGAAAAGAAGTTGGTGAAAATGTCGCAATTATCGGAGGCGGTCTTTCAGGATGTGAAATCGCCTATGACCTCCTCCTTAAAGGTAAAAAACCTTTCATTGTTGAATACCAAGACGACATAATGAAAGTCAATATGCTTAGCATGGCAAACTCATCATACCTACGCGACTATTTCAATCTTAAAAATATGCCTATCTATCTAAATTCTAGCGTGCTTGAAATAAATAAGGACAATATTGTCATTCAAAACAAAGACGGAAGCAAAAAAGATATTAAAGTTGACAGCGTAATTTCCGCAATCGGCTACACACCTAATCCACTCACAAACAAGCATGTTAAAGTTGTCGGTGATGCGTTAAGTGTTGGCAATTTGAGAACAGTTGTTTGGCGTGCATGGGAAGTAGCGGAGAAGATATAGGCGAAAACTGCACTTTTGCTAGTTTTCGAAACGAGTTCGAAAAGCATCGCTTTTACGCTTGTTTTCGCCTATCAGCGACCAAGCGAAATCGCATTCGCTTTGCTCATTGGCGATTTGTCGCTACTTAAAGTGGTTTAGATTATATCTCAAACAAACTGATTTTAACTCCAACCACTGCTCTTCTCTCTTCATTTTCTCTCTTCGTTCTCACGTTTATCAATTTCTATAAGTGAAGGGAAGGCAAAGCCTTCCAGTGAAGAGTGAAGAAAAATCTTCGATTTTTAAGTGAAGAGTTGTGGAAGAGCGAAAGGTAAACTTTTCGAAATAATAAATAAGAAAGAAAAAAGAAGAGTTGTGGAAAAATTTATAGAGTTAAAAAAGTTTAAGAAATTATTATTTATAAAGCCTTAACAAAACATTTTAAATAAAAAATCAAAATTTAAAAAATAACGCTATTAAAAAGATAATCAAAAAAGTTGTGGTTTTACTCCACAACTTTTATTTTTAATTTTAAAATTTCCTATTTTATAAAACTAAAATTAAAAAAACTTTCCGCAACTCTTCACTTTTCACTGAACGCCAAAGGCGTTCCTTCACTCTTCACTACGCTCTCCATGCATCTGGCATTTCCCTATTTTCCTTAAACCAATCCGTATCTTTAAGTTTTAAGTCATTGTTGGAAAAGGTCAGTTTAACTTCGCCGTTCGTCACCGAAAAGACGATATTTCCATTCATAGAAGTCACCGTCCAAGAATTTGGCTCACCGTTTTTATTATAACCTGTTATCTTATCAAGCATGCTTGGAATATAAACCTTATCGGTGTATGGAGCGACATTGTCTATCATGGTTTGCGTTGGAAATTTGTTCTCCTCAATTGTGGTATATTCAGGTGTCCCTGCGCAACAACAAACGATGACATATTCTGGCTGAATGACCTCCATAAGTTCTTTTGTTGATGAAGTTTTTGAGCCGTGATGTCCTGCTTTATACAGCACACAATGAGGAAGAAGATAACGCTCTTCACTTGAACCATCATAGTAATTTATAAGTTCAAGTTCCCCATCCTCTTCAAGGTCGCCTGTAAAAAGATAGTGATTGTCGCCTTGATTAAACATCAAGCAAACCGAATAATTGTTTTCATCCGAGCTAGAATTTTCGTAATAATAATTATACAAAATTTCCATTTCCACATTGTCAGATATTTGATAAACTATTTGTGCCCCCGTAGCACTTTCCTCATAACATTCAAGTGCTGAGTAGTGCTTTGCTCCGTTTTCCACCTCTAAATCACGATATTCGTAATAGGTTCTTAAAATATTAGTTTCTTTATCTCCCACCTTATTAGTCAAAGGAAAGTCTATTATTGTTTCAACATTATAGTGTTCAAAAATACCCTCATAAGCTGCGATATGGTCTTGGTCAGCATGCGTAGCAATCACAAACTCCAAGGTATTATCTTTAACATAATTATCTACATATTCAATAATACTGTCTGCACTATTTTTACGCGAACCAGCGTCAATAAGAATGTCTGTGCTTCCACTTCTAATATAGATACAGTCGCCTGTATATTGATTGCCTAACTCCATAAAATGAACTTCAAAGTCACCGCTTACAAAAACATCACTTTCAGGCTTTGTACCGCTTACAAAAACATCACTTTCAGGCTTTGTGATGTAAATATAGATATAGCCAGCGCCAATAAAGCCGACAATAAGCGCTAAAAGACATAAAATTGTTGTCCAAACTTTGACAGAGGTGGTAACATTTTTCTTCTTAGCCATTGACTATTCCCCCCCCCGTTAAAACTAAATTTAAACTTGTACTTTCACCATTTTCATCGGTCGGAGCATCAATATTTTCCTCTTCATCTAAGTAGATGATATAGCGATATTTTATAACTCCGCCAAAGCGTAAGTCATCAATGGTATACTTTATGTAATATCGCCCCGCCTCTAAGTTGTTTATGTTGTTTTCAACCTTGATTTTATCGCTGACATCTCTGCCGAAGGAAATGGCAACAGCTCCTTCATCCTCATAAGTTTCACCAAGGCTCAATGTGATGGTCTTGGCGCCGACAAGCTCAAACTTGTCATTTTTGGTTAAATGCTTAACGGTAAAATAGCCCGCTACCGCACCGGCAAGCAAAAATAGCACAACCAAAAGAAAGGCGACAGGATGCGCTTTTTTCTGCTTGTCGATAGTTTTTTCTATTTTACTCTTCTTTGCCATATTCACCTCTTTTTGTGCATATTTATGCATGAATATTTTAACATAAAAAGAGAATTTTTCCAATTTTTTTACTAATTAAACAAATTCAATTTAAATGTTATAACTGTAATGTTAATAGCCCATAGCTTCAACATTTCTTTAATAGAATTTCTAGACAATCCTCTTTTTAACTTTGAAAAATCACCCACAAGGAAGAGGACTTGGAAGAGAAACCAACGGAGTAGCGGTTAGGAAAATTTTTATTTTTCGTGCCCGCGTTAAGCGTAGTTGGTGTCTGTCAGTTATCCCATCAAAAATCCCTTAATAATCACATCCTCAGCTTCTTCTTCGCTAAGTCCAAGTGTCATAAGTTTAATAAGTTCATCCCCTGCTATTTTTCCGATAGCCGCCTCATGCACAAGTGAAGCATCAGAAGAAAGCGCGTCAATCATCGGCACAGAAACAATGCGTGCATTATTTAATAGGATGCCGTCACATTCCACATGTCCAAAACATTCATTTTTTCCGATTAGGTTAGACTTAAATTCCTGATAACTTTCACCCTTTGCCACGCTGTGACTAACCACTTCCACTTTGGAATTTTTGCCTTTGAGTGTCACCTTGAATGAAGTTTTGGCAGTTTCAGCGTTTTCAGTCAAAATATTTTCTTGAATATTGAGTTGTGCGTTTTCTCCTAGGCTTGCAAAAGTTTTTCTGTCGCTTTTTGTCACTCCGCCAAGTTGCAATGTTTCGATTTCTAAAATTGAGTTTTCTTTTTGATATATTTTTGTTGTTGGATTTAAAATTTTTCCGCCTTCACCTTTACCCATGCCGACATGTCGCTCAATATATTTTACATGACTATTCTTTTCTAGATGAAAAGAGTGTATTCCGTTATGTGTGCTATTGTCATCGGATGTGTTGTGAATACCGCACCCTGCCACAATGGTTACATAAGAGTTTTCGCCCACATAGAAATCATTATAAACTAAATCATTAAGCCCGCCAGCCGTTATAATCACAGGAATATGCACCGCCTTATTTTGGACATTCGGCTTAATAATAATATCAATGCCTTTTTTGTCTTTCTTCGGCACAATTTCAATCTCTTTTGTTGACTTCCTTTCCACAACTTCGCCATTCTTTCTTATATTAAAAGCCCCGAGTTTTATGTCATGAAGCGAGGAAACTTTTTCAAGCAACATCTTATCAATCTTATTCATTTTCACCTCTTAGTTTACCGCAGGTTTCAATTTGAATGTATGGCTTTATTTCACTATATTTTCCTATCTTCTCAACGGCGCCATTTTTTAAAAGGATGACAGAGTCTGCAATTTCCAAAATCTTGGTTTGATGACTAACTATTATAGTTGTTGAAGAAAGCTTTTTAAACATATTAATCAAATTTTCAAAGCTCCATAAATCTATGCCCGCCTCTGGTTCGTCAAAGATATTGACACACGCATTTCGTGTAAGCACCATAGCAAGCTCAATTCTTTTAAGTTCCCCGCCTGAAAGTTTGTCGTCGAGTGGACGGTTTATGTAGTCCTTTGCACACAATCCAACGCTTGACAAATACTCACAAAGAGAATTAAAGTCATTCTCTTTATTAGAAGCTATATTTAATAAGTCTTTGACCTTTAAGCCTTTAAAAGTGACAGGCTGTTGAAAAGCATAGGCAATGCCTAACTTCGCCCGCTCATTAATTTTTAAATTCGTAATATCTTTCCCCTTAAAAGATATTTTCCCCGCAGACGGCGTCAATATTCCCATGATAAGTTTAACAAGAGTGGATTTTCCACTCCCGTTAGGTCCTGTTATAACATAGATTTTCCCTTCCAAAAAATCAAGATTTATATTCTTTAAAATATCTTTACCGTCATTGTTGACTAAATAACTTAAATTTTCTATCTTTAACATATTAAAATTATAAAATATTTTATTTTTTCTGTCAAGAAAATTTATGTTCGTATTTATTTAATTATTTTTTTAAATTTATCAAAAATTTAAGTGTTAAAACAAAAAACACTAAAAATATTGATTTTTTAGCGTTTTTTTATATTTTTTAATGTGTTTTTTGTGATTTTTATTAAATTTTTTATTATTTTTTCGATATTCCATATTTATTTCTTTTTAAAATCTAAAAGGTTATAGGCGACAATTTTAAGTTGTTCGTAGGTAAGTCCACCTTGGAAGTAGGCAATGTATGGTTTCTTAATTGGACTATCGCAAGAAAGCTCAATGGAAGCCCCCTCAACAAAAGTGCCTGCTGCCATAATGACCTTAGATGTGTAACCGACCATATCATAAGGAATTGGCACGGCATTGCTATCAACAGGCGAAAGCTTTTGGATGAGTTGCACAAAGCGGATAAGTTCTTCCTCGGTGTCAAACACAATAGACTTAATGATATCGTAAGAATTTTCAGTGGTATCTGGGATTATTCTATACCCCTGTCTTTTCATAACTTCGCCGATTAAATACGCCCCTTTGACAGCTTGCGCAACAATATGCGGAGCTAAAAATAGTCCTTGATAGAAAAGTCTATAACCCGCCTCATACGAACCTGTTTCTCTGCCGATAGACGGACAGGTTAGGCGATTTTCAATTAATGACAGCGCCTCTTTCGTGCCGACAATATATCCGCCGGTTGGCGCAAGTCCACCGCCGATATTCTTAATTAAACTTCCAACACAAACATCGGCGCCAACATCTGTCGGTTCGCTCGTTTCCATAAATTCACCATAGCAATTATCGACAACTATGAAGGACTTTGGAGAAATCTCTTTAACCTTTTTGAATATCGGCTCCATATCACGAACAGAGAGCGCTTTTCTTGAAGAATAACCACGCGAGCGTTGCACAAATACCACTCTTGGCTTATATTTTTTTACAAGTTTATAGATTTTTTCCTCATCAAAACGAGAGCCCACAAGGTCTACAAACTTGACATCCACATTATAGCTTTCTAAACTTCCATTGTCTTTTCCAAAGAGAGTATCGTGCAATGTGTCATATAAATCGCCTGAGATAGAAAGGAGTAAATCTTTTGGTCTAAGTAATCCATACAACACTGTGGCAATTGCATGCGTTCCACTTGTTAGGTGCGGTGTGACAATCGCGTCCTCAGTGCCAAAAATCTCACTATACACCTTCGTCAAGCCCTCTTTGCCCTTGTCGGTGTAGCCATAGCCGGTAGTTCCAGCAAAGTGTTGGTTGGTAATTTCATGCTTGCGAAAACTAGAAAGCACTTTGTCTTGATTTTGAAGTGCAATCTCGTCTATCTTTTGAAATCTTGCCGACAATTCTTTTTCTATGTCATTTAAAATAGCTAACTTTTTCTCATCCATTTAACCACCTCTTAATCTTTTCTGTCATATTGTTTAGACTGTCATTATCTTCAACATCCACATAGTTCACATTTTCCATTCCACGAAGAAAGGTCAGTTGTCTTTTGGCGTAGTTTCTTGAATGTTGTTTTATTAAATCTACCATTTTTTCATAGGACACTTCTCCTTTAAAAAAGCTAATAACTTCCTTATAGCCAATCGCGTGCATAGACTGACTGTCCTCTTTGACGCCCGCTTCAAGAAGAGCTTTGACTTCTTCCACAAGCCCTTCTTTCAGCATTATCTCCACCCTCTTGTTAATTCTGTCATAGAGCTTTTGCCTGTCTAATACAAGCGCAAAGGTAAGAGGTTCTATCGTTTTTTCTGCCGACTTTTTTTCGCCTTTAAAATGTGCAATTTCAAGCGCTCTAATCACCCTCAAAGGGTTGTGTTTATCTATCTTTTCAAAGGCACTCTCGTCCTCGTTTTTTAACATTTCGCATAACTTTTCTAAGCCGTCATTTTTTAAAATGTTGTTGAGCGTATTTCGATACTCTTCGTCAACTCCAACTCCGCCATAATTATAGCCGAGAATAAGAGATTTTACATACAAACTTGTTCCACCGACAACAATAGGCAAATGCCCGCGAAGAGTTATCTCTTTAATTTTTTCTTTTATAGCTTCCGTCATATCAAAAGCAGTAAAGCTTTCGTTTGGCGAAACAATATCTATTAAGTGATGAGGCACGCCTTTCCTTTCTTCCTTTTTGACTTTCGCCGAACCTATATCTAGCCCTTTATATATTTGCACTGAATCGGAAGATATAATCTCGCCATTAAACTCTTTTGCAAGTTTTATAGATATTTCTGTCTTCCCGACGGCAGTCGGTCCTAAAACAAACAAGACTTTATCCATTATAACACCCTTTTGAACATCTTTTCGAGTTCCTTGCGCGTTATTTTGACAATAATAGGTCTGCCATGAGGACAGAGAAGCACGCTTTTTTTCATCTCTTCGATAAGATATGCAATTTCCTCTTTTGTAACCACATCGCCCGCACGAATAGCATGCTTACAAGCGTGCTGACACAATTTTTCATTTATGAACGCACTTGCTTTTTTATCTCCTATCGTTTCATCGCCGATAACTTCATCCACGAAGTTTTTTAAGTTTATATTAGATAAAACAAACGGCACGCTTTTTATCTTGAAAATATGTCCGTCGTAGGTCACATCAAAGCCTATATCATTTAAGTTGTTAAGACTAAATGAAAATTTCTCTGCGTCCTGTGGCATCAAGTTGAATTCGTATGGCACTAATAAATCTTGCTTTATGACGCTTTTATCTTCCACTTCTTTCTTGATTTTTTCGTATAGTTGTCTTTCATGCATAGCATGTTGGTCGATAACATAAAGGCTTTCGCCATACTCAGTTATAATATATGTTTTAAACACCACGCCGACAATTTTTATTTCCGCCTTGACATCTGCCTCTAAAAAGGTTTCTCTAACCTTATACTCGTCTTGCTTTATCGGATTTATATCACTCTTTCTTAATAGCCTTTCTTCCTTTTGGTCAAAGAAGATATACCCGCCCGGCTTATTTTTCTTTCTTTCATCGCTTTTAATGTTAGAAAATTCTGGCATATTAATTATTTCAATACCCTTTTTCTGCAAATCTTTCGGTGTAATCAAGGTGTCATCATCTAAATCTATCTTAATCTTGTAACTAGCACCCTCATCACGCGATATAGGCTCAATATTTGTCTTTTGCGTGGCATTAAACGATGTGCGAAGAGGCTCATCATCATTTTGAATAGAAAACTTACTCCAATCCTTTTCCTCAGTGTTCGTAAACTCAAAGTCAGCTATTAAATTTGTGTCGACAAGCGCCTTTTCAACAGCTTTACGAATAGCCATAAAAACTTTGGAGTTCTCCTCGAACTTTACTTCCTTTTTGTTGGGATGAACATTGACATCGACCTTGTCGTATGGAATTTTTAAATTCAAAACATAAATAGGAAATCTCCCTTTCATAAGGAGTGATGAATACGCTCCCTGTATGCAAGCAGAGACTTGATAATTTTCCACATATCTATTATTCACAAAAAGTGTCTGCCACGACCTATTTGGACGCGAGAGTTTTGGAGAAGATATGTAACCATCGACTTCCACACCCTCGACTGCCAAATTAACTTTTAGCATATTATCATACATTTCTCTGCCATAGATAAGGTATATGACATCTTCAAGTTTACCACTTGAATTATTATACACACACTTATCATCGACAAAATATTCAAAGCTAATTTCTGGACGCGAAAGCATAAATTTTTCTATAAGATGTGTTATCTCGCCTTCCTCAGTCTTTGGCTTTTTTAAAAATTTCGCACGCGCTGGCGTGTTATAGAAAAGATTAGCACAGCTTATTGTTGTTCCTTTAACTCTTGCAACCTCTTGAACTTTACCTATCTCTCCACCACTAGCCTCAATAAGATAACCCGTTTCAGAATTTTCCGTTTTTGTCGAAAGTTTTACCATACAAACGGAAGCGATGCTAGCAAGAGCCTCACCGCGAAAGCCAAGCGTCATAATATTGTCAAGATCATCAACATCTTGAATCTTGCTTGTGGCATGCGGTAAAAAAGCAAGCGGTAAATCATCTTTTTCAATGCCTGAACCATTGTCACTTACAACAATCTCTTTTATACCACCCTCATAGATTTCCACCTTTATCTTTGTTGCACCTGCGTCTAAACTGTTTTCGACAAGTTCCTTTACGATGCTTGCTGGTCGTTCCACAACCTCACCTGCGGAAATACGATTGTAAATTTTTGGTGATAGCACATTAATTTTCATATCATTCTCCTTTCGCGCTGTTTACTAAATCGTTTAGCACCTCAAAACTCTCCATCGGCGTCATTCTGTTCATATCTACATCCTTTAGAATGGAAAGAATTTTTTGTCCGAGTTTGTTGTTTTGCTCTGCACGCTGACGCTCTTCATCTTCGCTAAAAATATCTAGGTCAAGTTTTTTATTGACGCGCTCTAAGTTTTCACTTATCTCCTTTGCCCTGTCGATAACCTTCTTTGGCACACCGGCAAGTTTTGCAACTTCAACACCAAAGCTTTTATTGGCATGACCGCGCACAATCTTTCTTAAAAACACCACAGCGTCGCCTATCTCTTTGACGGTGATTTTATAGTTTTTCACGCCTTCCAACACACCTTCAAGGTCAGATAGTTCGTGATAGTGAGTGGCAAAAAGAGTTTTGCACTTTATGTTCTTTGCAATATATTCCACAACTGCCCACGCAATGGACAGCCCGTCAAAAGTGGAAGTGCCTCTGCCGATTTCATCTAAAACCACCAAGCTTTTTTCGGTGGCGTTAGCAAGAATTAAGGCCACCTCACTCATTTCCACCATAAAAGTCGATTGTCCAAAGGCAAGGTCATCGCTCGCACCAACACGAGTAAAAATTCTGTCAGTTATCGAAATTTCCGCACTCTTTGCTGGCACAAAACTTCCAATGTGTGCCATAAATGTGATAATTGCCACCTGCCTCATATATGTGCTTTTTCCTGCCATATTAGGACCTGTTATTATCATCATGGAGTTATCCGCGTTGTCTAGTAGTGTGTCATTAGAAATAAAGTTACCATTTTTCACGAATTGCTCCACAACAGGATGCCTGCCTCCTTCAATTTTAATTTCTTTTACATTCTTGTTAATTGTCGGACGCACATAGTTATATTTAACCGCACACTCAGAAAGAGAAAGTAAAGAGTCTAATTTTGCAATCGTTTTACTCAAATCTTGAAAATATGAAATATAGTTTGTGAGATAGTCGATGAGAGTCCTATATATCTTTTCTTCAAGTTTGACGGCATTTTCATTTGCGTTTAACACTCTATCTTCTAACTCTTTTAATTCATTTGTTGTATATCTTTCAGCATTTGTCAGCGTTTGCTTTCTAATATATCTTAAAGGCACAAGTTCTGATTGAGATTTGCTCACTTCAATATAATAACCAAAGACACTATTATAGTTTATCTTCAAATTTTTAAGATTGGTTACCTCGCGCTCTCGCTTTTCAAGTTCATCGACATCTCTTCTGCTGTTTTTCTTTGCATTTCTAAGACTATCTAAGTCCTCATTGAAGCCGTCTTTAATAAACTCGCCCTCACGAGTTGAAACGGGTGGATTTTCTTTTATTGCCTTTTTTAATAGGTCACATAAGGCAGAAAAATCACCGATACCACTCACAAGTTTTTGCAAAGTTTTACTTTTTACACCATTTAATGCTGAAACCACCTCTGGCAGAACGGCAAGAGAATTTCCTAGCGACTCTAAATCTCTCGGCGTCACATTGCCATAGCCGATTTTTCCTGAAATTCGCTCAATATCGCGAATGTTTGACAAAGACAGCTTCAACTTGTCGCGCATAATAAGGCTCTTACATAGCTCTTCCACTCCGTCTAGCCTAGCATTAACAAGCGCGCTGTCTGTTAAAGGTTGGTCAAGCCAACTTCTAAAAAGCCTTGCACCCATCGGCGTCTTAGTCTTGTCAAGAAGCCATAAAAGACTTCCATAGCGTTTTTTATCACGAATAGCCTCGACAATTTCAAGGTTGCGCCTTGTGTTCATGTCAAGATTTAAAAAATTGTCCTTTCGGTGAGTTAAGATTTTGTTGATGTTCTTCATGGAGCGTTTTTGCGTTTCAAGAAGATACTGTGTAAGCGCACCAACAACAATAATCTCCATATCTTTTTTTAATTCAAACACATTGAGAGCATTTTCACCAAACTGCAACTTTATATTTTCTTTGCACTTTGCTATGTTAAACGCAAAGTCATAGTATTCTTCAAATTTTGGCAAGTTGCCTAGATTTTGAATGGCAAGATTGTTATAAAACACCTTTGCTTCTTTATTTCCAATGACCTCGGCAGGATTAATTCGTGAAAAGAGGTTGGAAAATTTGTTTTCCACCTCATCTTCATAGTGGTAGAGATGAAATTCGCCTGTTAAAATGTCAGAATAGGCAACAGCAAGTTGATTGTTGTTATAGTATAAGCACAAGATGTAGTTATTCTTATTTCCTTCCAGCATACTCTCTTCGGTTATCGTGCCAGCAGTCACGATTTTTACTACATCACGCTCCACAATCTGACCTTTTGTTGGCTCTGAAAGTTGCTCAGCTATTGCCACCTTATAACCTTTATTGACAAGTTTAGCTATATATGTGTCTGCTGAATGGTATGGCACACCGCACATAGGTGCACGCTCTTTAAGTCCGCAATTTTTGCCGGTTAGCGTCAAGTCTAAAACCCTGCTTATTTCGACCGCATCCTCAAAAAAGAGTTCATAAAAGTCGCCAAGGCGATAAAAAACCACGCAGTCAGGATACTGCTGTTTTAAATGCCAATAGTGGAGCATTGCCGGTGTAAGTTTTTTTATATCAATTTCCATTTCTCTTTTCCTCTTGTATTTCTTTTTCTAATTTAAGTAAGGTGTTCACTCGCCTATTTTTTGTTTTTTCGTCAATCTGTCCGTTCATTTGGCTTGCCACAGTGCCTTCTCGCGGAGAATACATAAAGGCAAATATGCCGTCAAACCTAACTTCTTTAACAAGGCTTAAAGTGTCCTCAAATTCCTCTTCCGTTTCGGTAGGGAAGCCAACAATGAAGTCGGAAGTTATCTTGCAATTTGGTATTTTTTCGCGAATTTCCTTGATGATTGAAAGATATTTTTCTCTTGTATAGCGCCTATTCATAAGCTGTAAAATTCGGTTATTTCCGCTCTGCGCTGGAAGGTGAATTTCCTTTAAAAGCTTATCTTCGTCACGAATAGCGTCAATGACCTCACTTGTTAAATCCTTTGGATGAGAGGTCATAAAGGTCAGCTTAAAATCTCCGTCAAGCGCGCAAATATCTCTTAAAAGTTTGGCAAAATTTTCTCCATTTTTTAAGTCATGACCGTAGGAGTTGACATTTTGACCCAAAAGGGTGATTTTCTTGTATTTACCCTCGCTTACAATCTCCTTTATCTCTTTTAAGATATTTTCTTCGCTCCGGCTCTTCTCTCTGCCTTTGACATACGGCACGATACAATAGGTGCAGAAGTTGTTACACCCTTGCATGATGTTCACCCACGCGTTATCGCCACTCGACCTAAGATACGGCACGGTTTCGTCAATCTCGCCTTCCTTTAAAAGTTCAAGTTGTCTGCCTTTTTTAACTGCTTCTAGATAGTAAGCAAAGTTTGGCAAATTGAAAGTGCCGATGACAATATCGACAAACGGAAAGGTTTTTAAAATATAATTTGCCGTCTTTTCTTTTTGCGTCATACATCCACACACGGCAATGATAACATTAGGACGCTTTTTCTTTAATTTTTTTAACGCCCCGACATTTCCAAAAACTCTATCTTCTGCGCCCTCCCTGATTGCACAAGTGTTAAAGATAATTAAATCCGCTTCCTCTCGCTTGTCGGTTTCTGTATAACCCAAATTTTGACAGATATAAGCGAGCTTTTCGCTCTCATGCACATTCATTTGGCATCCATAAGTGATAATTATATATTTCATAACAAGTATATTATACAAGTTTTTTCTTGTTTTGGCAAGAGAAGAAATGTATTTTTGACAAAATTCGTAACATAATAAAAAAATGAAGAAAATTGTCAAAATCTGTCTAATCACGATAAGTTTACTTATAATCGGACTTGTTTGCTTCGTCGGCACATATTTTCTTGCCGAATATTTAAAATTTTCCAAACTTTCTCTAAATACCGATGCCTTAACACGCCCTGCACTCAACATTGAAGTTTATGACAGCGACAACAATATTATCGAAGAAGAAAACACCTTTAACGGCGCGTATATCACGATAGACAAAATTCCAGAGCATACCAAAGACGCCTTCATCTCGATTGAAGATAAGGATTTTTATAAGCACAACGGCATAAACAAAAAACGCATTTTAAAGGCGATGTATAACAACTTAAAATCGTTTTCATTGAAGGAAGGCGCATCAACTATAAGCCAACAACTCATCAAAAACACACACCTAAGTAGCGAAAAGACCTTTGAGCGCAAGATTAAGGAAATCGCTCTCACTAGAAAACTTGAAAAGGCTTTTAGTAAAGATAAAATTTTGGAGTGCTATCTCAATGTCATCTATTTCGGCAATAACTGCTATGGCATAGAAAGCGCTTCCAATTTTTATTTCAACAAAAATGCCGAAGATTTGTCGCTCAGCGAAAGTTGCCTTCTCGCTGGTATGATTAAATCACCAAACAAATATTCGCCGATAAACCACATTGAAAATGCCACAAAAAGAAGAAATTTGGTGCTTGAAGAGTTGGAAAAGGACGGCAAAATCGACACAAGTGTTATGCTTAACACCGAAAGATCGCCGATAAAACTCGACATCAATAAAGAAGCGGAGAATAAACTTAATTCCTACTCTCAGGCAAGCATAGATGAGGCAATGAACATATTAAAACTGCCCGCAAAACAGATTGCCATAGGCGGTTATAAAATTCACACCTATCAAAACAAAGAACAGCAAGAAACCTTAAACTCTTCGCTCTCTTCCACCAACTTTCAAGGAAATGACTACGCTGGCATCGTGATTGACAACTCGTCACATGGCGTCACTGCCTATAACGGCAACTCTGCCTACAAAATACTCGAAGCAAAAAGGCAGGTAGGCTCGTGCATCAAGCCTGTCTTGGTCTATGCACCCGCACTTAATGAAAATGTCGTCACCGAAGAGACAGAGGTCAACGATGAAAAAATCACAATAGGCTCGTATTCGCCACAAAATGTCGGAGGAAAATATCACGGGTATATCACGGTCTCCGATGCCGTTAAAAACTCAGTCAACACTGTCGCCATAAAAGTTTTAAGTTACATCGGCATCGACACAGGCAAGATGTATGCCGAGCGCATGGGCTTCACTTTTGATGAAAAGGACGATAGTTACGCGCTCGCTCTCGGCGGAATGACCTATGGCGAAAATTTAAAGACGCTGACAAATTCCTACACCACTTTTGCAAACGCAGGAAACTACGCCGACGCCAAGTTCGTTTCATACATTCTCGACAAAAACAACCACCTTGTCTATAAGCACGAACCACGCGAAAAACAAGTTCTTCGAAGTGACAGCGCTTTCCTTATGACCGACATCTTGAAAAAGACGGCAAAAGAAGGCACAGCAAAGAAGTTGGCTGACATAACAAAAACAGAAGTGGCGTCAAAAACAGGCACAGTTGGAAAGAAAAGTGGCAACCTCGACGCCTACAACATCTCCTACACACCAGACTATTCCATTGGTGTTTGGTGCGGAAATTTAGACAACACATTAATTAGCATAAATGGCGGAAACGAGCCTACGCAAGCAGTTAAAAAATTCATAGAGAACACTTCGCCTAGAAAAACAAAATTTGAAATACCTTCGCTTGTAACCGAAGCGAAAATTGACCTAATAGAGAAAGAAGAAAATCATCGAATAATGCTTGCAAGCCCTGACGCACCAGAACGCTACACCAAAACAGCCCTTTTTTCGCGTTTCAATATGCCAAGCGAAGTTTCAAACAACTTTGTTTCTTTAAACGACATCAACGCTACTTGCAAAAAGGAAAAGGACAATTGCACTCTCTCAATAAAAACTGAAAGACACATCATCTACGACATCTATCTCAACGGCGAATATTACCGCACTTTGAAAGATAAAAATATCACTGAAAATATCACCCTTCCACTCAAAAAGGAAGAAAACGAAGTAAAAATAAAAGTGCATTTCAACATGGAAAACTCACCAACAAAAGAAAAAACTTTTACAATCGCCAACAAAAACGCTTGGCATAAAGAAAAGAATGATGATAAGTGGTTTATATAAAACATTGGTGCGGACACCAACTCCGCTTAACGCGGGCACGGATATATAAATATATCCTAACCGCTACTCCGTTGGTTTCCCAACCCATTCCTCTTCCCTGTGTGTGATTTTTGATTTGTGCTCGCCGAACACAGTTCGGTAGCTTCGCAAAATCAAAAATTGTTTTAGTGTGTGATGAGGGTGGCATTGCAGGTAAAGTGGTTTTGATTATAAGTTACAAACTTTTATAAAGTCATCGACAATTCTTCACTCTCCACTTTTCGCTTTTCACTCTATATATGGTGTAGTATGCATACATAATACACCATAAAAAGTATAAAAACGAAAGATAAATATGAGATTACGAGATATGAATAAATTTTTATTTGTTTATTTAAAAGCATATTTTACGCTCAAAAAATTATTTATCCCAAAATTTCATTAAACACATCGGCGATGAGTTGCGAGAGATAGTCCACCTTTTCGGCGACATCCTTTTCAGCAAGTATGAGTTCTTTGGAAGCATTTTTTGATATGTCGCCTGCCGAAATCATAAGCGGAACGCCAACCGATAGGCATGGCACACCAAGAGTTTCGCTATTTATCGGCATGCCGAACTTGTTGAGTGCGCTCCCTGGCGTCAGTCCTGCATCGTTGAACTGAATAGATGTTCCAAGCCTATTTAAGCTTGTAGTAGCAAGAGCGTCAAAAAGAACTACTGCCGAAATATCAAACCCCTCAACAAGTAACCTTGTTATCTCATAGGCATTGATACCTGTGTTTGAAAAGGTGTTCGGCGAAATTTTGTAGACATGGTTATCTCTCTCAAACGGAGTTATGTCAAGTTTTTGTATCACCGCATCGCCAAAACTGTCCGCCGTGATTTGAGGATTGCCGATGCCAACAAAAAGGATATTTTCCTTAACCTTAATCTTATTTTCTTTTAAAAGAAATTTAACGCGACTCTTAATTTCTGTCTTTAAAAACTTATAATGCTCCTCTTTTAATCCTAAAAGAAGTGGCGCGTTTAAGATAAAATAACGCCCCTTATCAAAGCCTAATTTCTTCGCCTTCTCTTCCGTGTCGATAAAAAGTTTAGAGCAAGTCACCTTATACCGCCCTAATTCCTCGGTAATATAGCCAAAATTCTTCAAATCTTTGCCACATTCGTCCAATAAATCATGCATATTTTAAATATTGCCAAAAAAATTTAAAAAATAAGTTGATTTTTGTGTTTTTTTATGCTATAATCATTGTGTTAATTTTTTAAGGAGAAAAACATGGCAAACATTAAATCAGCGAAGAAAAGAGTTGAACTTGAAAAAGAAAGAAGAGTTGTGAATAACTCTGTTAAATCAGAAATCAAAACATATACCAAAAAGTTTAAGGAAGCACTTTCAACAAATGTAGAAGAAGCTTCTAAACTTTATTCCGTGCTTGTTTCAAAACTTGACAGCGCAGCAAGAGAAAATACCATTCACAAAAATTCTGCTGACCGCAAAAAAGCACACTTCGCAAAACTATTAGACGAAGCAAAGAATAAGTAAATTAAATAAAATATGCACGCTTTAAAGCGTGCTTTTTTATTCATTTCTAATTTTATTATGATTAATTTTTGCTTAAACATATTCTATTTATTCTTATCATCAAGATCTTTCGACTGAGATTTTTGCTCAGTCAAGTTATTTGCCAAAGTTGTTTCAGATATTAAAAGATGTTTAATTAACACATCGCTTAGCTCTTTATATAGATGATTATTTCTTACTTTGTCATCATAAAAGTTTATTATATTTAATGCATCATAACATATTAATAACTTATACGGAAGTTCATCATCCATATCATTCCCTTCGTTAATTATACTTAGAAGGTTTTTGTCTTTTTTTAGCTCATGCATTAAAAAATCTTCATAATCCATCATGATTCTTGTATCAGCAGGCATGTTTGTTTCATTTACAACTTTGCGAAGCTTTCTATATTCTTGAAAATAAAGTGCATCGCGACCGATTATGTAATTTTTTAATGACTTCGCAAATCCATCGCCACAATAAGAATTTTTCTTCATATACAAAAATGGCATACCAAGAGAATAGGTATTTAAAAGGTTATCATCTCTACATGTTGCTAAATCTAAGATATATCTTTGTAGATTTTTATTTGAAATCGCAAATTTATCTAACCCATTGACATTGAAAAAATGAAAATGTGGAAATCCTGCCTTGCTACCAAAGTATTTTTTATATAATTCATATTCCTCATCGCTTGTCGCAATAAAGTCTTTATCTTTTGTAACGTTATCATGGTCACGCCCTGTAACATCAAATCTTTGTAACTGCAATAAATCTTCGACATCTTGATTAAGCATCAAAGACTTGAAAGATGCAACTAAATTTTCTTTTTTTAAATCAAAATCTTCTTTTGGATTTGCAGGAATTAAAGAAACTTTAAAAAGCAATCCGTCATTCGTAGGGTTTTTCTTGACAATATAGCTCTTAATTTTTAAAATTTTTGGAGCTAAATGACGCTTTCCTCCATCAAAATACCCCTCCTTAACTGTTTCAACTTCTTTTGGAGTATGCAAAAAATTGTATGCCATAAGATGAGAATACTCATCATCACTCGATAGCACTCTGATTGGATTGCTATTTTCCCATCTTGAACGATTAGGTCTATAACTTTTACCATTGCAACCTACAAAGCTATAAATTTTATCTTTGAGGCTAGAATCGTCCTCCTGCACAATTTTGCAACTATAAACATCTTTGCCAATCTTTTTCAATATCTCTTTCATATACAATATTTTACTATAAAAAATATTTATAGTCAACACGCAAACATATAAATTTTAGTTGTTTCTTTTGAATGTTTATGTTATCATTTTTAGTATGAAAAGATTGGACAGTTTTTTGCTTGAAAAAGGCTATTATCCTTCACGCGAAAAGGCAAAAGAAGCTATCATTTCCGCCCGCGTCAAAGTGGATGACAAAGTGGTAACAAAGCCAGCTTACATCGTTGAAAATAACGCACAAATTGAGGCATTGCCCTTTGAATTTGTGTCACGCGGTGGATTTAAACTACAAAAGGCACTTGAAGAATTTAAAGTAGATTTAAAAGGTAAGGTTGTTGTGGATATCGGCGCTTCCACTGGCGGATTTACCGATGTTTGCCTTAAAAACGGCGCAAAAAAGGTGTATGCGATTGACACTGGCACCGACCAACTTGCCGAAAGTTTAAGAAAAGATAAAAGAGTTGTCAGCCTTGAAAACACAAATTATCTAACTTTTGATAAATTTAACTTTCCTGACGCCGACATTGCCGTTGTCGATGTTTCCTTTGTAAGCCTAACAAAACTCGCCGAAAAACTTTCAAAAGACTTTAACGAAATCATCGCCCTTGTTAAACCTCAATTTGAATGCGGAAAGGACTACGCCAAAAAACACAAAGGCGTTGTGAAAGATGAAAAAATGCACGAAAAAATCTTAAAAGACATCACCTACGCCTTTTCATCTGTCGGCTTCACGCTTTCCCCAATCATCCCCTCACCCATCCTAGGTGGTGACGGCAACAAAGAATTTCTCCTGCACGCATGGAAAAGTAAGTAAATTGCAATAAAAAGAGGCCTTGCTTAAAACCTCTTTTTTTGTTTAATTTAATTAGGCGTCTAACCTTTTAACAGTTAAAATACAACTGCCATTCGCCTGCACAGTGGTCGTGCCTGATGGAGCCCCTGTTGTAGTTAAAGCAAGGTCAATACTGTCGCCTGCCGAAAGCGTCACAATCGCGCTTGTTGTAAGCGTCGCATTAAATGTGCCACCGCCCGTCGTCGTCACTGTTGCTATCACCGTGGTTACAGTTGACGTTATCGCGGTGGTATTCTGCCGTGCTTCGGCACTAAATGTGAGTTCCGCGGTTGCTGTTAAGTCGATATTATAGAATATCTCATAAGTGCCGGCATCAGTAACAGTTAAAGCATTTGTCGCATCAGTAGTATTTAAAAGTGGCAAAGCTGTGTTAAGTTCGAGTGGAACAAAGGTGTTCGCTGTCGTAAGGGTTGGCGTTTGTGTGGCGTTGTTATATAGCCCGCCATATGCCGCAATTCCACCTCCGGTTGCACCAGTCGGACCTGTCGCCCCTGTCGGACCTGTTGGACCTGTTGGACCTGTATCGCCTTGCGCCCCAACAGCACCAGCGTCACCTGTTGGGCCAGTCGGACCTGTGTCGCCAGTTGCACCGGTTGGACCAGTTGCTCCCGTTGGGCCGGTTGCACCAGTAACACTTGCACCTGTCGCACCTGTTGGTCCAGTTGCACCTGTTGCACCGGTATCACCTTGGACACCTGTGTCACCGCGCGGTATGGTAAAGTTTAAAGTCAACAAATCCATTCCAGTAACACCTGACACGCTGGCATCCGTACCTGGGGTTCCAGTTGTTGTAGTGCCAACTGTCACTGTTGTGACTCCTCCTGTTGGACCAGTAGGACCGGTCGGGCCGGTCGGGCCAGTCGGACCAGTTGCTCCCGTTGGTCCAGTAGGTCCAGTAGCCCCAGTAACACTAGCCCCAGTTGCACCAGTCGGACCGGTAGGTCCAGTTGCTCCTGTTGGACCTGTTATGCTAGCGCCTGTCGGACCCGTTATGCTTGCACCGGTAGGTCCAGTAGCTCCCGTTGGACCGGTGGCACCAGTAGGGCCTGTCGGACCTGTTGGTCCGGTTGGGCCGGTTGCTCCCGTCCCAGAAGCTCCTGTTGCCCCAGTTGGTCCAGTAGGCCCTGTCACACCAGTAGGACCTGTCGCGCCTGTGGCGCCTGTACCAGATGCACCAGTTGGTCCCGTTGGACCAGTGGCTCCTGTTGCTCCCGTTGGACCGGTCGGACCGGTAGCGCCTGTCACGCCGTTAGAGCCAGTTGGTCCAGTAGCTCCACGCGGAATAGTGAATGTTAATTCTGTAAATTCACCAACAGTTCTTGCTGAAACACTGGCATTTGTTCCAGGTGTACTTGTTACAGTTGCACCTATAAGCACTGCACCAGCTCCTGGGATACCCTGAGGACCAGTTGCACCCGTGGCTCCGGTAGCGCCTGTCGCTCCTGTTGCCCCAGTTGCGCCAACTACTGTGCGAATGGCAGGCACGCCGTTATTAACTGAGTAAATTAAAATCGGCCTGCACCTGTCATTACATCTATTACAATTCATATATTTTCTCCCTGTAATCGGTCTTTCAACCTATAAAATTATATTAAATTTAACATTATTTTGTGAAATATATACAATAAAAAAACACCTTGCAACCATTAGTATTAATTTATCACAATCATATTTTGCACTTACTTACAAGATATGATGAATGTTTGAGTTGAAAAAATAAAAAGCGAGAATTAATCTCGCTCAAATATATGTTCTCACAATTTTTATATAAAAATTTACACAGAGGTTCCTTGTTGTATTTTAGCGTTACCACTTGAAAATTTGCTAAATCTACTAAGGCTATATAAGATATTATTTGCTACAACATTTTGCTTATAAAACGCTTAGGAATTTCATGATTTTAACCACAAAACATAAACGACGGCTTCTCTATTTTATCCCACATATCTTTTAGCAAAATACCATTTATGTTAGCTTTATTTTCAAACTCTTCACGAGATTTATATTCTTGCTGGAATTTTTCACAACAAAAAATAATATCATAATCATCACTTTGAGAATCTTTTTTAGCCTTTAAAAATACCTCATAAGTTTCATTATTATATTCAAACAGCATTTCGCTATAAAAAAATAACCCATTTAAAAACTCTTCAAAGGTTGCCTTAAAAGGTTTACCTTGTTTATATTGTTCTCTTGCAGTTGTTGGAGTTACAAGCATCGGATAGCTTATACCTCTAGATTTTTCAAGTTCAATCTCAGCTATCTCAAAAATCCATCCACAATTATCACAATGCCCATTACCATAGGGATCTTTGAAAGCCTTACTTCCACATATCGAGCATTTCGTTTCAATATCTTCTTTAGGCGGTTCAAATTCTTCCCATTCACCCTTATCATTTTTTTTATAATGCCTTGTATAATATTTCATAACATTATTTTACCATAAATTACTAAAATTTTTAAAGAATTATAATATATTTTTGTTAATTTTTCAACAATTACCCCAAAAGTGACAAGCACTTTCGGGGAACCCCGTCGGCGAAAACAAGCGAATGGTAAGACTTTTGGCGAAAGTTAAAAGTTGAAATCAAGCGCCGTTTTCGCCGACAATTTATGCTGAATTTTCTAAGCAAGCATAGCGCTTTCACATCTTTCTAAGTTTATCTAAATACTTTTCAAAATAGTCTGGAAGTGGCACTTCAAAGGTCATTTCTTCTTTGGTCGATGGATGAACAAAAGTAAGTCGCACGGCATGAAGCAATTGTCCGTTCAAACCTTTAACCTCTTTGCCGTATAGTTTATCGCCAATAATAGGATGACCTAAGTATTTTGCATGCACTCTGATTTGATGAGTTCTGCCTGTCTTTAAAGAAAACATGACGAGAGAAGCATTCTTGAAATGTTCAAGCACCTTATAATCGGTGATAGCCTCACGCCCAACATCTGCAACAGCCATTTTCTTTCTATCCTTTTTATCACGCGCAATCTTTGTGACAATTTCGCCAGTATCATCTTTGAGATTTCCTTCCAGCACTGCCAAATATATACGCTTGCAGGTCTTGTTTTTTATCTGCTCTTGTAAAGAAATGTGCGCCCTGTCATTTTTAGCCACAACAAGTAATCCGCTTGTGTCCTTATCAAGCCTATGCACAATCCCAGGACGCAAAACTCCATTTATGCCACTTAAATTTTTAACCCTATGAAGTAGCCCATTGACGAGAGTTCCGCTTTTTGTCGAAGTGCAGGGATGAACCACAAGCCCCTGAGGTTTATTTACCACCACTACATCTTCGTCTTCATAGACTATGTCAAAAGGAATGTCCTCTTCCAAAGTGGAGATTTTTTCTGGTTCTTTGATAAAAATTTTTACTAAATCATTCTCGCGGAGTTTGTAGCCACTTTTTACCGACTTTTCATTGACAAAAACACAATCTTTTTCGATTAGATTTTTGATATGAGAACGCGAAAAAAGAGGAAGTTCGCTTTGCAAAAAAATATCTAAGCGCTCCCCCGCATTATCATTTTCAATTTTATAAATTTTTTCTTCACTCATCTTTATCTTCCGCCTTGTTGTCATTATTGTTATCTTCAAGAGGTTTTTGTCTGCCACTTCGAGGATTTTTACCACTTCGCGTTTTAAATTCGTTATGTTTTGTCGAATTTTTCATTGCATTTTGATTGTTTTTGCTATCTTCTAATTTATCTTTTTCAGTTTTCTCCTCTTTCTCAGCCTCTTCAACCACAATTTTGCCTATTGAATCAACAACCGCAGGTGTTTTCTCCTTTTTGAAGGCGTAAATTAACAGATATATGACAAACATCACCACACCAACAGTCAAAAACACATCGGCAAAATTAAACACAGGAAAACTTTGCCAAAAAGCAAATTGTATGAAGTCGCGAACATAGCCAAACACCAGCCTATCATAAAGATTTCCTATGCAACCTGCGCACAAAAAAGCAAATGTAACGGTGAGTAACCAGCTTTTCTTTTTGTCTTTTATATAGAACCAAATAAAAATCGCCAAAAATACCAAACTTAAAATCACAAGTCCAACTTGATTTCCCGAGAATATTCCCCACGCCGCCCCGTGATTATAAACAATAATCAAATTGAAAATTCCAAGACTTACACCCGTTCCCTCTGCGAACATACCATCAAAAACATATTTAGTCACTAAATCTAGTGCTAAAACCACAACAATTAAAACGGAAAGAACAATAATTTTATTGATTAAACTTTTTTTCATAAAACCTCTTTATAAATTTCAAAATGGACTTTTTAATAAAACAAACTTAAAATTAAATATTTACATAACAAATTCTTTTTTAATGTCTATTTTATATCTAATTGATACTATCAATTCGAAGCAAACCGCAATTTTATTGTCTTATCTCTATATTTTTTTAACCCAAAAATATGACAACAAAAGAATAACAAAATTTCTTATTATCAATCTTAATCAATTTCAATTTCGAAGTTTTTAGGAAGGAAAATATATAAATTTTTGTCAATAAGCTCTTGTTTTGCACCTAAAATATCTAAAACTCCATTAAAATAGTCCAAAATCTTATGCTTTTCACCTGCACCACAGTGTCTTAAATCAAGAATAAACGGCGTATCTTTTTTAAGAAGTTCCGCTCTGTCCTTGCAATCGTCAAGACTCTCAGGATAATACACACGCACCCCATCAATTTCGTCAGGTAGTTTTTCACTGACTTTCAGATTATATGACGCGCTATTTTTGACCACTTTCTTTTTTGTTACCTTGACATCTTCTGTTTCAAACCCTAGCGCCTTATAGAAAATATCCATGAATTTCATAATTTTCCTCTTTTCGTTAAAATTATATCATAAATAGAATGTAAATAACAAATAAATTACTGCTTTTAGAATAAAACAAAAACAAAAAATTTGTCAAACCACTAAAAGCGACAAAGATTGACTTTTTTATCATGCTATGCTAAAATAATTAAAATAAAGGAGGCTTTATGTTTCACACAAAAACACCTAAACACGCTTATGACTCTTTCAACAAAGACAAATTGGTTGAAGAGATAGTAAACACAATCGCAGAAATAGAAAATTCTAACACGCAAAAAGAAGCTCGTAAACAACTTAGCTTTAAATTGAAGAATTTAAAAAAACAACTTAAAGAAATTGAAAGAAAAGATAGAAGAGAAGAGCGTTTTGAACAAAGGTAGCTTTGATAATGTTTACAATATTTTTATGCGTCAAAAATCATATAACAAAAAAAGACTTTCAAACAAGAAAGTCTTTTTTTTGCTTAATATCAGTTTGGAGAACCCTCCTATGGTTATAACTTTTTCAAGTTATTTAGTTCAATTATTCAATAATTGAAGAAACAACACCAGAACCAACCGTTCTTCCGCCTTCACGAATAGCGAAACGAAGTCCTTGTTCAATAGCGATAGGTGTGATAAGGCTGATTGTCATTCTTACATTATCGCCAGGCATAACCATTTCTACGCCCTTTTCAAGTTCGATTGTTCCAGTAACGTCAGTTGTTCTGAAATAGAATTGAGGTCTATAACCATTGAAGAATGGTGTGTGACGACCGCCTTCCTCTTTCTTCAACACGTAAACTTCAGCGGTGAACTTTGTGTGTGGATGAATTGAACCTGGTTTGCAGATAACTTGTCCTCTTTCGATTTCGTTTCTTTGAATACCACGAAGAAGAAGACCAACATTATCACCAGCTCTACCTTCGTCAAGAAGCTTTCTGAACATTTCAACGCCAGTGATAACTGTTTGTTTCTTTTGACCAAGACCAACAATTTCAACTGTGTCATTGATGTGAACAACACCTCTCTCAACTCTACCGGTTGCAACTGTTCCACGACCTGTAATTGTGAACACGTCTTCAACAGGCATTAAGAAAGGCTTGTCTGTGTCACGAACAGGCTCTGGAATATATGAATCAAGAGCGTCAAGAAGTTCTTGGATGCAACCACATGCTGGGTCATCAACCTTGCCAGCTTGAGCAGCTTCCAAAGCTTTAAGAGCAGAACCCTTAATAATTGGAGTTTTGTCTCCTGGGAAACCGTATTCAGTTAACAAATCTCTAATTTCCATTTCAACGAGTTCAAGAAGTTCAGGATCGTCAACTTGATCGGTTTTGTTCATAAATACAACGATGTAAGGAACACCAACCTGTCTTGCAAGAAGGATATGCTCTCTTGTTTGAGGCATAGGACCATCAGTTGCAGCAACAACGAGGATAGCGCCGTCCATTTGAGCAGCACCAGTAATCATATTCTTAACGTAGTCAGCGTGTCCCGGGCAGTCAACGTGAGCATAGTGACGCTTTTCTGTTTGATACTCAACGTGAGCAGTGTTGATTGTGATTCCTCTTGCTTTTTCTTCTGGAGCCTTATCGATTTGGTCATATCTTAGAGGTTCAGCACGACCTTTACAAGCTGCATAAGCTGTGATTGCAGCTGTTAAGGTTGTTTTACCATGGTCAACGTGTCCGATAGTTCCGACGTTAACGTGTGGTTTAGATCTATCAAATTTTTCTGTAGCCATTTTTAAAATCTCCTTTTTTTATTCTACTTTGATATAATATCATATATTTTCAAAATTTCAAAACGTTTTTCGCAACTTTTTTAAAAATTTTTAATTTTCTGCCTTTTTGCGTTGACCGATAATACCTTCTGCGATATTTCTAGGCACTTCGGCATACTTTAAGAACTCCATCGTGAAGTTACCACGCCCTTGCGATTGCGAACGAAGGTCAGTTGCATAACCAAACATTTCTCCAAGTGGCACTTCAGCGTTGACAACTTGAACGCCTGGACGGGTTTCGTTACCAGTGAGTAGCCCTCGACGTGATGTGATGTTGCCCATAACCGTTCCAAGATACTCATCTGGCACTTCTACTTGCACCTTCATAATAGGTTCAAGTAATACAGGATCTGCTTTTGCGCACGCTTCCTTGAATGCCATAGAACCAGCAATCTTAAACGCCATTTCAGAAGAGTCGACTTCGTGATAAGAACCGTCAAGAAGTGTTATCTTATAGTCAACAACTTCGTAACCAGCGAGAATACCATTTTTAGCGGCTTCCTTAATACCATTAAATACTGGTTGGATGTATTCCTTAGGAATGGAACCACCAACAGTCTTATCAACAAATCTTTCAGCATCTTCAAGATGTGTTCCGGCTGGCACTGGTTCAATGTCGATAACGCAGTGACCATA
>CALVZE010000009.1 GCA_944372445.1 uncultured Clostridia bacterium
CGCGGTTGGACGATTATGCGTATATGGAGTCGTGATTGGTGGATGAACAAAGACAAAGTTATTGCAAATATTGTTAAAGCCATCAATGCTAACAAGAAAAAACTTATGGCGTAGGTGTTTATATGAGAATAGGAATAGATTTAGACGGAGTTGTTTTTAACTCAGAAAACTATATTGCGTCCTTTATTGAGCTTACCTATATGGACAAGATTGTTGATGGCGAACTCAATTTCAAATCTAGTAGCACCAAAAAACGCTATAATATACCTGATGCTGACTTTGATACCATTTTGAAAGTGTATGAAGAAAGCGTGAGCAAAAGCCCGCTCATGCCATTTGTAAAAGAGGCGTTTGGTTATTTAAAATCACAAGGCCATGAATTATATATAATAACAGCAAGAGGCAGAATTTCAAAAAAGCATATTTCTTTAACAAAAAGGCGTCTTATAAAAGAACGAATTAAAGCGGATGGTTATTGTTTTTCGCAAACTGATAAAGCAAGCACTTGTAAGATGCTTGGGATAGACATCATGATTGATGATGACTATAATGTAGTTAAAAGTGTTGCTAAAAGTGGTATTAAATGTTTTCAGTTTATTTCAGACAGAATGCTTTTGGTGAAAAATAAAAATGTCGAACCTGTCTATAATTGGGGAGAGATTTGCAGAAAAATTAAAATTATAGAAAAAAGGTGATATAATTTTATCATCTTTTTCTATATTTATCTCGCATATTTATTGCTGGCTAAATATCGAATTTTTGCCACAATATTTTTTATAAATTTAAAAACATAAAAAATAAATTAAAAATCATATTTTTTGTTATTTTTTATGTGTTTTTTTGTTATTTTATTTAAATTTTTATTTTTTATTTAAGTTTAATTAATTTAGTTATTATATATTCATAGTGATTTGGCAAAAATCTTAACATGGATTTTCTCGTCATTGCACTAATTTTGGTAAATGGCTTTGTTGGTTTTTATAGAGGTGCTGTAAAAATGCTGTTTTCATTGTTTAGGGTGGCACTCCTTCTTCTTTTATGTTATTATTTATCAGAACAACTAGCGAACTCTTTGGTTGGGGGTGCGCTGTGGCAACATGTTTATGAATTTTTAAAAGGTATCTTTGATGATGTGTTGCCGGGCGAATTTCAAAATATGAGTGAGGTTCTATTTTCGGTAGGCTTTTTGTCAAATGCCGTTCTACGAGTTGTCTTGCAAACGGTTTTAAAAAATATCACCTTTGAGGGCGATATGAGTTTTGGTGAGATAGTTGCTCCTTCTTTAACATTGATATTTTTAAAGGTAGTTTTGTTTATCTTGCTTTTTATTTTGTTGTCAGCCATATTTAAACTTATAGATTTTATTCTGAGAAAGTGCATAAGTTTTGCAGGGTTCGGAAGAATAGATCGTCTGGCAGGATTTTTTCTAGGTCTACTTAAAGGTTTTGTCATTTCTATGTTGGTATTTGTTGTCTTGACCGCTCTTTCAAGTTTGAATATAAGCGAGAGGTTGACAAGTTTTGTCGAAAGCGGATTGGTTTCTTCTTATTTATACAATCACTATTTTTTAAATATTTTCAATTTGTTTTATTAGGTCGTTGTGTATTTATATTGGAAGTCAAGCTGAATATTAACTGGTCTATGCTGTTGTAGTTCATATTGTATTAAATGTCTTAAAATATCTCTTGTAAAATGTCGCCGTCATAGACACATTCAATGCTTGGAATGTTGTTGACAGCTTCTTCCAAGTTGTCGATTTTATTGTTTAAAGTGACGATGAAAACAGTTTCAATAATTATACCTAAAATTAGCAAAATAATTAAAACAACAGAAAAAATAGAAAAAAAGGATTTGTTAGTTTTTTCTTTCTTTTTTTCTTCGATATTTAATTCTTTTTTTAGTTTTTCTTTTGATAATTTTATCTTCATCATTTTTCTCAATTTTATTGTAGCATAAACCAGGGTTTATTGCAAGAAAATTAGAGGAAATAAAACGCTCGATTGCAAAAGACAAAAAGAAGATAAATATGGTGTAAAATCTAAATTGTCCATAATTAAATTTTAAATTGACAAAATAAAATATAAAAATTGTTAAAAACACGCCCAAAAATGCAAAAAAATTAATAAAAAAGCTAATTTTTATGTGTTTTTTTAAAATATTTATAAAATCGAAAATAAATCCTGATAAAAATCCCGATATAATCAGTATTAAAAATATCATGGGTTGGCTTAATGTTTCATAGAGCATTATTTAAAAATCCTCTTTAATAAGCCTACCTTTTCGCGCCTTTCAGAAAATTTGACATCATTGATTTGTCCGGAAAACTTAACCTCGTGGTTGTCTAAATCAAGTTTTATAACTTCCAAATTGTTGCCAGATATTGTCAACATTCCGCCCTCTATTTCTACAACTGCTTCTTTGACAGTGGAGGCAGTAACACGCGTTGCACCTATTATTTCTATTTCCTTTCTATCTAATATCGTGACCTTTTCGTTCATTTTTACTCCTTTATATATGTATATATTAATGCAAGAAAGTTTAGAAGAAATGTTGAAATATTTTTTTAAATATTATAAAATCTTATTATGTTTAAAAAAGTGTTTTATGTGAGTGGTTCGAAAAAGGTGACGGAAGCTTTAACGGAGCTAGGTTTTTCTTATAATGAAGCTTTGAAGATGCTTCGCTTGAAGGATGTTAGGGTGAACGGTGTTAAAGTCAACAAAGATATGTTACTTTCAGAGAAAGATGAAGTGACTATTTTTTATCAAGAGGGGCCTAAATTTTATGATACGGTGTTTGACGGAATCGAGGTTTTGATTGTGTCAAAAAAAGTCGGAATAGAGACTGAGGAGTTAGCTAAACTGTTGAATGTGTTTCCTGTGCATAGACTTGATAGAAACACGGAAGGACTTTTAATTTTCGCAAAAACAATTAGCACGCAAAAACTTTTAGAAAAAGCATTTAAAAATCATCTTATTAGAAAATTTTATTTTGCCGAGGTGGTGGGAAGTTTTATGGCGGACAAACTTTTTACGGCATATCTAGTTAAAGACGCAGAGCGTTCTCTTGTTAAGGTGTATGACAAAAAGGTGGAGGGATCTAAAAAAATTGAAACGAAAATTACCACCCTAAAACACTCGAAAGAGAGCAGTCTTTTAAAGGTGGAGATAATAGGAGGAAAAACTCACCAGATTCGAGCGCATCTAGCACATCTTGGGCATGCGATTATCGGTGACGGAAAGTATGGAAGGCGGGAGGATTACAAAAAGTTCAAGTGCAAATATCAAAGGCTGTTTGCCTACAAATTGTGTTTTGGTGATGTTGGCATAGAGGAACTAAACGGACGAGAATTTAAACTTTTGCCAGACTTTATTAAAGACTCAGGTGTTGTTGTGGAATAATATTGTGACATTTTTTATTTAAGTTTCATAAAAAAAGACAGATGACACATTTATTTAAAAATTCATATTATGAAGGATTGTTGCAAGATTTATTTTGTGGGAAAGACGGGTTTTTCACAATTTTTATGCATTTTTTCTATCAAAAAAATCAAATTTTCATAAATTACCCCGATTTTTACAATAGTTTTTGTGACCTTTTGTCTATTGAGTTAAAGGCATGCGAAAGAGTGAGCAAAGTCATAATTGAGCTAGGCGGAGATGCAAAGTTCTATTCTTCTGCAAAAAAATACATTTCAGGAAGTGGTGTGGACTATATCAAAAATCTTGCCTCTATGTTAGAACTTGATATTGAGCTAATTGAGAAGAATATTATAGATTTAAAGAGTGTCTATTCTAAGGTAGAAAATGGCAATATTCGTGCTTCGCTCAATGAAATTTTAGTTTTAAAAAATGAGGAAATAAATATATTAAAAAATTGTTTTCTTGGCTTAGAAAATTTTAATAATAAGAAAAACACTAAAAAATAGCACTAAAAATCAATAAAAAACGAAATTTTGTTGATTTTTTCTTATAAATAAAGTGTTTTTTAATTTATTTTTAAATAATTTAAAAGGGCTTTTTATCTATTTTAGGATTGAAATATGGGAATTTTTTTGTTTGCAAATTAAATACCCCTTTTAATTTTCAAGCGAACACATGCATTTTATATATTTATATTATTAATATTTTATATTTTTTTGTCTATTTTATTTGATAAATTTTTCCATTTAGTGGTAGAATAATTCTATACATATTCATGCGTTCGCTTAGATTTTCTTGTTTATAAAAAAGTGAGGGGATTATGAAAAAAATTTCACTTATGTTTTTGGCTGTTTTTACGCTTGGCTTAGGCGTCTTTCTTTCTGCCTGCAATTTTAAAACGCCAACTTTAAGCTTTGGCGAAGATGTCATTATGATTTCATTGGGAGAAGAAATCAATCTTGATGATTTGGTGACGGCAAAAGATATAGATAAATCCGATGTGGAATATAAGTTTTCTTCCACTTCCTTTTTTGAGCGAGAGGACAATATTTTAAAATCGACAAGTTATGGACAAACTATGGTCTATGCTACATATAACGGCAACAGTCTTGACAGTTTCCTTTTTGTTGTGAAAAAGCCTTTTGAGCAAGTAGCAAACATTAAAATGGACGATTTTGGACTTGTCACTTGGAATAGCGTGGTGGACAAATTTGATGAAACAGAGGACTTTGTTACGGCTTCTTCTTACACTTTAAACATTCATTACATAAACGAAGATGAAAGCGAACAAACCGATTATGTGGTTACGTCAACCACCAACTCTTACCAATTAGTCGAAAATGGAAAATACACTTTGAATATTTATGCGGAGGCAGAGGGCAAGTTTGACCGTTCGCCGGTTGCCACTGCCACGGTGTATTTCGGTTATATGCCAGAGCTTAAATATGATGATTTTTCGTTTGAATTAGAAACAGGTGACATGACTTGGAACGTAGTAAGTAATGCGACCTATTCCGCAGTCTTTAATGGTGAAAAGATTTTAGAGAGAAGCGAGAAAAACTCTGTAAATCTTACATCTATGCTTGAAGGAGTGAATTCTGGCTCATATATTTTCACGGTTACCGTGCATGATAAAGACGGCATAAAAATAAGCAAGGTCAGTGAAGAGATTGACATTGTTAAACTTTCTGCGCCACTTATAGAGAATGCTTTTGACGAGGAAAATGGTGGGCGAATGAAGATAACAATGGCAGAAAACGCTCTTAAAGCGGTTGCTTTTGTTGAGGAAAAATCGTTTGAGTTTGAAAAAACAGAAAACTATTCCTCTTTTGAAGGGATAGATGCGGGCGAGAATTTGGTTAGAGTGCAATCTCTTGCGGTCACAAGTAAGCGTGATGGCGTCTTTTATGTTAATAGCGATATTGTGGACGGAGCGAATATCTATAAACTTGACTCAATGACTATTGCTGGTCGTGGAGATAATTCAGAAAACGCCGACCTTTTCAATGTTACAGCGACTTCATCTTCGGTCGTTACGGACATGGCTTTTAAGACTGTGTTAAACAAGGCGGATGAAACCTTTGAAAATTTGGACATCGAAGGACTTACAACTTCGGCAACATCGTTAGACAAGGAAATTGCATTAAGTGGCGCAGGCGACTATACTCTTGTAGCCTACAACTATGCAAAGGCGCAATCTATCTTGCTTGACAAGGAGTTATATCTTATAAATTCCAACGCAAGCAACGCCTTAGAGTTTGTTAAACTTGACACCTTGCCTTCTATTACGCATCAATATATAGATGAGGTATCTAGCATCACCTTTACTCTTGTGGATCAAGCGGACTATTATCTTTTAAATGTTTTAAATGGTGATGAGTATGAAAGTGTGAACGAAGATTTGTATTCCTATGAAGAAGGCAAATTCACCTTTACCGACAAAATTGAGAATTTGTTTGCAGACAATTATTTTATAGACGGCACTATAAGTTTTAAAATCGTTGCGCAGTGCGAAGATGCGACACTTTCTATCCCATCAGCGACTCAGAAAGCGTTGACAAGACTTTCCGCTCCGACAAGCGATAGCGGTGATAGCGAAGAAACTAACTATGTTTGGAGTGCGGTTGACGGTGCGAAAAATTATACAGTAAGTTACGCATATATTGACAAAGAGGCGTATGAGGAAGGCGTTTCTAGCGTGGCCTCTTTTGACAACACCACTACATTAAACGAAACCTCCACCTCTTTGGAAGCAGGGCGTTATTATTATATAGAGATTTATGCTTCGCCATTAAACGAGGACGAAAACCTAAGCTCCTTTGTGTTTAAAGACGTCTTCTATATTTCTAAACAACTTGCCACACCTATTGTCAACTTTGGACTTGATGAAAGCAAGGTGACGGGCGATTTTGTGGAAGCCACTGGCTATTATCTTGAAGTTAACAATGTGGAAAACATGTCTGGCATAACTGTGACACTTGATGATGAGCCTGTCACATATAACTATGCGGGTGACGGAAAGACGCTTTTCCTTTTTACCGATGAATTTTTAAATTCAAGAGGAAGTGTGATAGAAGTTGTGGTATCGTCAGAAGACAGCACGCTTTTCCCAGACAGCACTCCTTACAGGTTGAATGTGGTAAGATTAGACGCGTCATATTCTTCTATAGGAAACAATATAGTGATAGACGAATTTACTTCAAATTTCACATTGAAACATGGGCTTGTCGGTGTTTTTGAAATGGTTATTAAAGAGAATGATTTAAATTTTGGAACAGGCTCGGCGGATAAGGATGCGGTGTTAAATATTTCAAACATCACCAACAGCAATATAACTATCAATCTTAAAGGAAGCGCCTTTAATGAAGAAAACAAACTATATGAAACAACTTTAAGCGAAGAAGGCAATTATATATATCTCGAAAGCGAAACAGCCACCTATTATTTGCAAAGATTAAACGCACCGACCGAATTTGCTTATTATGACGGCGACTTTACCTTTACCACAAATGAAACTTTTGGCGAGTATTTTGTCCTTGATATGCGCGTGCAAGATGTGAATGGGCAAAACATCTTAATAAAAATTGACTTAAATGGAGAAAGAACTCCTGTAAGAATGGCAATTTATAACGCCGATACCAAAGAGGTGATACTTAGTAAAATATCGTTTGAAGGGAGAGTTATTTCAAACTCGGCGAATGATTACACCATAAATTACGAGAATCTGTTGGCTAGTTTAAAGACAAACGAAACCTTTAATAGTTATTATTCTCAAGCAACAGAGATAGCATTTTCCTTGTATAACTATCGCAACAATTACATGAGCAGTGTTTTCACACTTTCTTCCCTGAACGCTTCCTGTCTTGACGGAGGCACAGAACTTATCGTTAAAAAGATGATGACGCCTAATGTAAGTTTTGATAAAACTTCGAATATGCTTGTTTGGACGCTAGACGAAAGTGGACATCTTCAAGACACCACCTACGAAGTGTATGGTTATAACAACGAAGAAGGCTCTCGCGAATTACTTGCCACTGTCAACACAAAACAATACAACATTAATCTATCGACATTTGAATTATCTGTTGGTTATAAATTTGATGTGGTCGCAAAGAATCCTTATTACTTAGAGTCTTCATCTTCTAGCGTAGTCACCATACATGTTTTAAGCCCTATCGAAAAGGTGCAACTTTCTGACAATAATTTGCTGATAACCCCGAATGCTTTGGATGTTGACTATATTTCAAGCGTGCAGTATGAAGTGGACGCGGGCGGAGCGCAAAATAGTTATGATAAAAAGGTAAACTCCTTCCTTTTGACAGACTTAAAGGCAGGCAGTTATGCATTTAATTATGTCGGCACGGAGGAATTTGAAAAGGACGGCAGGTATTATGTAAATTCAAGCGTAACAACCTTTATGCTCTCTTCAATTGACAGCATTGCGCCAGACGATATCACGGTTGAATATTCTGGAAATATGATAACCTTTGGCGAACTAAAAGAAAACTTGCAAAGCTTAAAGTATATGATAGTTTTTAAAGACAGTCAGGGCAATATCGCCTCTGTTACCACTTTCACAAACTTCTATGCTGTGTCGCCAAGTGGAGAACCATTTGCCAGCCTAAATTCCGGCACGATTACCATAAATGTATATGCGATTCTTTCTTCTTACAGTGTTTCAGCGGGCGGAACGGTATATTTCAACAACACATTGACAACAGTAGGCGAAGAAACATATTACAACGCTTACTCATACCCTCAACCTGTTTCTGTTTTAAAATTACCTACGCCTAGCATTGACAACATTGTCTTTGTGGGCGATGACGCCGAGGCTCTTCGTCCAAATATGGAAATACACGTATCTGGCGAATATGGCGACAATGATAAGTTTGTGGTGTATATCGGTGATAATCCTGAAATTATCAAAGAATTTACAGCAAGCGAAGTCAAAGAGAGCGATGGCTACATACTTACGCTGACCTATGACGAATATATTTCATATTTCAATGCGGGCGCGTTAAACGATGTTAAGGTGACGGTTGCCAGCAGTGAAAACCTACCTTCTTCCATGAATTCCAAGAAAGTATACTTTAACAACGAGCTTTTAAGCGTTTTTCAGGGCGAAGATGAGTATGCGCTAGGCAAACAAGTGGAGATAACATTTGCAAGCGAAGAAGATATGTCCTACGCGAATGGTGGTGTCGTTTTGGAAATTACCTATACTCCTATAAACGGCGAGGAAAGTAAGGAATATATCTTAATAGAAAGCGCTAATTTTGTCAGCACAACGATTACTTATGATTTAAGTTCTTTCTTCTTAGAGAAAATGCAAAATGGCGGAACGCTTAGTTACAAAGCTTTTGTCAATAGTTACAGCGATGGCGAAAGTTTCATTCTTGCGTCAAATAGTATTGAAAGTGACACCTATGAAGTGCTTGCAACTCCTATATATGATGAAACGGATGGAACAATCACACTAACAAACGAAGGCGTGATTATCGGCGAAAAGGACGGCGAAAATATAAATGAAAATGCAAGCTATGCTGTTTCTTTCACAGACGGAGAAAATTATGTTACAAAAATAATTGGTGCGGAGGATGACTATACCTTTGAATACCCTGACGCATGGGTATCGAATGAAAACTACACCATTTCTATAATGGCGTTTGAAGAAGGAAAGATTTCTTCGGCGGTTACCGAACTTGAAATATTATTACAACGCTTAGCTCGGGTGGAAAATGTAACTTTAACAAGAGATAATGCTAACCTATCAAACTTAATCTTGTCCTGGGATGCAGTAGATAATGCCAGTCTCTATATCGTGCGCGCATATATCATGAACGAGGGCGAAAAGAACTATTTAGACACCAGGGTGGAAACGGCTGACACGCAAATCTATATTTCTGAACTATTTGGCGACAACTATGAAAATTTATCATCTTTTGTAAGCACGGGCAGTGAAATCAACATCGAGATAATCTCTTCATCAACAGACACCAGCTACCACAATTCTCAAGTAAGGCTTGTGAAAACTTCACTTTTAGGAACGGACGCCAATGGATTAGACAGCGGAGATATGAATATTACCGCAAATGGCGAACTGTATTTCAGCACAACAAACGGACTAAATTATCTATATAGCATTGTCAGTGTGGACGGACTTACAAACTATCTTCCGTGGACTATGGTGACCGCTAGCTCTGACAGTGTGATAATTGATATCTCCAAAGTGGAACAAATCACAAGCGACATCAATTTCCGCGTGCGCGTAAGTGTTGCTGGTGATGCGACCACTGAAGGAGTTATATATAACGATGACACAATTTTATTGCAGTTAGACTCTCAGTTTATTCAAGGAAGTAAGGTGTTTATGCAGTCGGTTACACCAGAGGATGTTTCTGTAAACACTGTTGACAACAGCAAACTTTCAATAACCGTTCAAAGCGAAGTGGTTAAGGCGTATGCAAGTTTAAGCGATACTTTCAACATAGAAGATGCCGTTTTTATCGAAGGAATTTATGATAATTTCATGGCAGATGCTGGAATGTATATTTATAACTTAAACATGTCATTAGTTCAACAACAGTTTGATTTGGTTTCTAATACAACAATTTACTTATATGTTGTTCAAGAGGCAATACCTGATGAAATATATTATGTTGTTTCTAAGGCTAAGGCATATAACTTTAAAGCACTTACACTTAATGCTGATAGCGTTTATGATGTCAGGAAAATAACAGAGGGACTTGAAACTGATTATATGCGCACTTACATCGTCTTTAATCAGCGCACAGACATACCTCTTACAGGTTTTAACATTATAATTGATTACACAAATCCAAAAAACACAGCCGAAACTCTTAGATTTAATGTCATGCTTCAAATTGACGGTTCAACTTATATAGACGGTAAGGCACTTGAAAACTCCTACGCAAAATTGGTAGGTGGGGAAATTCTTATTGATGTCTATGGCATCTTAGAGGAGCTTAACACTGTGTTCAAGTATGAAGACAGCTCGTTAATTCCATTCCCTAACAAGAGTGGCGAAGGTAATTATGTGTTCCGCATAAGTGAGGTAGGCACGCTAAACGATGAGATATATTTTAGTCCTTACATAACAAAGTTTAATGACAGAGATTTACTCTTCACAAAACTTCCAGAGGCGATCTCCGTCGTCATCGACAGCGGTAATGTGGAATGGAATATTGATGAAAATTATATCGAATATATGGAAAAATTCTACATCTTCCTTTATGACAATGATAACACTGAGTTATATAATAGGTATGAAACTGCGGACACAACCGAGCGCACCTTTAACGGCGACTTGTTCAAATGCTCAGGAAATGAATATAATATTTCTCTTGCCTGTGTTTCTAGCGACCCGTTTGTCATTTCTTCAAGCGAAAGGTTCGTGCTTGACACGGCGAACAATATTGCAATAGTTGTTAAAAATCAATTTAATTCCGAGCTTGAATTAAGCGCAGGAACATTGTCTATAAATTGGAATTCTAATATAGATTGGGCAGATGATGATATAAATAAATCACATGATATATACGAGCTTTTAAGAGGTATTAGGGAAGGTAACAACGTGACGCAAGATGTTGTCACGGCACTTGTTACAAACACTTTCTACTATCCTTTCACTTTCACTCTTAGAGACTTAGTAAATGGCAACGTTCGTCTTCGTTTCCGCTTTACCTCCTATAAAGACGCCGAAAAAACATCAATTGATTTTAGGCGCGTGGCTGATATGGATGCTAGATATATCTTCACAGGCGACCTTTTAGGCACAAGCGATATTGATACGTTAAATGAGTATCAAGAGAAGTTTGTTGCAAACGCACCAGGCGGTCCAGGTAGTGGCGACGGAGAGCTTGTGGTTAAATTCTTTAACATTCTTAAATATAGCGTGGGCGGTGTTGGAAACTATAAAAACATCTTTGATTTCGCTTTTGAGGCTATTCAAGAGGGCAGTTATGAAATTGAATATTGCTTGCTTGGCAACTCTTCCACTTTAACAAGCGAGTGGAAAGTTTTGGCAAGTGGCGACAATCAAGACTTCTTTGTCAATCCAACTGTTCATGTCGAAGCAGGAATTGATGATGTCATAGTTGACGGACAAAAGGACATTGTCAGCGCTTATTACACCAAAATTTATCGCACGCAGATTTATATGCAAGACGGCACAAAGCAGAACGCGACAACTTACTTTATGCAAATTTCAGGACAGAGCCAAACTGCAAGCGAAAAATACGGCATTGAAATTTCCTCTCTTGACGGGGGTGATTCGTGGAACGCCAAACTTGTCGGAAATGACGGACCTTCGTTTAGCGTGGAAAAGGTGGATGAAGATGATGACGGAGAATATGACTATCTAAAACTCTACCTTAACATTAGTGTGGACGAAAATGGAACAAAGGGCTATAACGCTATATTAAGTCAATATCCAGATGTCTTTCAAAAGGGAGCATATTACTTTGAAGTGTTTGCACAAGGAAACAACTATTCAATTTCAAGTAAATCTACCTTGTTCACTTTGACACTTTATAGTGCTTGTGAGGATTTCAAGGTTACAAACGGCGAATTTTCTTGGACGGCATTTAGAAGCTTGCCAACGCAAATCATATACAAAGCTGTATCCAGCAGAAACCCTGCCACGGCAACGATATATCCACAAGAGAATTCCGTATCATATTTCAGTTTAGACAACCTTGATGCTGGCAAATATGAATATATAAAATTCGCAACGCTAGGCGGAATTGTTGGAAATCAAATCAACATCGACAGCGAAGTGTATATAGTGGAAAATGTATATAAGCTTGCAAGTCCAACAGTGACAACAGAGTTAAACGCTTTCGCTCTTCAAGATAACAACAAGGGTGTTTATTCAAATGTTTACTCTGACGATAGAAGTATTAAGTATGAAGTGAATAACAATGCGAATGTTCAAAACACAAGCTTCATCTTCACTGCTCAAAGTTATGACACGAATATAAGCAAATCTATCTATGAAGCAGGCACAACAAACTACACCTCTTCCGCTGATGACCCTGACTATGTATATAAACTTACCGAACTTTCTGCCGACAAATTTACCTTTACAACCTTGGGTTCAACAGCAAGTTACTCAGCCGTTCGCGACGGCACAGAACTGAATGTATATAACCTAACGATGGCAAATCAAGGCACCTCTCTCAATATGACGGCAGTGAAATCAAACACAACAAACACCAGCGGAAAGATGCTTCCGTCAGTGCCAACTGCCTCTGTCGAAGACGGTGTGCTATCGTGGGCGCCGATGAGCTTTGAAAGCGAAGATATGGGCTTAGGCAATGGCACGATTGTTTATGAGGTTGGCGTGCAATTCTACGAGATAACCAACACCACTATCGGCACGACAACATCAAATATTGGCACAGAGATTGTGACATATACCACTGACACCTCATTTGACTTAGCACTTATTGAAGACGCCTTCCCAGAATATATAAATGGCAGGGTGGAATATATCAAAGTGACACTTCAAGCACTCGTTTTAAATGTGGTGGAAAATGAACCTGTCGGCAGGAACTATATCACGCTTATTGACGGCAAATATGCTTATGGTGACAACTTCACCTACACCTCATTGGAGCCGACAGAAGATGTAATGCCATACATTCTTCGTTCAAACGGCTATGTAATTGAAAATTTGAGTTTGGCAGATAGTGTAACGAATCTTCAAGTTTTAGACGGGCGTTTGACATGGCAATATGAAGCTGAAAACGCAACATTCATTGTGACAGATAAAGACGGAAATGTTATTGAGGGCAATATTTCAACCACCGACAAGATTCACTACACATTCATAGAAAACAAAGGCGAAATTGATGCAGGACTAAATACGCTTAATGTCTATGTTGTTTTAGACAAAGCGAACACCCTTAAATCAAGAAAAGTGTCGTATGAGATATATAAACTTGCCTCAGTGGAAGAGGTGGTGGATGAAAATGGCGACTACAAAGTAGAAAGCATCATGATTGATATTGGCGATGAAGTATTATCAGGCGAAGTGTTAGATTTTAACAATTACTTCTATAAAAATAGTTCGACCTACGCTGTAAATTTGAAAGTTGAGGGAGATATTGACTTTAACTTGACAAAAGAGAATAGCAAGGTGTTGATATTGTCAAGTCAAGATGACTATGACAACATAAACAGCTCTCTTCCTAGCGCGTTTGACGGTTACAGCGAAGTTATTGTTGTGACTGACACGCTCGATGTTAAGATTACTGCGATAAGTGTCGATGAAACCTATACGAATATTCTTTCCTCTGACGAATACAACCTAGTTTTGACTCGTCCAACAGCTGAATATAACATTGTGTGGGATTATGAGACAGGAACTTTCAGTTGGAGTTCGCTGGATCAGGTTGAAGATGAAAACACTCTCTTCATCCTTGATGTAACCTATTCATATAGTAGTGACGGCAGAGTGGTCGAAGAAAATAGGCGCTATGAGATAGCCTATGAGGACGGCGAAATTATCAAAGAGTTTACGCCAACCATCGTCGGCAATGTTGAGTTCTCTCTCACCGTCAAATATGGCAAAGAGGGGCTTCAATCTCAAAGGATGACTTATAGTGGCTCTGTAAACTTCAATCTATTTAATTCTGGTGCTGGCACAGCAGAAAATCCATACATAATAACAACCAACCAGCAGTTTATGAATATAAAATCAAGAATGAGCAAGCTTTCCTATCTTAACAGTTATATAACCGATGGTGAAGAAGTGACAGATGACAGCACGCGTTACAGTTTCCGCTTGAATACTGACATTTCAAACCTAAATTTTGACGGTGTGCTTTTTGGCGGAGAGTTTGCGGGTAACCTTGACGGAAAAGCGCATACGATTTCCTATACTTCCAAAGCGCTCAGCGCCAACAACTTGACCACCACTCAGACGGCAAGCGATGGTCAGATAACAAGTTTAAACACTGATGACAATGGCATAAGTTTCCAAAAGGGCTTAGCTCTCTTTGAAAAGGTAAGTGGAAACATCTCAAACTTGACAATTAATGCCTCCTACACTTCAAGTTCGGTGCTTCGTGATAACACGCTCTTTGCAGGACTTGCCATAGAAAACTCGTCATCAGGTATCATTACAGATGTCGCTATAAGCGGGATGACCTCCACGGTTGCCGTGCAGAACGTCACCGATACACAGACAGTTGCGGTATATGCAGGACTTGTCGCTTTCAACAATGGCAGAATTCTACGAGGTTCGGTTGTTGGCGACATTGAAATTTCTGACAGAAACACCGAAGGCGTGCAGAACATATTTGTCGGCGGAATTTCTTACACAAGCCGAGGAATAATTGAAGAATGTAAACTTTCTGGAAATCTGACGCTTGACCTAGAAAATACAGGTGGCGGTCGTCATCAGGTGGCAGGAATTGCGGTGACAACAATGGGGACCTTCCAAAACAATGTCATTGAAAGTAATTATAAAGTTACAGCAAATGGTGTTAGCGAAAATTCGCATACTGTTTACATTGCAGGCTTTGCAGTCTTTGCAAGAGGAACTGTAAGTGGCAACACGCGTGTTGATGGTTGCACGGTTGTAAATAATATTAAATACCCAACAAGAGATGACTATATTTGCAATACAGGCGTTTAGTCTTAGGCTTTGATTTGTCATCCATCAAGCCGATTTTATGAGATTCTTCGACAGCGGTCGTTACACTCCCTTGCTCAGAATGACATCGGCGAAAACTGCACTCTTGCTCATTTTCGAAACAAGTTCGAAAAGTATCGCTTTCACGCTTGTTTTCGCCTCTCGCGACCAAACGAAAACCGCATTGCATTGGCGGTTTTGTCGCGACTTAAAGAGGTTTTATTATAATAAAACATATAAAACTGTCCACAACTTTTATTTTTTCTTTCTTCTTTCTTATTTCCGCTAGGTTCTGTCATCCTGAGCTTGTCGAAGGATCTAAGAAAAAACAATTGAACCCAAGAAACATCAAAAACAGGCGACGCCTGTCATCCTGATACGCGTCGCAAACAGCACTTCATTTCGCGTTTCGGCATGGAATGCCAAAACGCTTACCAAACGCTTGTTTGCTCCTTTTCCCCAAAAGCGACAAGTGCTTTCGGGGACCCTATATGGGATCTAAGAGAAAACGGCTTGGTTTCTGAGATGTTTCGGCATGTCTTAGGGGCTGGTTCGCATGAATATAAAGAGGGATTTTTGAATAGAATTTATCTATGAAAAAAATTCTTCTTTTATTTTTTGCCTTTGTCTTTTCTCTTTCGCTTAGTAATCCAACCAAAGCGGAAAGCTACGAGAACTCTTTTAAGTTATTGAAAATTACAAACGGCAACTCAGTCTCCTTTGCCTATCTTTTCCCTGTTAATTCCTATGCCTTTGAAAATGTGGACAGTATCTCCTATGAAGGCTTTAAGTATTATTTAAAAAACACCGTTTCGCTTCTCTCTGACGGTTATGAGGAAAAGGCTGAGGGAATAGAAGGCATAAGCATTTCCAAGCCTAATTACTATTCTGACTATGACGCAGTTGGCTTTATAATTAAATTTGATAATATAACCGCTTTCAATGAATATTTTGAAGTGGAAGATGACCCTATTACGCCTAAAAAGTCGGGCGTATTTATCAGAAAATCGACCTACAACATCGCCTTTCCATTTTCAAAGGCGTCAGCCGATTCGTTGATTAGCCTTATGAAAAACACAGTCATCATGTGGGGAACGACTTTTAATAAGGATGTCAGCACGATAGTATCTCTCTACGACCACTCCACTTTTATATACGAGCTTGTATCGACTTCAAAACAGGCGCGTAGCGAAAATATGTCAGAAAGTGGAGGGCTTTATTATAACACCTTTGAGCGCACTTATGAGGAATTAGCGGAGGAAAAACCGATAACAATATTTTATCTTGAAATAAATAGGGCGATGTGGTATTTAATGGCGTTAATCTTAGTGGTCGTCCTTTTAATTGTCGTTTTAGTTTGGCGCAAGATATCCACAAAACGTAAAAAATTGAAGTTATAAAAAAGATAAAAATAAAAAATTATCGCTAAAAGTGGCTAAAACACAAGGAAATAGCCACTCTTATTTCCACTTTTCCACAATTTTTCCATGTTTTTTAACTTAATTCTTGTAAAATTATTGAAAATGTGATATAATCAATAAGTTATTTAAGGATGTATGAGAGGAAAATATGGAAAATAAGAACATAAGAAATGTGGCTATTATTGCGCACGTTGACCATGGCAAAACTTCACTTGTCAATGAAATGTTAAAACAAGGGAATGTTTTTAGAGAAAATCAGGTGGTTGCCGACCGCGTTATGGACAGCAATGCGCTTGAAAGAGAGAGAGGTATCACCATTCTTTCAAAGAATACCTCTTGCTTTTATAACGGCGTAAAAATCAATGTGGTTGATACCCCGGGACACGCCGATTTTGGTGGCGAAGTGGAGCGTGTGCTTAAAATGGTGGACGGAGTGCTACTCGTTGTTGATGCTTTTGAGGGCCCGATGCCACAAACTCGTTTTGTGCTTGAAAAGGCGCTTGCGCTTAATCTTAGAGTTATTGTTGTAATCAATAAGATAGATAGGCCTGACGCTAGAGTAAGCGAAGTTATTGATGAAGTTTTGGAGCTATTTTTGGAATTAGATGCAAGCGATGAACAATTAAATTCACCTTTTGTTTTTGCTTCTGCGCGTCAAGGCATAGCTTCGACAGACAAAAACACCCTAGGCATAGATTTAAAACCACTGTTTGAAACTATCGTTGACTATATACCTGCTCCAACAGGAGAGGAAAACGCTCCGCTTAAAATGCTTGTATCTTCTTGCGAACAGAATGACTATGTCGGAAAACTTGCCGTAGGTAAGGTGGAAACAGGCGAGATTAAAGTTGGGCAAAATGTCGTTGTTTGCAATTGGCATGATGAAACCAAGCGCTTAAAAGCTAAAATTGTCAGCCTTTTTGTCTATGAAGGACTTAAACGCGTCAATGTTGAAAAGGCGTCTTTTGGTGAGATAGTCTGTGTGGCAGGACTTGGCGATGTCACAATCGGTGACACTATCTGTGACGAAAACGAGGTTAGTCCTATTGAGTTTGTGAAGATTGCAGAGCCTTCGGTCGAAATGACCTTTATGGTAAACGACAGCCCTTTTGCCGGAAAGGAAGGAAAGTATGTTACCTCTCGTCATCTTCGCGATAGACTTTATAAGGAAGCGGTTAAGGACTTATCTCTTAAAGTTGAAGACGGTGACACTGCCGAAAAGTTCAAGGTAAGCGGAAGAGGTGAAATGCATCTTTCTATACTCATTGAGAATATGCGTAGAGATGGCTACGAATTTCAGGTTTCTCAACCAAAGGTGCTAATTAAAGAGATTGACGGCGTAAAGTGTGAGCCTATCGACAGGCTTTATCTTGATGTGCCTGAGGATGCAGTTGGAACAGTCATGAACAAAATGGGTGTCAGAAAGGGAGATCTTCAAGGCATGACGCCACACGGCTCTCGCATGAAAATGGAGTTTTTAATTCCATCACGCGGACTTTTTGGCTTTAAGTCGGAGTTTTTGACAGATACGCGTGGTGAGGGCATTATAAATTCTATCTTCTACGACTACGAACCATACAAAGGCGAAATCAATCGTCGTGATTATGGCTCACTTATCGCTCATGAAGACGGCGAAGCAATCGTCTACGGGCTATTCAATGCACAGGAGCGTGGAGAACTCTTCATTGGACCAGGCACACCTGTATATGCGGGCATGGTTGTCGGCTCAAATCCTAAGGGAGGCGATATCGTTGTCAATGTGTGCAAGCGCAAACATCTTTCAAATATGCGTGCCTCTGGCAGTGACGATGCTCTTCGTTTAACTCCACCTCGCCTTATGAGCTTAGAGGATTGTATCGAATTTTTGGGTGATGATGAGTATTTGGAAGTAACTCCAAAGTCTATAAGAATTAGAAAGATTATCTTGGACCACAACATGCGCCTTCGCGAGAGAGGAAAGATGCTCCGCGGAGAAATATAAGGCGCTGGGACAGACACCAAACTTTTAAAAGCGACAATGTCGCTTTTTTTTGTTATATTGATAAAATTTTATTAAATATAAAAGTAAGAAAAAAATAAATATGGAAACCTTACTTTTCTTGACAAAATATGTTTTTGTTGCTATACTTTCCTTAAAGGGTAACTATGAAAGTTTCTGAGAGGATGATATTAAAAGACAGGTTGAAAAAGTTAGGCATTTTTTGCCTCATTGTTTTTATTCCTGTTTTGGTGCTATCTGTGGTGATGATGAGTTTTGGCGTTTCTGAGGCGGTTAATATCATTGTCACAGTTGTCATCTTGTTCGTTCTCTTTTTTCTATATCTCTATATTTGTTCGGTGATAGATAAAAAAAGAGAAAAGAAGCTTAAAGAAAGTGGCAAAAAGGACCCATTTGCAGAGGAATAGAAAAAATGGCAGATTACAAAATTTTACCAAACAGTTTAGAGAGCGAGCAGGCAGTTTTAGGCTGTGTTTTACTTGACCAAGAGGCACAGACTGACATTTTATCATCGCTCAGTGCTGATGACTTTTATTCAGAGTCGCACAGAAATATCTTTCAGGCGATGCAAACCATATTCTCTAAATCTATACCTGTTGACTTTGTCACGCTTACAAACGAACTTGAAGTGGAGAAAAAACTTGAAACAGTTGGAGGGATTGACTACATCACATTTTTGACAAATGTTGTGCCATCAGCAGCCAACTTCAAGCATTATTGTGATATAGTTTCGTCCAATGCGATAAGAAGAAATCTCATCAAAGGCGGACAAAAGATTGTTGAAAATTCCTTCAACACTGCCGATGAAAAAGAGGCAATGCAGAGCGCGGAAAAGATAATTTTTGACCTTTCACAAAAGGAAAAATACAGCGACCTTGAACTTGTCGGAAAACCGGGCGGAACGCTGACAAATGTTTTAAAAGAGCTAAGTTTTTTGGCGGAAAATCAGGGAAAAATGCGAGGGCTTCCAACAGGATTTAGAGACTTTGACAAACTCACAAACGGACTGCAAAAAAGTGCATTAATAATCTTAGCTGCACGCCCTGGTGTTGGTAAAACTTCGTTTGCTATGAACATTGCCACACATGTGGCTGTTGAAGAAGGAAAAAAGGTGGCGGTGTTTGCGCTTGAAATGAGCAAAGAGCAACTTATGCAACGCTCTCTTGCCTCTCTTGCCAAAGTAAATTTAAGTCATGTGCTTCGTGGCTCAATGGACCAAGAAGAATGGAAAAGGATTTGGACGGCAGAGAAAAAGTTGGCGCAAAGTCCGTTATATATTGATGACTCTTCCATAACTACTCCTCTTGATGTCATATCTAAGTGTCGAAAGTTAAAAATGACAGAGGGGCTTGACCTTATTGTCATAGACTACTTGCAACTTATGTCGTCTGGCAAATCAAACAGAGAAAACAGGACGCAAGAAGTCAGCGAAATTACAAGAATGTTGAAAGTGGCAGCAAAAGAGCTTGATGTTCCTATCATACTTTTGTCGCAGTTATCTCGACTTGTTGAACAGCGTGAAGACCATAAGCCGATACTATCTGACCTAAGAGAGTCTGGCTCTATTGAGCAGGACGCGGACATAGTTATGTTTCTTTATAATCCAGAAAATTACAATGATTTCATTCCAAAAGATGAGCCTGGAACAGTGTATCTTTTAGTTGCAAAACACAGAAGTGGAGCGCCTGGTGAGATAAAACTCAAATGGATTAAAGAGATAACCACTTATGCAAATGCAGAGCAGACGGTAAATTCGCAGGAGGGAGAATAGATGAAAAAAGGAATTATTTTTACGGTTATAATACTTATTGTCGCTGCTGTTCTCACCGTGGTGTTTGTCACATTGTTCAAAGAGCGCGACACTGATGCAGTCGCTAATAAAGTAATCAGCGTTGTGGATGAGGGCTATCTTTCTGAAAATTCTGATAAAGAAGCATTAGAGGACTACCTTGATTACATGAGCGCCTCTGAGCAAAATGATGAAATAACAATGAGCAAAACTTTACTTGCCACATATGACAAGCTTGGAGATTTCTATAGAGAGCATATTGCTTTCACAAGTTATAATAGCACCTATAAGTCAAATAAAGGCGATATAATTAACGGACTTGACTCTGCCAGCGACAGCATGGACGAGATGGTGAGTTATATAAACTCTCATACTGCGGGAGGCAATAGCTCTTGGGAAGCGCGCACCTGGGATGATGTCAGAGTGATGATGTTTGAGTTTATTGAAGCAAACAACCGTGCTTTTTCAAGCCTTAGCTATGTTTATATCGCTTGCGAAAATTCTCAAATTGTCAACAACGATTATACTAGCGAAGTGCTTAAAGCAATCAGCGAACATCTTTCTTCATACGGAAGTTTAGATATGAAAGGCAGACTAACTATGGCAGAAAATGTTTATAGAATGGCAACAAATTATCTTAAAACCGAACTTGTTTATGGCTATCTTTATGATGATATTTGGCAAGCCCAGATAGAAGATATTATGACAAACGGCACTGATAGTTCCTATTATTCGTCATTTGTCGCAGGAACGCTGTAAGGAGGAAAGATGAAGAAAAAATTTATATCTATACTAGCACTTTTAGTTATTTCTGTTGCCTCTGTGGTGACGCTTGCAGGATGCGGAGCGGGCATAAAGGTGGAAAATGTCAAAGCGTCCTACGAAGCTATGACCGAAACACTTGTTTCATACGATAGCGTTTTGAATAAAGGAGATGAAAGCGTATATCGTAACACAAAGGACTATTATCAAATATCTTATGGCGAAATAGTGGACGGCTACATCAGAAGTCAGGACGAAAATTATGTCGAATTAAAGGATTACTACAACAGCGTCTTCTCTTTTGCTATGAGCTATGTGGATGAAAACATTCAGGTCATAACAAACCTTCTTGATGATGAAGTCAACAGTGCCACAAAAAAGACGCTTAAAGATTTAAAGGACAGTATTGACGATTTTAATGAAAGTGTTCATAATTTTGTAAGTGCAAGAAACAGGTTGGATGTATATTATCAAAATTATGGTAGCACCGCAAGTGAAGAAGAAAAAATGTCTAGGCTTCGCACCTTTAAACGAGATTATGTTGACTTTGTTGACAAAAGTGTGCAGATGTCTTTAAGTCTTTCAAATTCGGTCGAGGCGACAGGAATATTAGACAGTGTAGAACATGTTAGGCTCACGAAAAACTATATTTTAAACAAGATTTTGCGTGCTTATAATGAGTTATACATCTTAGACATCGGAACTTTTAATTTCAAAGAAACAACACCAACCGACACAAAGACCAGAATTGAAAATGTGTTAGACAAACTTCAAATTTTGATGAATGAATATTCGTCAATTATGCTATTAAATGATTCGGCACTAAAAGAGCTTACAAGTGAAGAACTTGTTGCACTTAAAGATATGATGAATAAATTTTTGACCGAAATTGATGTTTATATTGAAGCCTTAGACACATTGAATGTAAGAGAACTTTGCGTGGACTATAAAAACGAAATGGACGAATACTTGACTCACAATGACCGCGCTGAAATATGTCTTGAAAGAGTGGAAAACTTTGTGAACGTTTCCCTTCCAAACTTTCTTGACTATCTTGATGATGCTGTGAGAGTTTAGTAGATAAAAGGAGAAAATATGGATAACGAAAAATTAGCACAACTTTTGTTTCCGAACAACAGATTGACTGTGGAGGAAATAGAGAAAAAATACCCTCAAAGAAATTTAAAAAAAGGTGCAGAAGTAACGCGTTTTGCGCCTAGTCCAACTGGCTTTATGCATATAGGCGGATTTTTTCAATGCATAATCGACAGAAATATTGCCAAAAGGTCGGGCGGAGTTTTCTATCTTCGCGTGGAAGACACTGATAAAAAAAGAGAATTAATCGGTGCCAGCACCATAATCTTAGAAACTTTAAAAAGGTATGGCTATTTGCCAGATGAATACGAAGAAAAGGGCGTTAAAGTTGTCGGGAATTATGGTCCATATTTTCAAAGCGAGCGCGAAGAAATTTATAAGGCATATGCAAAAAAATTAGTGGCTGAGGGCAAGGCTTTTCCATGTTTTTGTCGAAAAACTGATGGGTTGAACGATGTGAAAGAAAAGCGCGAAAAGATGTTCGCCCTCGGTATCACAGAAGATAAAGATGTCTGCCGAAATTTGACGATTGAGCAGATTGAGGAATATTTAAAAGATGAAAAACCATTTGCAATAAAACTTAAATCGGCTGGAAACGGGCAGAATAAAATCAAAGTGCATGATGTTTTAAAAGGCGAACTTGAAATTCAGGAAAATGGTGAAGATGCCGTGCTTTTAAAGAGCGACTTTATGCCTACCTATGCCTTTGCTCATGCCATTGACGACCACCTGATGGGCACTACAACTGTGGTGCGTGGCGAAGAGTGGATTCCTTCCTATCCTCTTCACATTGAAATTCATAACGCTCTTAATTTTCCACTTCCTAAATATATTCACACACCGCTCATCAATAAGATTCGTGAAAATGGCGGAAAAACCAAAATTTCAAAGCGTATAGACGCCGAGGCTGACATGCGTTTCTTTGCAAAAGAGGGGTATGAACCAAAGGCGCTTATTGAATATCTCACCAATCTGGCAAACTCCAACTTTGAGATTTGGCGTAAAAACAATCCTCTTCTTGATGTTGAGGAATTTCCGTTTGACGGCTTTAATATCACGGCTAATCGTCCTGTGTTTGATATTGTGAAATTGAACGATATTTCCAAAGACATGATTTCAAAATATACGGCAGAAACTTGTTATGAGAAACTTCTTGCGTGGGCAAAAGAATTTTTTATGGAAAATGTTTCTTATCTTGAAAAGGACAAGGAATATGTTTTGAAAGTGTTAAACATTGACAGAGAAAAGGAAAAACCGAGAAAAGATATATACAAGTGGAGCATGGTGCTTGATTATTTTGATTACATGTTTAGCGCGCCGAAAGCTTATCAAATCGACGAGGTTGACAAAAAGAAGTTTGAAGAAGTATTGAGAAGTTACAAAAAGTATATTGATTTAAGCGATAAAGATGTTTGGTTTAACAGTATCAAAGAAATGGCAAGCAGTTTAGGTTATGCGACCGACAACAAGGAATATAAACTTAATAAAGAAAAGTTTAAAGGAAATGTGGCAAAGGTATGTGAATTTTTGCGTGTGGCAGTGACAGGGCATAAAGACTCTCCTGATTTATACGAAATAATGAGCATTTTAGGTAAAGATAAAGTTTTGGAGAGAATTTCCTTAATTGTCTAATTTTTTAGGATGTGACTACACATCCTTTTTTGTTAAAATTATTTTATTTCAAAAAAACAAATTAATTTTTGAAGCACTTTTCTTTTTTAGATTTTTGCTTGGGATGATAAAAAATCAAAAAATATGCCAAAAAATGCAAAAAAAACAAGAAAAAACATCATTTTTATTAATTTTTTCAACATTTTTATTAATTTTTTATAAAAAAACAAATTTTAAATGTTTTAATCTGCCATGTATTTTATATTTTTGTTTGATTTTTATAAATAAATTTCTAGTAATTTTTTTATTTATTTTCTGTTTATTTTTATGAATAATTTTCTGGTCTTTTTATTTGTTTAGGTTAAAATTTTGGCAAATGGCAAATAAAAGTCGTTATTATATATAAAATATATTACATAACAATTATTACTATTTTATTTGCCTTTTTGGTTTAGTTTTGTGTATAATAAAAGTGTAAATAAAATAGAAGAGGTTGATATGAAAGTAAAAAGTTTTTTAATATCGCTACTATTAATGATTGGCGGTTCATTCGGAGCGTTTGCTTTGACCTTGGGGACAACCAATTTGTCACAAGCTGTCAGTGTGGACGCCAGCGTTTGGGACGGCGCGTATGCCACAAGCGTCAACACCGATGATGTTGATATCATAGGCTATAATGGTTCGGGTGGAGAAGTGTCGCTTTCGTCAGCTACCACCTTAAAGATTTACACAGCCAAAGGCTTTTCCTATTTTGCTGGGCAAGTTACCAATGGGAACACTTATGCAAACAAGACTATTTATCTTGAATGCGACATTGATTTAAGTGGCCACGCTTGGACGCCTATGGGTGGAAAGACCACGTATTTTATGGGAACTTTTGATGGCAACAACAACACAATCTATAACCTCAGAAATAATTCCTCTTATACCACCTTTGGACTCTTTTCAAAAGTTGAGGGAACAGTAAAAGATATTAACCTTGTTTCAGTTGATATTTCCTATACCGGCACTTTGTCCTCTTCTCAGTATGTTGGCGGTATTGCGGGAGAACTTCATGGTGGAACAATTCAAGGGGTAAGTGTAAAGGGAAATATATATTCAAGTGCTTTCAATGCCACTTCATATGTTGGCGGACTTGTGGGCTATGCCTATGACGCAGGCATCAACGATTATGATACTTCAAGCCCTGCGATCATTGTGAATTCTTCCAACTATGCCTCAGTTTCCGGCGTTTCTGTTGTCGGCGGACTTGTGGGTGCGACTGACGGCGATGTAGATATTGTCACATCGTTTAACAAAGGGACAATTTCAAACAGTCAAAATTCTTTGACTTCTTCTATAAGTGTCGGCGGACTTGTGGGTAGAGAGAGTGTGACAACAAGGAAATATTTAAACATTACAAATTCCTTTAACAACGGCGAAATCACACTTAATGCCAGCACAAACAATGTCGATGTTAAAGCGGGCGGAATACTTGGCAGTGCGGATAGCATTAGGTCAGGCTCTTCTCTTTTCAACTACTTTAAATTTAAGCATGTCTATAATGCCGGTGATTTCAATGTGTCGGGTTATTCAAGCGCCTCGAATAGGTCAGTGTATGTTGCTGGTCTTGTCGGTTTTGCTGATAGACCTGTCAATGTTTTTACAAATGACAGTTTAATAAGCTATGCTTTCAACATCGGCGACCTTGTTTCGTTAGACGGCTCTTCTAAAATTACGAGCATAGGCAGTAGGCTACATTTTAGAGAGATTATGGGAACGACTATTTCCAATTATACGGCAACAGGTGTCAGTCAAAACGATGTCTATTTTGACTATGACGCGCAATATCAAATTTTCTATAATTCCTCGGCTTACAATGACCTTAGAAATATGATAAGCGTGCCACAACTTGATGGCAAGGCGACTTCTTATGAATTTTTGTCAACAAAGGCAAATAAGGCTAAAGGTATCTATGGTATGGGTCTTGAATTCTATAACGGCTCAAGCGGATGCTGGATGCTCAGCGAAACTGTCAACAACGGACTTCCTTATTTATACTTCAACAACGAGGACGCAAACGATGATTGGGACAATACTGTTAGTGGCACATGGCAAGGAGAAGGAACGCTTACTTCTCCATACCTAATTTACACCGCGGAAGACTTGTCGCTTATTGCTGATAGGTATAATGCTGGCTCTTACAGTGAGGTTAGTGTTACATATTTTTCTCTTCAAAATGACATTGATTTAAGCTCAAAGGCGTGGGAACCTATCGGTATCAATAATTATTCCTTCAAAAATGCTGTTTTTGACGGCAATGGATATACTATTTCTGGTATCAACTGTTCTCTTCAAGTGGACTACAACCAAAGTGTTGGTTTGTTTGGAACAATAGAAAACGCTGTCGTGCGCAATGTGATTGTGGAAGATTTTAGATTTATAGGTAGCGCAAACTACACTTTAAATCGCGCCACACTTATCGGAAATGCTGTGCAGTCATATATCATCAACTGTCGCGACAACACCGGCTATACTTATGATAATCTTAATGACGAAAAGGTTTACACTATTGCAAACGCCTCGGCCTCTTATCTTATCTATGGCAGTAACAATGTTTCAGGCAGTTCGTATGACGCTGGAATGGAAAACATTTCAAGCACGACAAATCAATATTTAACAAAAGGCGCAGAAACACATTTAAACACAGAGGGCGGTGCGGTTTACGATGATGTTATAAGCACGGCTCAAAGAGAGATAACACCGCACTTTGGTGATGGTAAATTTGTGGTGGTAGGAAGCAAGATAACAAGCGTGACACTCAACAGTGGTAGCAAACTATATGACAGAACATATATGACTACACTTCCTGTTGACACGATTGAGGCAGATAGCGACAACGATTTAGACAACAGTTTCTATATTGTTAGAGAAGGCTACAAAATTGATGAAGATGGTTATAATGTTAACGGCACGCTGGTTTCTAACTTGCCAGGAGCAAGTGCCTATGTAAATTTAATCAACTTAGGAATTACAGCCGTTTGGCAAAAAGCGCCTAATGTTGAGTTTAAAGTATATTATAACACTTATGAGAAATATTGGAACACACAAAAAGGTCATTATGGAAATGTAAACTATGAAGGAATAGGCACTGACAAATCAGTTTCGACCTCTATGCTATATAACTCTTTCAATAGTTTGGCAGGGCTTAGAGAAAACATATTGAGTGCCGTTTCGCCGTTAAGCAGAGAAAATTTTGAGATAGTTGGCGTTTATTCTGATTTTAGCAAAGGAGAATATAGCGGACTGAATATTCTTGCGGACAATCAAGACACAACGGGCTATTTCTTTAATACTGATGATAACTATTATTTGAAATGGCAAGGAACAGAGGATGATGTATATACCGTTACATTAAATTTCAGCGATACGGCGGCTAATGGCTATGTTGATAGATATGCTTGGACAGAAGCTGTTGAATCGGTTGAAGTTATCTTCAACTCAATGAAGGCAAATGATAAAGTTGGCGAAGTTGACAGGCTCTCTTACGACATAGAAGAAACACTTTCTTCTAGCGACCAAATTATATTTAACTACTCAACCGAGGATGTTGACGAATATTATGAAAGTATTGAGATTGAGGTTAAACTGAAATTAGGCTTTACCTTTGATATGAAGTCAAATTCCGGTGCCTTTGTTGGACCGTCTAACAGCTCTGGAAATGCAAGTTATAATTCATATGTAGACACTTATGGAAGTGCTTTTGTTACATACCCTCCAAACGAAATAGAAGATTGGAGTAAAAATAATACACAAGAGGTTGCCACATATTCTTTTGGACAAGCGGTTGGTAATGCTGGTATTAATTTGGAAATTGCGCGTTCTTCAAATTCATTCAAATTGAATGTTGGAGAAGGAGTTTATTTTGCGCTTGCTTTGCCAGAGACCACTCTAAATTCAGGTTTCTTTGAGGTGTTTAACGGCGAAGGAGAGGACGGCTTTATTCCACTTCAAGAATATCACTATGACTTTTTCTTAAATGTAAGCAATCAACTGTTTGGATTTAGGTTCGGTTTGAATATGTTTGACAATTATATGCTTTCCACTGTAAGAGATTTTGATATGGAAAATACAGCTGGTTATGTTAATTTTGATAATGATGAGAATTTTAACGGGTTTTTAATTCGTCTATATTTTCCAGAAAATGAGCAAGGCGAACAATATAAATATTATCTCTATGAATTTGGCGAGATATTAAATGATGAAGTAACCATTCTTTCAGAGTCGCTTTATCTTGTGGAAGCGGTAGAATCGCAAGCTCGAAACGACAGTGCAAATTATAGAAGTTACAATGGCTTTACTTTTAAGATAATTGACAGAATCGCAAACATTGAGCGCGATAAAGATGCGGTTGCTGACGAGAATACTACTAACATGGAATACACCGTCAACTTCTACACAAATCAAGAATTTGGCTTAATCTTTTCAACTGAAAGCGCTGATAATTATATGGTAGAATATTCTGGCAACAAAGATGCCTCAGAAGATAGAGATTCCACTCTTGAAGTTTTGATGCCGGTAGAAAATATTACATCAAGCAATCTACAAAAAATCTACTATGATTTCTCCAAGGCAAAAGATAAGGGCGAGAATTTCTATTCTGTTGCTGTCTATCTTGGAGCATCAAGCGACATTGAAGCAAACGAACTTATCACAGTTTCTCAAAAGAGAATAACGGCGAAAGTTTCTATTCAGTTTGTGGACGAAAGCGGTAGGCTTATATCTAACACAGAAGAGATGCCTTTACCTACTATATATCTTTCGCTAAATGAAACAGACAACGCCGTTCAAAATGTGGAAAAGTGGACAAAATATACACAAGGTTCACAGATTACAATAAGTCCGCTTACTTCACAATCTATGACGCTCAGAATTGTCAACAACGAATATTATCAATGGATTTATCGTAAAGACAATTTAACTTCAACCGCGGTTAAATTTAGCGAATTTAAAGGACAGACTGAAGATGGTGTCTATTATAAAGATGACAAAAAACTTGAAAATCTGTCCTATGAGCTATATTTAAACATCGTTAAAGACGGAGCGATGTTTGATTCAAGTGGAAATCCTTTTAATTATGAAGAGTTAAAGCAAGGATCCTCTTTAAATGATTATTTTGTCGTTTATGAGCCATCAGACACAAGCAGTGCAATCATGGGCGTCACCGGGCTTATTTATGAAAGCGAAAAGACGGCTTTTGACTTCAACATGTATTTTGACGAAGCTTATGTTTCGTCTGGCGAAGGGCAACCGCAACGACAGCTAGAACATTTGCCAGAGGGCTACGATTTCGTTTTGACTTTTGTTTTGAAAGATGTAGATTACAGTGTCAATATTGAAACAAAATATAAACAGACAGCAGAAAGCGAACTATATGATGATGACACAAACATAAGTGAGGTATTTACAGACACAAGCGAAGGCGCCGCCAGTGTTGATTTAGGGGCGCATGATGGTTTTGGTATGCGCACAGGCTCTAATCAAGTTTCCACATTTAGCACTCGCAATAATACTTCTAGCGGTTATGATTTTGCCGGCTTCCAAATTGTCACTGATGGCGAGGAGGATACAGTAATCAGCGAATATATCAGCCATGAAACAGAAGCAGAATACTCTTCTATGGTTGCCTTCCTAGATTATTATAGCGAATATTTACATTATGACAGCGAAAAAGATAGTTACGCAATCGACTTACAGGCGATATATATTAGTAACACAATTGAGTATGAAGCAAGCGGAAGCGGAGATCTTACCAATATTACAGACGGCAGAACAATCGTTGAGAACTACAATGGTTCAACTTCTCTAAAATATCTCTCGCAGGGCATTTCTGAGGTGCATGGGCTGACGGCTGGAACATACTACTATGGCAGTAGTGCTACCGGTGAAGCCGATGACCTTGGTGAAGCTAATTTTGTATTTGAAATGAATGAGTATTATTCTAACCGATATGATTTTACAGGCGTGGCACTTATGGATGAAGAATCATATTTACTTTCAAGCAAGATCTACGATGACAGTTTGTATCTCACAAAATTCAGTGCAAGTGTTTACACTGACCAAATTACGATTGAAACAGGGCTTAATAAAATAACGGTGGACGGAGACCTTGTTAAGGAATACTTCAAAAACAATATCGGCTCTCTTGCAGGACAAAAAATATATATTGTGCCGGTGGTAGAGCAGAAGACCTTAATTGTTTCCTTAACTTCGGGTGCAAGCGAAGATGAAATAGTTTATGATAAAGACGGCAATGACACAACCTTAAAAGAGGTCCACTTACAATTCTATTACAACACCGCAACGAACATCGAATTTGACAAAGAATACCTTAAAAATAAAGAGGATGAACTTGAAAGTTATTATCTTGTAAGCACAGAGGACAGCGTCATCCTAAATGATTATTTCAACAAAAAATCAGGCTATCAGACAAACGGTTGGCTTGTCTATAACGGCGATAAAACAGAAACAACGCCAATTTACATCAATTATTACAGAATAGACGAAAATTACTTTGCGCCAGAATATTTAGACGAATTGGGCGTGGCAGACTATCGCGTCCATATAGAACGCAACTATATATCTAACACCTATTATATCAATTATTCTAGTGGCGACGAGAGAGTGGAAGGTAGTAGCGTTTTTGGTATTTCCACAGGAACAACATCTAGCACTCTTTCTAGTTATGGCGAAACGGTTGAGATAGCACAAAATGGCTTCTTGCTGACAGGCTATACCTTCTTAAATTGGAACACAAATATCGACGGAACAGGCAAAAGCTTTGAAGCAGGCGAAGTGATTACAGAAAGCTTATGCACAGGCGAAAGTGGCGACACGGCTATCACACTTTACGCTCAATGGAGTGCAAAGAAGTATGATGTTGAAGTTGTTTTCAATGGAGGAACAGTGGAAGGCAGTGATGCCGAAAACATGCTTATTGAAGATGTTGACTACAACACAAGATTGTCAATGTTATCTAGCATTGTTGTGACAAGAGAAGGCTTCACCTTTGACGGCTTCTACACCTTGGCACCAGGCGGAATTAAGTCTGACTATTATAAGGTGGACGAATATTCCATTTTAAATAGTTCAATCTATGGCTTTAATGATGTTGAAGGTGATGTTGCGATTACAATCTATGCCACATGGCGCTTTACAGGTGAAGTAAGCTTTACCGTTGACAACAATACTAAATCTTATACCTATGCAGGAGAAGATATTTCTTCGCCGATAAGTGACTATAAGTTTAACGGAACAAACTTGCAATTTTCATTCGACGACTTCTTAGTGACAACCTCTTTCCCTAATGTTGAAGTGTCTTATGAAGTAAGCGGGGCAACCTTTGACGGAAATAATATTATTCTCACAAAGCCAAATGTTGGAACTTATTATGTATATCTAACATTGACATTGACTGACACTAGCGAGTTTTATCCAAGTGGTGAAATTGCCACTGCAAGCGGAGAATTTGTCTTCATAATCAACCCTGCTGATATTGACTACACCTATTCAAGCGACTATTCATTATATTATGAAAACATCAAATATCTTGTATCTCTTATCGAGAGCGAGGCAGAGATAGCAAAGTATGAAAATTATAACAATTTCACAAATATGATGAACAGCTTAAAGACAGACGGAGTTTTATCTTCTACTGCAACTGCTGACAACACTTATGAATATCTATTTATGAAGTATTATAACATGCTTAACAACAAAATTGTCAATGCGGAAAGTTATAATAAATTTATCACATTTAGAAATTGGACTTATGATGAATATCTTGCTTATTATGACAACACAAACTACTTCTCTTCTGAAGGCGTAAGCGGTGATGATGTTGCCGTTGACCTAGTAGATGAGAGAGCGACAAGAGCAAATGTGCTTCAAAGTGCTTTCCTATTAAGTTATGATGTAAACAACAGAATAAGCTCAGCTACACTATATGGCGAAGGCGTGTCTACAATCTATAATGCTTCTCAATTTGTTTTGACTTCTCCTTCGGCTGTCAGTGTGACAAGCGATATACAGATTGAAACAATTGAAGTTATTTCTTCTTATAATATGCTATCTAACACTTCTTATGAAGTGCGTGCTTATATCAACTCTTCAAATGGAGAACTCTTAAATAACTATAATCTTGAAATGATAGAGCTTGACGGCGAAATTAAATACTACATCAACCTTCCAAACGCATATATGCTTATACAAGTTTTGAAACTTTCAAACAACAGCGCAATGCAGTCTAGGTTCTATGACAAGAGTGTGGAAGAAATAGAGGTTAAATATAAAGGTGATAAACAAGACACCTATTTTAGGGCGCTTGACAGAACGACTTACACACAACTTGAAGAAGGGTCCACTTTCTATATCAATTTAAGGCTTTATACCTCCAACATAGGCAACAGCGACCACGACACAAAATACAACTTCTACACACCAGAAAATCACTTTGATTTCTCATTTTATCAGGTGCTTTCTGTTGTAGACGGCAATGAAGAAAATGTAACAAGCGATGTGAATTTAATTCTTTCCGAAGATTTCTCATTTACAATCTATAATGTTGAAAACACGGTTCAGATAAAGCTAAATCCTAAACTTTTAACTAAGGTGGACGGATATAGGCAAGTTGTTGACCTTGACGAACAGTATTATGAAAATCTTTTCAGTGTGACAGGTTTCACATACTCTCTTGACGGAGAGAGTGAGGATATTGCGGATGAAAGTTCGGGCTTAGAGGACGGAAGATATTATACGGAAGAGGGCGGAGTGCTTCTCTTTGAAATTACAGGAAACAACACAGGTTCTCCTGTTATTATCGCCACAAAGCCACTGACCTCAATAGTAATTCAAGTTACGCCTAGACTTGGCTCTTATATAAGACTTGTGGACATAGGTCAAGTTGAGGCATATGAGTTTGAGGGTGACGGCGTCAGAGCGTCAGGTGAATATGTGTTTGATTTAAGCGAAGACTCAGGAGAAATCGTCTATGAAGAGGACGCTATAACCGAAGTAAATTATTATGCTACTTTCAGCGACCTTGTCAAAGTCAACATTGACTATAACTTGCCTGTTAATAATGACGAAATGACCACATACTTAAAACTTGCAGAGGACACAAGTGAAGACATAATGTTCCCTTTTGAAGATTTCTTGACTTGTGAAAGATTGTCTTATGTAGCTGGTGATGGGTCGGAAGCAGATTATTCCACAATCTTTACGGGCGTCAACGGAACATATGTTGGTGTAACTGACAACATTTTTGCTCCTGTTCAGCTTAAAGCTTATTGGGGAATAGGTGATATATATGTAAGTTCAAGATTAGTAAATTACAGACAGAGCGTTGGCACGCTGGAAAGCGTCTATGCGTATAATGTTTGCACATTTAGTAACAATCAAAGCGAACTTTTTGACTACAAGTTTGAAATTGTCTATCGTGGTAAAGAGGGCGAAGTAACTAGAGTTGTAGCGGAGAGCAACAACTTCAACACTCTTGTCTATAACCTTGAAAACGGTGGAACTATCAAAGATAATGGTATCTATCAGATAAGAATTACAGTGACAATGAAGGAGGCTTATAGAGATATCCTTTCTGACCCATCGAAATATCAAATAGTCAATGAGAATGTTTCTTTTGAAATTGATTTACAACCTATTAAGATTGTCGGCATTGAATATGTGGGACAAAGTGAGATAACCTATGACGGCGAGGAACACAACAGCAGTTTCTCTCTAAATGTTTCCTATCATATGTTTGATGCAACACTTGACGACTATAACTTAGAGGATGTTCAAGTTGTAAACTATGTCTTTGGACAAGAGGGAATGTTTGACATCACGATTAAAAGTGGCGACCTTGTGGTTACATCTGTTAAGAATGTCGGAGAGTATATCATTGATTTTGAAATTGACGAAAGTTACTATCTCTATGAAGGCGTGACAACTTCTTTCACCTTAAATATTTTAAAAGATGTCATAAATCTAGAAGAAGAGAATATCACGTTCTCAAAGAAGTTCAATACAGCCGACCCTGAACTTAAATACACAATTAGCACGAACGGCGAAACATTGGAGTTCAACTTAAATAGGACAGCGGGCGAAGATATTGGAAATTATGACTTATTCTTAAATAGTGACAATGGTTTTGTTTGCTCTAACCTTACCTCTAACTATCAAGTTGTATATGGCGCTACCGTGCTTTATGACGGCACTCTTCAAAATTTAACTACATCGGTTGGCGACTTTGAAATTGTAAAGGCAGACACTTTAAGACTTTCATGGCAAGGTTCAAATGTAATTCAAGAAACATATAACACAAATGGCTACAAACTCCAAATTAAAGACGGCGAAGTGATAGTTTATAGCGAAGATAATGAAGTCACAAATAGCGCCTTAATAGTTTACGATGTAAATGTCGGCGCGGAAGTCGGTGAGAACCTTTTAATTATTGAAGAGTTACTCAATTATGACAATATCACCTTGATGCTTTATAATTCGCTTAGTTATGAAACGGCAATAGACAGCGCGGTTTATGAAATTAGAGTGGTTGTAAAAGAGGGTGCTGAGATTGCAAACTACTACAACAGCATCATCTTTGATGAGGGTTACACCTTTGAGATTTTGCCAATGCCGATTGATGTTTCTGGAATATCGCTCAGCAAGGTATATGACGGCAATCCAAATCTTAGAGTTGATTTAGAAGGCAATGTCGTAGGCGAAAATTATGAAGGTATTTACATAAACGCCACATTCGCAACCTATCATGCGGGCGAAAATATCAATGTTTCACTTGTGCTTTCAGCAACCGAAGGATATAACGCGAACAACTATACTCTTAGCGCGGTCACTCACAAAGGAAAAATTGAAAAACGCGATGCCATTCTTAACATTTCAGCACGCTATGAAGAGGATGAAAGTTCTTATGTGTATGGCGAATTAAATAGAAATAATCTAGAAGACAATTTAAAACTGACAGTGTTAGATTTGGACGGAAGCACAGACTTAACCGACATCTTTAATATTTCCTCTTACACGCTTAACTTAGATTTACAAAACGCACAAGCAAACAGACTCGGCTTCTTCTATCAAGGTGCATATAATGTTGCGGTTGTAAGCTATTCCTTTGCTGATTTCAATATGACGGAGATAAATAGTAGCAGTGTTACAATCTCTCCTTATGAATACAACTTGGTTTTGCCTGAAAACTATATCAAAATTACCACCGTTGACACTGTTTCTACTTATACTGACACACAAACCTATGCTGTCACAGGCGACTCTATAACTCTATCCTATATTCCTGACGGCTTGGAACAAGGCACGACCGGTGCGGAAGGACAATATGACCTTCTTTTGAATGGTGCAGAGTCCTTTGTAAATGGCAGTATTATTGTGACACTTTCTGCGGAAAATTCCTTCCAAATTGTGCCAACCGAGGAGATAATTTTCCTTAAATTTGAAGATACCAGCCTGTTGAACCTTGATTACAATGGCTATAACTACAACATGAGCATTGAAGACAACAATCTTGTCATTGAAAACGAAAATTCATCTCCATTAAATCTAGCTTTCAACCTATACAGAAAGACAGGCTCGGGAGACGAGGCGTTTACAGGAAGTATAACCTCTGTCAACATCTATTTAAATGGTAATGTTCACACCTTTAAAGATGCAGGAAATTATAGACTTTATCTTTCGATTGAAGCGGAGGGCGCAACCAATTTTGCTCTCTATGAAAATTACTACATTGTTGTTGACGCGATTGAGGTTGACACAACTTCTTTAAATCTAACAAAAACATATGACGGCACAAACAGGTTAGAAAATATCGACTTTGCTGAGCGCATTAATGATGGAGTTGTAAGTGACGATGTGTCGATAACAGCGATTTTTGCAACAAGTCAAGTTGGAACTGACATTGATGTCACCCTATACCTCAATGGAACATCGGGTAAGAATTATAAGTTTGCGGGCGATATAAACTCTGCCTTAGGTGAAATTATTAAGGCCAACGCTGTGATAGCTCTATCTAACAGCACTTATAATTATGGAGCGCTGAAAGCTGATAGTGGGTTTGTTTATATAGTAACCTCAGGTGAAAAGACTGTTTCAACGACAGAGTATAGCGTTGTTCCAGAAATCTTAAACGGTGAATATTCCGAGAGTGATTATTTGACTGTTGGAAGTTATAATTTGTCACTCGTGATTGAAAGCAATAACTATAATATAACGCCTTCAACATTGACATTTAGTGTTGTTCCGTTTAAACTTAATTTCACTTTCACAACAGACGGAGCTTACAGAACAAGTTATGGTTCAGAGGAAAGCTTGGAAGACAGCTTTGTGCGAGACTACAACACAATCTTCGGCGACACTATCGAAGTTACCTTTACAAGAAGTGAGGGAAGTGAAGTTGGCTACTATAAAATACTTTCAGCCTCTGTCGTTGACGAGAATTACGAAGTTGAAAGCGTGCAAGACACAAGCACCAACGGCGCGTATAGAATAACACCTTCCTCAGAGCGTTTCTATCTTCTTATAAGTTCAGCTGATACTGTTGCTGGCAACGATAGTGCATGCCTCAATATGGAACTTACTTATGACGGACTTAGTTATTCTAGCTTAACATTCGAGGTTGACGAACTTGCAAAGAACTATAAAATTATCTTGACAGACACAACCATGATAAGCACAAAAGAATACATCTTAAATCTCTACACCTACAACGAAGACGAAGATGTTTACACAAAGAGTTCAAGTTTTGATGCTACACTTTCTGCAAATCTCAGATTTGCGTCAGGCGTTCAAGCAAAAAATGCCGGCGATTATTCAGTCTTTGCAGAAAACATCACAAGCACAAATTTTGATGTGATATTCGGTATGGCAAGCACCCTTTCGTCTTATGTTGTGAAAGTCTTGCCAAAGGAATTAACCTATAAGCAAAGCGCAATTTCTAAGGAATTTGACAATAAGAACGCTATTATTTACTATGAAGATGCTAGTGAGATTTTAAACGGCATCATTTCGGGCGAGTCCTTATCCATAACTCTTACAATGTATGACGGCGCGACAATCGCTAGATATGTGGGCAGTGATTACAGCGTTCAAGCTGTTTTAACTAACGGAGCAAACTACACTATCTCCGGCACTCTTACAGGTGAAATAACCAAAGCAAAGGTTGGCTTATATATTGAAAGTGCGGAAGTTGAATATGGACAACAGCCTAT
>CALVZE010000010.1 GCA_944372445.1 uncultured Clostridia bacterium
CGCCTAATGTCTTCTATTTCAAGCTTAGTGATAGGTTGTTTATAAGCAATAATTGCAAGCGTTTCAAGTGCCGCACGAGTAAGGGAACGCTCTCTAACAGGATTTAAGACCTCACTTATATAATCTGCAAACTCTGGATTTGAGCAAAGTTGGACTTTATTCTTAAACTTAATAACATGCACGCCCTTGTCACCGCTATACTCAGCACAAAGTTCGTTTATCACCTCATCAAGTTCCTTAGGTGTGATTTCTAGTTTTTGTAAGATAAAATCTTTGTCGAGTCCATCGCCCGCAACAAATAGAATTGAAAGCACAATTTCTTTAAGTTGTTTTTTATTTTCCACCTTCATAATTACACCTCATTTGCCGTTATCACAATTTCGCCGAAAATTTGACTTTGAAGCACTTTCACCGTTTGAAGTTTCAAAAGTTCTAAAAGTGCAAGAAAGACATTAATAAGTTCACTTTTAGACATATCGTCTTCAAAAAGTTCTTCAAAAGTAAAACGCTTTCTTTCTTTTGCAAAATTTCTGATAGAGATGATTTTTTCTGCGACAGTAAACCTATCTTTAACAATCTTTTTAGGTTCATCAGGTTTTACCACCTTCTTTAATTCTTCTTTCATCAAAAGTTTGGCAAAAGCATCCAAAAGTTGTTCAAGCACCATATCCTTCATCACAATCTTAACTTTTTCCGTTTCCTTGCCTGGCGCTCGGTAAAATTTATTGACATCTTCAATCTCTTTCAATTCTTTTCCCGTCTTTTTAAATAGTTCATATTCTTTTAAACGCCTGAGCAACATTGCCTCGTCATCCTCTTCGTCGTCAGGAAGTGCCTCTTGTTCAACAGGCAAAAGTTTTTTAGACTTGATTTCAATAAGCGTTGCAGCAATGGTGATAAACTCACTCGCTCTATCCATATCAATGTTTTTTAAATCTTGCATATAGTTAAGATACTGCTCTGTAATATCAGCAAGTTTAACTGTGGCAATATCCATCTTTGCCTCTTTGATAAGATGCAAAAGTAAATCTAATGGTCCCTCAAAGTTGTCCAGTTTAAAACGATACTGGTCGGATGATAAAAGCATATCCGATTGCTCGGCGTTTTCTTCATTTATTAAGTTTTCTTCTTTGATAGTATCATCCATGAAAATATTATAACAAAATAGCTTTTCACATTGCAAGCGATTAAAAATAAAATTAAAATTTTTCAAAAAAAAGAAAAGCGTGTATTTAAACACGCTTAACACTTAGAAGAAAATTTGGTTAAAATTTTTATTTTGTAAGAAAACTTCGCTTTTTATCAAAATTTAACCTATTTTTTAATTTTTTTATTAAAAATTAAGCTCTTTTTAAACATTTTTCGTATTTTACCAATTTTCTGCAATCTTATTGAGATTATCAAAGTATGAATTATGCTTCACGTCTTGTTTTAAAACAACATCAATTTCCTTAACCACATTACCATCCTTTGTCACCATAACGCTTCCGACCTTATCACCCGCTTTCATCGGAGCTTTAACAAAATCTGGCAATTTGAATATTGTTTCATATTTTTCATCGTTGCCTTTTTTGACAACCGCTGTAAAGTTTTCATTTGCAAATAGTTCAATTTCTTCCACCTTACCTTTACTTACAGGAATGACTGAAAGCGCAACATCCTTGTTTATTAAAAACTTATTTTCAAAATTGCTGAAACCATAATTTAATAGTAGAGAAGCCTCATTAAAGCGCGTCTTACTATTTTCCGCTCCAATTATGCAAGAAATAAGTCGCATATCATTGCGCTTTGCCGAAGCAGTCAGACAACAACCTGCCTCATTGGTTGAACCTGTTTTTCCACCATCACAACCTTGAAAATATCTTATAAGCTTATTTGTGTTGACAAGTTCCGTTTCTCTTCCTGATGGATGAGTTAAAGTATCCATCCAAATGCTAGAATATTTATGATAGAGGTCATGCTTTAATATTTCACGCATTAAAAGACAACTGTCCTTTGCACAAGAATATTGCTCTGGCGCTGGCAAGCCTGTGCAGTTGACATAGTTTGTGTCATTCATACCAAGTTCCTTTGCTCGCCTGTTCATGCGATTGACAAAACTTTTTTCATTTCCGTTGAAATATTCAGCAAGCGCGACAGACGCGTCATTGGCGGATGCCATAATAACAGACTTCAATAAATCTTCAAAAGAATATTCAACATAAGGGTCAATAAACACCTGACTTCCGCCCATACCAGACGCATTTTCAGAGGTAGAAATCATCGTGTCAAGATTGACATTGCCCTCATCAAACTCTTCAAGAGCAATGAGTATTGTCATCATCTTAACCATGCTGGCAACAGGAAGATGAACAAGAGCGTCCTTCTCAAACAAAACCTCGCCACTTGAATAGTCCATAAGTAGTCCGCTTTTAGACGAGAGTTCAACATCACTTTCGGCGTGCGCGATATGTAGTGGCGAAGTAAGCAAAAAGGAAAACGCCAACACTAAAAGCAAAAATGAAGTAAAAAACTTTTTCATATAAACTCCTTTTCTCTATTTTTCGCAAAAGAAAAGAATTTATACAATAATTAAATTTAGAAGAATGCCTGTCATCCTAAACCTGTCGAAAGTTATAAGAGAATAAAAACACATGAAGCGTCATACTTTTATTCGCAAAAACTCTGTTTGAATTTAAAAAACTAGCAGAAAACACTCAAAAATACGATTATTTTACCAAAAAAGTTAAAAAATGGCGTGTTTTTTTGTTTTTTTAAACTCTATCAAAAGACAAATTTATCGCCTCGTTCTTTTTTAGGCTAAACCTTGTCACATTGTTTATGTTAAAAAATTTAGTCTTTCCGACCTGCAAAAACTTTTCAGTACCGAAAGACACCAATATTTTTTTATAATACTCACCATTAAAAACGCCAAGCTCTTTAAGTCCGATTTCTTTAAAAGGAACAAAAGAAATCTTCTCCTTTCCTTTTATAAAGAGAGAACGATAGGTCATGTATTTATCTATCAATGTTTTATCACTTTCAAAATTTATCCATTTTAACCAAATCTTTTTTGGAAGAGTGTTGTTAAAATATTGGTCAAACTTTGGATTTTTGGTCTTTACTTTTAAGTCAAAAAGTTCCATGTTTTTGTTTAAAGAAATATTAAACAATTTATCAAATTGCCCTTTACCTTTTAACGGCGACCTTTTGTTTGACAAATTGAAAAACAGCACTCTTTCGCCTCCCGCCTTCAAATTAAAACTCAACTTTAAGAAAATGGTGGCATAGCAAGAATTATCTAAGCCGTCAATCATAGAATAGCTGACTTTTGCATTAGGACTGACATAGTTGAAAAATAACTTTTCGCCATTCTGTAAATTGTCTATTGAAAAATAACCATTGTGTTTTTTAAAGATATAATAACCTCGTTTTAGTGGAAAATTTAACGAAATATTGACTTTTTCTTCTTTTTCAGAGTTGTTTTTTAAATTTATATATATGTTATTTCCATTTATCAAAAATTCTCTATACAACAAATCTATCGAATTGGTTTTTTCTTCTGCGCACAAACAAAATTCTTTATAATTTGGGTTTAACACAACATCATTTACTTTGCAAAATTTTTCTTTGTAGATGATATTATAATTGGTTTTTGCTTTATAGTTTATGTTTAACTTACTTATCATATTTAAAAACGCCATCTCTTGATTTCTGCTATAAAGAATAAGATTTTTTAGTTTAGATAGCTTTCTCTCTTGTTTGTTGGTTAAAATTTCAATTGGCACTAACAGATTAAAATTTTCCTCTTTTAGCGCCTCCTTAAAAGCATAAATAAGATTATCATCAACAGCATTTTCATATACAAAAATAGGATAATCTAAATTTATTCCATGACTAAACAATACCGTCCGATTTATGTCAGCAGAAAAACAAATCGGAGCATGAAAACGCACACAATTTAAAATAAATTCCTTATATTTCAAAGCTATATCTTTTTTTATCATAAAGTGATTTTTGCATAAATCAGTCCTTTTTAAACAAAAAATTAACTATTTTTTAATTTTTAAGCCGTTTTAAGTTAATTTTGTTTAGTTTTTATAATTTTAAAAAAATTGATTAAAATTTAATAATTTAAAAACACTATAATTAGGAGGATTTTATGCTCACTTTTTTCGCCCTTATTTTAACAATCTTAGGTTCCATAAACTGGCTTCTTATTGGTCTTCTTCAATACGATTTTATTGCTGGACTTTTTGGTTTTCAAGCGAGTATGTTTTCAAGACTTTGTTATATTTTGATTGGTGTTGGTTGCCTTTACCTTATCATCAGAATAATAGTCAACAAAGGTTCTGTTAAAGTATATGAGAAAAAGAAAAAGAAGAAAGAGGATTTAAGTATGGCTAACGCTGAGGCATCCAAAGAAATTGAGCATAAAGAAGATTAAAGCTTTTATTATTAACCTTTTCAATAAATAAGTAAATTAAGTGAAAATAATAAAAAGATAAATCTATGCTTATAAAATCTTCATCAACATAACATTTTTTTATTAAAGAAATTTGACTTTATTTTAAAATAAGTTTATTCTTATATAGCAAAGGAGAAATTATGATAACACTTGTTATTTTAGACGGCTTTGGTGAACGAAAAGATAGTTATGGTAATGCCATAAAAAACAACACACCACACCTAGATAAACTAAAAAAGAAATACCCTCACACACTATTAAAGGCAAGCGGAGAGGCAGTTGGACTTCCTGCTGGACAAATGGGCAACTCGGAAGTTGGTCACCTCACGCTCGGCGCTGGCAGAGTGATATTGCAGGACCTCGCGCACATCAATCATGACATCGAAACGGGCAAATTCTATGAGAATCCTGCTCTTATCAAAGCACTCACCTACGCTGAAAAGAATAATTCCTCTCTTCATGTTATGGGATTATTTTCCAACGGTGGCGTTCACTCAACCTTGTCGCACCTAGACGCCATTTTGTCATTCAGTAAAAACTTTAAAATCAAAAACATCTATGTCCACGCCTTTATGGATGGAAGAGATACCGGCATTAAAGACGGCATCAAATTTATGAGCGATTTTGAAGACCGTTATAAAGACACGAATATAAAAATCGGCACAATCATCGGCAGAGTTTATGCTATGGACAGAGAAAAGCGTTTTGATAGACTCAAAATAGCCTATGAGCTTTTAACCGAGGGTAAGGGAACAAAGTTCGAAAACGCTACAACCGCTTTAAAGACAAAATATGACGAGGGCTTGACCGACGAATTTATGGAACCTTGCGTAATTGACGAAAATGGACTAATCAAAGATGATGACAGCGTCATCTTCTTCAACTATCGCACCGACCGAGCTATCGAACTTTCCACCGCCTTCACAAAGGAAGATTTTAAAGAATTTAAAACTAAAAAATTTAAAAATCTGCTATTTTCTACCATGACCGAATATTCCGCTGACCTTAAAGACTTGAACATACTCTACCCGCCTATAATTGTCAAAGATAACCTAGCAAGCGTCATTTCAGAGGCGGGACTTAAACAATTTCACACCTCAGAAACCACCAAATACGCTCATGTCACTTTTTTCATCAATGGCGGTATTGAAAAAGCATATGATGGAGAAGACAGAAAACTTATCGACAGCATAAATGTTAAGGACTTTTCAAAGTTTCCAAAAATGCGCGCGCTTGAAATAACTGAGGCTGTGATTGAGGCTATTCATTCACAAAAATATGACTATATTTTAGTCAATTTCTCAAATCCAGATATGATAGGTCACACAGGCAATTTCGACAGCACTAAAGAGGCGATTGAATGTGTCGATAAATGCGCCTACGCTGTTGCACTTGCCACGCTTATGGTTGGTGGAGAATGCATCATAACCGCCGACCACGGAAATGCCGAAGAGATGTTCGACAAGAAAGGCAACAAGATAACCACACACACAACAAATCCTGTGCCATGCATCTTAGTCAGCGAAAAAAATAAAAAGGTTAAACTTAAAAAAGGTAAATCTCTAACTGCAATCGCGCCAACCGTTTTAAAGCTTCTCGGTATCACCCCGCCAACCACCTACGACGAACCTTTGTTTTAAAAAACAAAAACAGATTGTTAATATATGCTAATAAAAAATAAGTTACACCTATTTAGGCGTAACTCTTTTTTTTGTTCTTTTTAGAATTCTCAATCTCTGTCTGAAATTACATTTCTCTTGCTTTTTCTTCGTCTTTTTTAACAAATTTGCTAAGATAGTGAGCAAAAGGTTCTCTTTTTGTTTCTCTTAAATATGAAATGATTTCGTCAGCACCTGCTGATTTAAGCACTAAATTTAAAAGACCAAAGTTTTTCTGATTTGCAAGAACATGCAATGCATCGATAGTTCCTTCATATCTTTTATCCATATTTTTCATTTTCAACCTCCTTTTAACTATTTTCAACCGAATGTAGAGTCTATTATACCATAAATATTTTCTTTGTCAATAGCAAATTTTAAAATATTTTGCTATATTCGTCGTTTTTTGCAAAACTAAAAGAGGGTTGAAATTAATGTATGCCTAAAAAAGAAGTTTTATGATAAAAAAATACGCCTTGTAAGCGTATTTTTTTTGAAACACAAAATTTTGATTAATATTAAATATTCTTAAATTACTGTAATTCAACAACAGCGCCAGCTTCTTTGAATTTAGCTTCGATTTCTTTTGCTTCGCTTGTTGCAACATTTTCTTTAACCATCTTTGGAGCACCGTCAACAACAGCCTTAGCTTCTGAAAGTCCAAGACCTGTAACTTCTCTAACCACTTTGATAACAGCGATTTTGTTAGCTCCAACTTCCTTTAAGAAGATGTTGAATTCGCTCTTTTCCTCAGCGGCTGGAGCAGCAGCGCCAGCAACAGGAGCAGCTGCAACTGCAACAGGAGCAGCAGCAGAAACACCAAATTCTTCTTCCAAAGCTTTAACAAGCTCAGAAACTTCAACGATAGTTAATTTTTTGATTTCTTCAACAAGATTTTTAATATCAGCCATTTTATTTTCTCCTTTTAAAATTTTTTAAATTGCGATTTTTGTTATTTCGTTGCAATCGCATTCAAAGCAACGGCAAGCCCACGAGTTGGAGCTTGTAAAACTCTGCATAGTCCTGTGATAGGATTGTTCAAAGTTCCAAGAAGTTTTGCAATCAACTCTTCCTTTGATGGGAGTTTTGAAAGCGCTTCAATGTCGCTAGCAGAAACGCTAACTCCATTTAAAATTCCAAATTTGATAGCCATTTTCTTAGTTTTGTCAATTGTGTCGCAAAGGATTTTTGCCGGAGCGACTTCATCAGCATAACCAATAGCAACGGCAGTAGTGCCTTCAAAGTAATTTGCAGAACACTCAATACCAAGGTCAGAAAGTGCTTTCAACATCAAGCGGTTTTTGTAAACTTTGTATTCACAACCATTCTCACGAAATGCTTTACGCATAGCGGTGTCTTCTTCAACATTCAAGCCACGATAGTCAACAAACGCGAGAGTTTTTGCTTTTTGAAACTTTTCTTTAATTTCCTCAACAAGTTGTTTTTTTGCCTCAAAATTAGCACTCATGTCTATAACCTCCTTTTAGATTTAATTTTGTGTTTCCATAAAAAATCTCTGTAACCACGGAAAAGGCACAGAGATAGAATTACTAAATCATATGTTCTTTTCCTCGGCAAGCACGAAATCGTTTACGCCAAAAGGCACTTGCGGTCTATGGAAGATTTTTTACATGCATATTTTAACATAAAAAAATGGCTTTGTCAACCATTTTTTCAATAATTAAATTTTTTCTTGTGAATTTTTTGCCTTCTGACGAGCTTCTTTATTTTTTGCTTTTAAAGCTTTATACTCTCTTGCAAGGTTATTGCGTTCTTTTCTTGTCGTTTCCACCACCTCGCTCGCATGTTTCTCTCTTTTTACTAAATCATCAAGTTGTTCGCAAATCCCCTCTTTTACCTCGTTAAGTTCCATCCTCTCGAAGCGTAGATTTTCTGCTTCTTCTTGAAAAGATTTAATCTCTGAACAGCTTTCTGCAAAATCAATAAGTTCACTCACATTTGCAATACGGCTATTCAAAATTTGCAATTCCGACCTTAATGTAGATATTTTATTGCTCAACACTTCAGAACGCTTACAATACACAATGATTTTATTTCCCGCACGATTTATTTGATACCTTAATTCACCAAGGCGTTCCTCTACTCCTTCATTAACAAAATTTTCCATAATACACTCCTTCAAAACAAGCGTATTATATCACTTCCAACAAACAAAAGTCAATACTAATTTTAAAAAAATAGAAAACGCACCAATTGGTGCGTTGTTAAATTTTATTCATTGTCACTATTTGGATTGTAGTGGTCAAATATTTTGCTTGTGTCGGCTTTTACAGGTATTTCAATAACATATTGTCCTTCAAAATTTTTAAGTTCCTTTCCGTCCTCATCTAAATATCTGACAACCACATAGAAAGACGCCTCGCGAATCCCCTCTTCTTCGCTTAAAACCAAATACGCCTCATCAAAAGTAAATGGAACGGCGTTCAGATTTTTGGTGGAAGAATATATTTTGCCATTTTTATCTTTTATATTCTGCTCTTCAGCAAAGGCAAAATAAACATAACTGGTTTCATCTAAATCATTTTCAAAATCTGTAAATTTTTCTTTGCTTTCAATAGGATTAGCGCTTAACAAACTGCCATTAAAGAGTGCAGAAAAATATGTTTGACTAAAAGCGTCATTTAGAATATTCATGAATTCGTTATAGTCCGCATTACTCTCGCCGTCAACAATAGGTGTCATCTCGCCCGTGCTTGTTCCGTTGACCGTCACATTTGCATTAAATGTGCTTTTCAGAAAACTCGGTTTCATATTGAGCGGTATAGAAGCTAGACATATAATTACCACCGCTAGCGCAAACACCACCGAGAGAAAAGCGATTATAAAAGCATTCTTTTTTTTCTTTTCTTTCATAAGCTTTTCTGTTTCTATCTTTGTATAAAGTTCGTCATTTAATTCATTCTTTACTTCTTCCATACTTACTCTTCATCCTTCTTATCGTCTTTTTTTACTGTGCGTTTTTTAGGAGATTCCACCTTTCGTTCTGTTTTTTCTTCCTTCTTCACGCTAGTTTGTTTAGCCGTTTTTGCTGACTCTTCTTTGTTCTCATTTTTACTTTCAGTTTTAACGGTCTTTGCCTTAGGTTTTTCTTCAAGTTTTGGTTTTTCAGCAGTAGTAGTAATTTCTTTTTGCTTTTCAGCTTCCTTTTCCGCCTCAACACTCTTTTTGAAAGCCTCATATTCTTTCTTAACCATGTCAAGCTCTTCTTTTGTAATTATGCCTTGACTTACGAGTTTTTCGCCATCTGCAATCTTTGCCTCATAGGTTCTAATCTTCTCAAAACGGCTCTGCTCTAAGCGGAGTTTTGCCTCCTTCTCTTTTTGTTCCTTATCGCGCTGTTCCATGATTTTTACAATCTCTTCGGTCTTTTTACCAGCCATAATCATGTCGACTTCTTCTTTATAGATAGTTTCGCGTGCCATGAGGAGCTTTGCCATTTCATGAAGCAGCTCAATCTTTTCTGTCAAAATTTCTTTTGCGCGTTTGTAATTATCGTTAAGAATTGTCATTATTTCATCATCGGCAATGCCTGCAAGCTTTTCAGAGAAATTGTTTCGTGTCTGATAATCTCTGCCGATAAACACTTCGCCGTTTGAAGAAAGCGCTAAAAAGCCTAACTTTTTACTCATACCCCATTCATATACCATAGCACGCGCAAGCTTTGTCGCATGTTGTATATCAGATGAAGCACCGCTTGTTATGTTCTTAAAGATTAACTCTTCGGCAATGCGACCGCCCATGCTCATAGCAATGGTATCATTAGCCTTGCCTATGCTCATCATAAGGTCGTCATCGTTTGGTCTACTCATGGTGTAACCGCCAGCACTTCCGCGCGGAATGATGGAAACTTCTTGCACATCTTCGCAATATTTCAAACTCTTTGCAAGTATTGTGTGACCTGCTTCATGATAAGCGGTAAGTTTTCTTTCCTTTTCAGTGATAACACGACTCTTCTTTTGAGGTCCCATAACCACCTTGTTAATACCCTCTGTTATATCTTCCATAGTTATCTTTGGTCTATTAGCGCGAGCCGCTAGAATAGCCGCCTCGTTGAGCATATTTTCAATATCGGCACCTGTGAAGCCACTTGTTATTCTTGCTAGCACATTGAAGTCAACACTGTCGTCAATAGGTTTGTTTCTTGCATGAATTTTGAGTATACCCTCTCTTCCGCGAACATCTGGAACATGGACATAAATTTGCCTATCAAATCTACCCGGACGCATAAGTGCTGGATCAAGCACATCGCTTCTATTAGTAGCTGCAAGCACAATAATGCCCTCGTTTGGTTCAAAGCCATCCATTTCAACAAGTAGTTGATTTAAGGTCTGTTCGCGTTCATCGTTGCCACCGCCGAGGCCTGCACCTCTCTGACGACCAACTGCATCAATTTCGTCAATAAAGACGATACAAGGCTTGTTCTTCTTCGCTTGGTCGAACAAATCTCTCACTCTCGATGCACCGACGCCGACAAACATCTCCACAAAGTCAGAACCACTTATTGATATAAATGGCACCTTGCTTTCACCCGCAACCGCGCGAGCAAGAAGGGTTTTGCCTGTTCCCGGTTGCCCTACAAGAAGCACACCCTTAGGTATTCTTGCGCCTAAATCGGTAAATTTTTTAGGATTTTTCAAAAATTCCACAATCTCTTGAAGTTCTTGCTTTTCTTCATCCATGCCGGCAATATCAGCAAACTTCACCTTCGACATAGAATAAGATTTAACCTTGGTCTTGCCAAAACTCATAGCGCCCTTGTTTGCACCTGCAATCATTCGATAAATCATCCAAATGACAAAGATAGCAAAGCAAATATAAAGGATAGGAATTATTATATCCCAAATATTAGTGCCAGCAGGCGCGTAACTATATGACACACCGTTTGCCGTGCACAAATCCATCACTTCGTTAAATATCACGCCAGCGTTATCCACATAGAAATAATAATCAGAATAATCTGGCACTTGATTTACATTATACTTGCTTCCAACGGTCAAAATATAACCCACACCATTTCTAATATAAACATACTGAGCTTTTTCTGAATTTTCGGCGACATCTTTATCGTCAGAATTTTCAATTATTTCAAAGGCTCTATCTGTTGTGATAAGTTGACCATTATTGCCAAAATCAATAAACAAAAGGCAGAATAAAAGCACCACCACCAAAAAGATGATGAGATATGATAGTTTAAATCCACCTTGTTTCTTTTCGTTCATAAATTCTCCTTTAATTATCTATATGGAATTATGTTTAAATCATTCATATATTATATGCCAACAATTCTTACTTATTTTAACACAAATTAAAAAATAACACAACAAAACAAGCATGAATTTCTAAAAATTATCTTTAAATTTTAGTTTTTATGTCGCCTACACAGAATAAATTTGAGGACTGACTTTAAAAATGACATAATTGAGAAAATCTTGCTCATCTTCTAATTTTGACATAAATTTCTTCGTTTCAGCAGGATGAGAGTTGTTTAAAAGCGTATAGACTTTTAAAATATCGCACTTATTTTCCCTTAAAATGTTTATTGCGTCAGAAATAGATAGCTTTACTTTGCTTTCAAGAGCATCAATAGCCTCTTTTGAAATATTTTTTATGTCGATGTTCTCCTTAATCTCTAAATCTTCTTCCTTCGCTTCCAAAAGTTTTACATATAGTTTTATCGACATATTGACAACAGGATGACCATTTATAAATTGTCCTTTTCGCCTGACGTCGATATTTTGAATATCAAAGGTCAGCCTTGCATTGTGAAAGACATCGTCTGAAAAATCATCAATAACTATTGTCCCTGATTTAAAAGAGCCTGTTGCTAAGTTTAGCTTTTGCATGTCGGTATTGTCTAAAAGCGCCACTTTGCTTGCGTCTTTACAAAGAATGCTCTTTCCGTCATTTAAAATGGTCTTTTGTGTCTCTTCACCATTATTTGTAGCAGTATCTCCGCTTCCACCGCTAGCCTCACCAGAAGCGGAAACTGTCACCCCCTCATCAATATCTTCGCTTAAAGATATAAAAGAAACAAGTGAGCTTTTTGTTTTGGAATATAGCCCCTTATAAAAGGTTTCAAATGTGGATTCGGTTGAATAGATAAATTTGTTGTTAAAATCTATGATATCATCTACTTTTATCGAACTTTCAGTATCCATTTTCTGCACAGTTTCCAAAAAATCACTTGCTTTTGCGTCAGTGCAAATAACAGAGGTGGAAAGAGCAAGGCTTTTATTTCGCGTCAAATAATCCATTTCAACCGAAGCGTTTTCGGTAAAATACTCCTCATTTATAACCACGGTTTTAACATGATTTAAGCCAATTTCTCTGCCAAGATATAGTCCTGCGTAGTCTATTGCCTCTAAGACACTACTTCCGCTAGCTTTGATCACCTTGTATTTTTCAGCGAAATTTTGCTGAGCGACAGGCACGAAGGTTAAAAGCGAAACATCGACCTCATCATTAGCACCCTTATCTAAGCCGATGGCTGTAACAATAGCAAATTCATCAACTTCCGCATCCTTGCCGAGCGCAGGCAGTCCATAGAAGACAATGATAAACAAAAACACCAAAAACATAGGAACACGAAAAGCGTATGAGAGGTATTTTTTTAACTTTTTCATCTATCGCCTCCTCTTCAAAGCAAGAAAGACAATAGAGGTTATCGGCACCAGCACAAAGGAAATGAGAGAAAAGTAAGGCAAAATACTTTCAGCATAAAGAATTGTTCTTTCTAAATTCCTTACCAGAAGATAAACGACTATTAAAAAGAGAAAGTCAAAGGAGATTAAGGCGTAATTGAGACTAAGCTTTGGAAAAATCTCTTTAAAACTTATAGTAAAACTTTTTAAATATATCGACATTTGAAAATAGGTTAGAATTATAACTAATATGACCGCCACGGCGTCAATGCGTCCAAGTCCGCCATAATCTTTAATATTGCCCATTGTTTCAAAGATAGCATACGGATGCATAAAAGAAGTGTAGGTATAAGAGAAATAGAACGCAACTGCAATTAAAAGGACAAAAATTATAGCAAGCCCTGCAAAAAAATATAGCTTTTTTCCGTCTCCCTTTTTGTATTCAATTTTGTCCATAAACACAAAAAGAAAGATAGCGTCACCAAAGGAAGAAATATGTTTAATTGTGGCAAGAAAAACTTTTAAAGGAGAAGATTGGAAAAAAAGAGGAATATCATGCACGCTGATAAGAGAGGTCACAGTGCAGAAAATTAGCACAACTAAAATAATTGGAAATAAAGCCATTGCCGTTCTTCCTACGACGCGAGGAGAAGAGTAAGCTAGATAATTCATAATAGGCAGTAAGCAAATAATAAACAAAAAACTGTCACTATTCTTATAAATCAAATCTTTAAAGAAAATATAGGTAACATTATAGATTAAAATCAGTTTGCAAAAAAAGTATAGACAAAAAAGTATATAAAAAATTTTAAGCGTTATAACTCCTAATTTTTCTCTGATAAGTTGAGAGAAAGAAATGTGAGAATATTTTCTTTTTAAAAAAATAAATAGAGTTAGTAAGCCTATTTCTAACATAAAAGAAAATAGATAAGCAAACATGCCTTCAATATTAGCTAATCTATATAAAAGTGATGGCAAAAGCAAAATTTTGTTGGCAAAAATTATGATAAATAGACATATACCCGCTTGCCAAATGTTCATCGTTTTATCTCTCATTTTTGCCTCCTTAAATTAGAGTTTTTAAAAGACTTAGGTCGCGTTTTCATGTCTTTAATTGAAACTCGAATAAAGCCATCCTTATTATCACTAAGAATAAATGGAGAAAAAGGTGCAAGATATGGCGCGCCAAAGTTTTCTAAATTATTTAAGTATGCAATTATGTAAATAAGTCCGCCTATTAAGCCTAAAAGTCCGACCGATGCGCCGATTAAAAGGAAGACAAATTGCAAAACTGTAATCTGTGCCGATTGCTCTGGTATGGTGTAGAGCGCTATCTTTGCAATAGCAACCACAATGACCGCTGGTGGAGAGATAAGCCCTGCCTTAACACCGGTATCGCCTAAAATTAGTGCGCCCACAACAGAAGTAGCAAGCCCTAGGTAGCTCGGAAGTCTTAAACTGACCTCGTATAATATTTGAAACAACAAGGAGATAAACAAAATTTCAATGAAGGGCGTGAAAGGTATCTGCTGAGTGGAGTCCGCTATCGTTATTAAATATTTTATTGGCAAAACATTATAGTGAAACAATTGAAGCGCAATGTATGTGCCTGGTCCAAGCAGTGCCAAGAAAACACCAATCGCCCTAATGAAACGAAGAAGAGAAGCGTAGATATAGTTGGTGTAATAGTCGTTTGTGTTTTGCATTTCTTCTAATAAAACGAACGGCACCGTGAGAACCATAGGCGTGTTGTCGAGAAGTATCGCCACCCTGCCCTCTAAGAGTTTAGCAGAAACAATATCTGGCTTTTCGGTGTTGCCTATCTGCTTAAACAGCGAATTAGGATGACTTATGAGGTATGGCATAAGATAATATGAGTCCACCACGCCGTCAATGTCAATAGCTTTAAGTTTTTTCTCCACCTCTTTGACCACTTTTTTATCTGCCACGCCATGAAGATAGGCGATAACAATGGTCGTCTTTGTCTTTCTACCAACCGAAAAGTTTTTTAACACAAGGTCGGAAGAGAAAAAGCGTTTTCTTAAAAGACCGATATTTGTCTTTATGTCCTCAGTGAAGCCCTCACGCGGACCTTGAATAACCGGTGATGTTGGAGGCTCACTCGGCGCGCGTGTATTAAATTTTTGAATATCTACTGCCAAAATTTTATTTGAGGTATTGACAAAAATAACCACCGCACCCTTCATAATATTATCAATAATCTCTTCATCTTTTATCTCTTTGATGTCATTTGCCTGAATTAGTTTTTTAATTTCTTCAAAACTTAACTTCCCTTTGTATGAAGAGATAGGTTCATAAATTGCAGACGAAAAAATAAGATTGTCCGTAAAACTTTTAAGATAGATAAAGCCCACCGTCAGCTCATCTAAGTTAAGGACGCGGTCAGATATATCAAAAGAGTTGTGCATCTCTTTCTTCAAGTTTTTAATCTTTTTTTCGACATTTTCTATCATACCACCTCTTTTTTTGGTAGTATAATCAAAGATAAAAAAATTATTGCACCAGCAAGCAATAAATATTATGATGTTTGAAAAAAGTGCGAATCATATTCTGTCATGCTACCGCAAGGGAGCGAAGCGACCGCTGTCGAAACATCTCAGAAAATCATGCCTATTCTGTTGTGAAACTCACTTTATTCATAAAAAACGTTAGCTATTTGCTAACATTTTTCTTTCTTAATACATGGTTGGTGTCTGTCATAATGTTATTGTCATTAGTTCCGAGGTCGAAGAATAAAAACCCTCGCCACCTACGGCTACAACATACACTTGAAATGTGCCAGAGCCTTGAAGAGTGTAAGAAAGCGCATTCCCAACATTGATATCTTCTTGCGAAGTGTCTGGACGAGTAAGTTTTATTAGATAACTTTCTGCAAACATAACCTCTTTCCAGCTTATGACATTACCATTGACTGTCACCTCAATCTTATCAAGCGGAGTGACCTTTGTCCACTCTAAGTAAGCAGAATAGTCGCCATTAGCACCATTTTCATTAATATATGCCACCTTAAAACGAAACTCGTTTCCTGCATTTAAAAGTATGTCTTGTTCTGACAAGTTAAGTGCATTTTTGTCAGAATTAATTGCACCAATTTCCACATATTCGCCGTCTATCAATGTCTCCACCACAAACTGATAATCGTGTTTTTCTTGATAGTCAGCAACTATATAAAGTTCACCCCCATAATTTTCAACGCGTAAATTCGTTGGAGAACCCTCAATGTCTGGCGTCACAAAATAAAAACAAATGACACCCGTAATTATTGCAAGGACAGCAACAACAGCCAAAACACTGACTGCTGTCAACCATTTTTTGCGTTTTTTTTCGTTGTCTACCGAAGCTTTTTCTGAACTTTTTGCCTTTTCTTCTTTAAAGTTTTTCTTTTTTTTGCTTTTTTTTACAGCTTGCTTTGATGTGTCAGGCTCTGAGCTTTCGGCAATAGTTGTATTTTCGGTATCATCCTCTATCTTTTCGACTTTTTCTTCTTTCATATTGATATTATAATAAAAAATTTATGAATTTTGCAAATAAAAAACAAAATTTATAGAAATATTAAATTTGAATATTGACAATTTGAAAAATGTGTGATAAAATATAGTCATAAGTTGGAGGTTATTATGGATTTAAACAACCTATCTGTTGAAAGTCAAGCAGCATTTATCTTAGCTATCGTTTTCACAATCATATCTATCGCTGGCGCAATTATCTATTTTAGAAGAAGAGAAGAGGCTGGAAATGTAATCAAAATTTTAACTGCTCTTGTGTTTCCGTTCATAGCAATTTTCTGTTGGATTTATATGCTTTTGAATGTTCTTGCAAACTTCAACATAGGCACAAGTTTCTATTCAGCATTTTTAATCACGCTTGCTTTGTTTGCGATTGTCATTGCTATCTATTACATCGTTGTCAATGCTGAAATTTGCAAAAAGGAAAGAGAAGAACAAAAACGAATTGAAGAGGAAGAAGAGAAAGCAAAACAAGAGGCTTTATACTTAAAAAAACTTGAAAATGATGTGAATAAACTTCAAAAGAAAGTTGACGAAAACGAAAAAGCAAAAGTAGAAAAAGAAACAAAAAACACCACAAAGAAGGCTACAAAAAGCACAAAATAACAAAACAAGTCAACACATAGAAAATTAAAGAGCGAAATTTCGCTCTTTTTTGTTGCACAAATTAAAATAAAAATGACACAAAGAAGTCAATCAACATACTTCAAAGTGTCATTTTTTTCTTATTTCACAATTAGATTAACTAATCGCTTTGGCACCACAATCTTTTTAACGATTTGCTTACCTAATAATAGCGGAGCAACCTTTTCATCGGTTGTAATTTTTTCAATAAGCCCGTCTTCGCTTAGATTTGTTTCAACATCCATTCTTGCCACAATCTTGCTGTTTATTTGAACGGCGATCTCCACTTTTTCAAGAGAAATCTTTGCTTCATCGTATTGTGGATAGTGCTGATTAAAGATTGAATACTCTTCGCCTATCTCCTGCCAAAGTTCTTCGGCAAAATGCGGAGCAGATGGAGCAAGGAGAATAAGTAAATCTTTTACAACCTTTTTCTTAAACTCGCCATTTTTGCCCTTAGTGTCATATTTGTACATAGCGTTCACTAGTTCCATAATGCGAGCAATGGCACTATTGAAAGAGAAAGTTTCGAAGTTTTCAGCAACCTCTTTTATCGTTCTATTCAAAACATAGTCAAGTTCCTTTTCCTCTTCGCCGTAAACATTTTCTCCGACAGTATCTTTCCACTTCAAGACTATACGTTCAACCCTCTCCATAAAGGCTTTCATGTGTTTCAAGCCCTCATCATACCAGATTCCGCCGTCAATATATTTAAGTGAGAACATCATGTGAAGGCGGAGAGCATCACTGCCATAGGTCTTTACATAGTCATCGGCAGTTTTAGAAGTGTTACGCTTACTCATCTTCTTTCCGTCTGCTCCAAGCACCATACCTTGATGGAAAAGTCTTTGGAATGGTTCGTCAAAGTCAAGGCAACCAATATCACGCAAGAATTTAGTTATAAAACGAGAATATAATAGGTGCATTGTGGCATGCTCAATACCGCCCACATAGCAGTCAACAGGAAGCATTTTATCAACAACTTGCCTGTTAAAAATTTCTTTGTCATTTCTAAGTGACTCTGGATATCGAAGCTGATAGAAGGAAGAGTCAACAAAGGTATCAAGCGTGTCCGCCTCGCGCTGAGCATCACGCCCGCACTTTGGACATTTGACATTCATATATTCCTCACACTTGCCAAGAGGACCTTTGCCGTCTGGCTTATAGTCAGTAATATGTGGCAAAACAACAGGCAAATCTTTTTCTGGCACCGGCACTGCACCGCAATGAGGACAATGTATGATAGGAATAGGACATCCCCAATAGCGTTGTCTAGCCACCGACCAGTCGCGCAGTTTGTAGTTTACTTTCTTTCTACCCGCGCCCATTTTTTCAAGTTTTTCAACAATTTTAATCTTCGCCTCTTCGCTCTTCATGCCACTAAATTCGGCGGAGTTACAAAGTTCTCCATATTCACAGAATGGTAGCTCTGTGTCAGATTTTCCTACTTCATTTATCACTTTTTTGATAGGAAGGTTATATTTTTTTGCAAAATCATAGTCGCGCGCATCATGCCCAGCCACACCCATAACAATGCCTGTCGCGTAGGTGGAAATGACATAGTCAGCAACAAACACCGGCACCTTTTCAGCTGTCAAAGGATTAATCACATAACTACCTGTAAAGCAACCCGTTTTTGGAGAGGTTGTGCTTGTGCGAGTTATTTCGTCCTTTTTCGATGCGTTCAAAATATACTCTTTCACCGCACTTTCTCTGTCTTTTGTCACAAGTTTATTAACAAGCTTATGCTCAGGCGCAATAACAAGGAAGGTCACGCCGTAGATTGTGTCCACACGCGAAGTGTAGACGGTCAATTTTTCGTCACTATTTTCCAACTTAAAATCAACCTCAGCGCCGACACTTTTACCTATCCAATTTCTCTGCAAAGTCTTGGTTTTCTCTGGCCAATCTATTGTGTCAAGCCCAGAAAGTAGTTCCTCGGCATAATCGGTAATTTTAAAAAACCATTGACGCATATTTTTTCTGACAACTTCACTGCCACAACGCTCACATACACCATCGACCACCTGTTCGTTGGCAATTATGGTGTTACATGACGGACAGAAATTGACCGGTGCTTCTTTTTGATAAGCAAGCCCCTTTTTGAAAAGTTGGATGAAGAGCCATTGCGTCCACTTATAATATTCAGGGTCGCAAGTGATAAGCTCATACTCCCAATTAAACATACCGCCCATTTCTTTAAGTTGTTCTTCCATAACCTTGATGTTATGGCGCGTGCTACCCTCTGGATGAATGCCTGTTTTAATCGCATAGTTTTCCGCAGGAAGTCCAAAGGCGTCAAATCCCATAGGCTGAAAAACATTGTAGCCTTGAAGCCTTTTAAAGCGACCAAAACTATCAGAAAGTCCAAAGTTCCACCAATGTCCTAAATGCAAGCTTGCCCCGCTAGGGTAGGAAAACATCTCTAAAAGGTAGAATTTTTTATCTAATTTTTTCTCGTCAAACCTATAAAGTTTAGTGTCTTCCCAAATTTTATTCCATTTTTTCTCAATCGCAACAAAGTCCATATATTTCTCCTAAATTTCTTCTACAAGTATATATTTTACAAGTTTTATCATAAATTGTCAAACCATTTTTAAAAGTGAAAAAATTAATAAAAGTTAGAAAAGTGAAAACGAAAAGTTTGTAGATATGTCTGATAGCGCCTACGCATTTTGCCCTGCTATCGCCCCGTCTGAGCAAGCACAAACAAGCTGTTTAAGTTTGCCCGCGCGAATATCACCCACCGCAAACACACCTTTAATTGATGTTTCCATATATTCGTCTGTTAAAATGTAGCCGTTTTCATCAAGTTTTAAATCTTTAAAAAGCATGGTGTTTGGCTTTTTGCCAAGTTCCACAAAAAGAGCGGAAGTTGGCAAACTTTTTTCGTCACCTTCAACCGTAAATGCGACACCTTCCACAAAATTCTTACCTTCCACCTTTAAATCTTTGACATTTGAGATAACTTTTATCTTGTCGTTTTTGTTATATTTTGCATACATGCTCATATCTCCACTGTCAAGAATTGTCACCGACTTACAAACGTTCGCAAGCTCCAATGCCCCTTTAATACCACTCCCTTTCTTTGAAGCCACAGCAACATCCTTATTTTTATAGAAATTAGCGTCGCAAACCGCGCAATAACTCACTCCTCGCCCCAAAAAATCGTCTTCGTTAGAGCCGAGTTTGTTATATGATAGCCCGCTGGCGATAATCACGCTTTTGGCAGAATATCTCTCTTTTTTACCAGCCAAAACCTTTTTCTCCGCCGAGAAATCGACATCTACAACCTCGTCATTAATCACCTCGACCCTAAGATGTTTAATTTGCTTGATAAAATTTTCGGCAAGTTCGGCGCCTGAAACTTCCGCATAGGACGGAAAATTTTCTATCTTTTCAATTTGCCAAAGCGTTCCGCCGAGCATCATACTTTCAATAATTGCCACATCAAGCCCTCGGCGTTTAGCATATATTGCACTCATCATACCGCCAACGCCACCGCCCAGCACCAAAACATCAAACTCTCTCATATAAACTCCTATTAATTTGATTTAAAATCTATTTTTTTGTAAACATAATAATTTTTTATCTCACCTGTAAAAATATATGAATTTGTCTTATTTTCAACTATCAACTCGTCTTTGAAGCGCCAAAAATTAAATGTTAGAGTATTCGTTTTATCAAAAATCATATCTTTTGTCCAATTTAATTTTTGATATGCGTTTTCTTTATATTTCTCAACAACTCCGCAATTATAAAAAATTAATAAATCATTTGACAAAACAGAGATTGTGTCGTCCGTTAAACTTTGTTTTGTTCCAATCATCTTATATACACCTAAAATTTTTTTATCACACTCAACTTTTGTTGGCAGTATATCATGATAAATCAACTTTTGATAATCATCAAAATTATCGCTAAACTTTTCAAAAACAAGAATATGAGGCTTATTTAAACAATTCTCTTTTTTAACAAACGCGTGATCGTTCGGATTGGAAATCGAAAGATATATTTTTCCGTCGACAATTTGATAAATTTCTGCAACAGGCAAAAAGAAGGTGTTAAATATTATTTTCTTTTCTGTTGCATAATAAAACCACGGAGAAGAACCGTCAGAATTGAATGCTAAAAATTTATATGGCGTGAAAAAGTCTAATTTATCTATGTCATTTTTGGCGTTTTTTATATTTTTATATATTCCAAATAATTTCCAAACTCCAACTATATCTGTCAATCTTTTTACTCTAACTTTATTGCCATAATACAATTTATCTGCCAAAAAAGACAAATCATAAAGGTTTTTATCTATTATTTTTTGAAAAAAGGCTAAATTTATTTTCAAATCTCTTTGTTTTGCCAAAATAAGTTGTTTCCTTTGAAATTCATCAGAAGCAAAATATTTTCCAATTTCGTGTAACGAAAAACCTAAATCTTTTAAAAATAATATCTTTTTTAGATGAATAATCTGACTTTCGTCAAAAAATCTGTAACTCGATTTTGATTTTTCTGCACAAGTTAAAAGCCCTTTGTCTATATAAAATCTTATAGCCCGTGTGGTTATTTTTAGTTCCCTTGCTACTTCACCTATTTGATATAAATTTTTCATAATTTCTCCATTGACTTTAACCTTAGCGTTAATGTTATTATAAGGTTGACAAACAATATTGTCAATAAAAAGGAGATAAATATGAAAAAATTAAATGAAAAAATTAAAGATTTAAAAATTTTACTCGCTCAAAACAATGAAATAGCAACCAAAACCAAATTTTTGTTAAAACAAACACCTGCCGATTTTTTAAACAAATTTTTTGAAAACAATATTGAAGATGGCGAAATATTAGAAATCGATAGTGAAATGATTTTCCCTTGTCCTACTAGAATTGTAGATAATAATGGAAAATCTTTTCAAGCACATATCAACTTAGGCGATTTGAATTTTAAATCGCTCGAATTAGTCTTCTTTGCAGAAAACCCTGTTGAGCAAGAGGAAATAAAAATCGATATTTACGATGACGAAAATATTGACAAAAAACCAAAACTTAATAAACTGATAGATACTTCTTGTAGCGAAATAGATAAAGCAAATTTAACAACAAAAAACATATCAATTGAGCATATAATAAGAAAGGAACACAAAAACTACTCTTCGCGTAAACTTACCTTTTTAGAACTTTTTAGTAATCAACAAAATGACGATGTTTTAGTTACCGTTTCTGAAACCAGCAAATATTTAAATAGTAAACAGACAGAAACAAAAAATACTGATATTTCTATTAATTTAATTAATGAAAAGACAAAAGATTAAAAAATACCTTGCATTGCTATGCAAGATATTTTTTATAAATTATTTTTTTTGAAATCTTTGTATTTTGGAAAATCGGTGTCGGCAAAACTTTCCGTGAGTTTTTCGAGTAGATCCTTCTGCTGTGGGCTTAATGCTTTTGGCGGTTCACTTTTTAGTGTGACAAGAAGGTCGCCATACGCCTCGCGGTTCAAAACCTTCACGCCCTTTCCTTTAAGCCTCATAATTGTGCCACTTGGCGTTCGCTCTTTGATATCTAATACGAACTTGCCCTTTGGAAGAGGTAACTCCACCTTTCCGCCGAGAAGAAGAGTGGTGAAAGGCAGATACAAATCGTAAGACAAATCCACTCCGTCACGCTTAAAGAGTTTGTGTTTTGCCACCGTGATTTTGATGTTTAAATCGCCATTCACACCACGGGCGAGCGGAGCATTCCCCTCACCGCGCATTCTAACCGTTTGTCCGTCGTCAATACCGGCAGGAATTTTAACCACAATGGACTTCTGCACGCGTTTATAGCCCTTTCCTGCACACTCGGCGCACTTCTCTTTTATCACTTTGCCCGTGCCACCGCACTTCGGGCAAGCGCCTTCTCTTATAGTTGTGCCGAACATTGTGTTTTGCTGTATTCTCACCCGTCCTAAGCCCTTACAATCTGGGCAAGTGGAGAATGCCGTGCCGTTTTTCGCGCCTGAGCCTCCGCAGGACGTGCAAGCGTCGATTTTGTTGATTATTATCGTTTTCTCCACGCCAAAAAGCGCCTCTTCAAAAGATAATTTCATAGCAAGATTGATGTCCTCGCCTCTCTCGTTCACGCGACTACGGCGACCTTCTCCACCGAACGCGGAAAAGATGTCAGAGAAGATATCGGAAAAGCCGCCACCGAAGCCTCCAAATCCACTGCCACCGAAGAAATCTGAGAAGCCTCCACCTTGGCCACCGCTAAACTGCGGGCCATCAGCGGAACCGAATTGGTCGTAATTTGCACGCTTTTTATCATCGCCCAAAACTTCATATGCCTCATTTATTTCCTTGAATTTCTCGGCAGCATCTGGTGCTTTATTTAAGTCTGGGTGATATTTTTTGGCAAGGCGACGATATGCCGATTTAATCTCATCGGCACTCGCATTCTTATCCACTCCCAAAATACTATAATAATCTTTACTTGCCATAATTTTTCCTTTAAATTTATTTAGATTTTGTATAAGAGTTTTCTCTTATTATTTCGCTCTTAAAAAATTTTTCTTGAAATTCTGTCATTGCACGAATTTGGTCGTCAGTATAATTATTTTCAGCACTCATGACAACAAGTTTATCATCGTCATCATCAACCCTATGAATAATCGCTTTGACAATTCCCGTGTAGGTTTTTAGAGGTTTATATTCGCCTAACACATAAGCATCTAATTCTTCGCCATCACCCGAAATAGTGTTTGGAATGTAACCGTAATTACAAGGATAGTAAAAGTCCCATTTTGGATGTTTGCTTCCAAGTGGTCTATCCATAACCACAGTGATTTCCTTACCGATAAGATTTAGCACTTCCTCTCTCATAAAACCTCCTATTTGCGACTTCATATTATTTTTCTTTTTGCAAACTTGCATAAGTCTTTGGAATTACATTTGCAATTTCCACAAACCTATCTTCAAAATTTGAATTTGAGTTTTTAACTTCTTCAAGTTTTTCCGCCAAATTCAAGAGAACTTTTTTGTTGTAACCAATTCTTTCCTCATTAAAACTGAGAAATTGTGAATAATCCTCATTAACATCTTTTATATAGCACACTTGGATTGCTCGAATGATAAACTCATTAATTATTGGCACATTGCCAGCATAAGCATTTCTCGCCAGCCTTTCTTTTTCGGCGTTTGGAATTTCGAAATTTTCAATTTGCTTAATATATTTATCTGTCAGCGGGTTTATAATTGAATGACAAAACTCGTGCAAATAATGCGAACGCGCACCTGCCCTGCTATCATAACCCCAACCAGAAGCGTTATTTTGCGCATCACGCCTTTTGCTGTCCACGCAATAAAATTTCTTGCCTGTGATATCGCTACAACCGTATCCCCCGCTTGTTGAAAGAAGTGAGAGAATAATGTTAAACTCCCTATCAGCAAAATCTTTATGAAACAACTTTCTCATAAAAGGCAAAACATCATTAAGTGGCAGTGCCTTGTTAAAACTGTCAATCTCGCTGTTATAAAATTCTTTATGGCTATCAAAAAACTTATCAAATTTTGAAACTTTAACAAAATCTTTAAGTTCATCCAAAAATTTCAAAACTAGCGGAGATTTATTTAGTCGCGTGGCAAAAGGATACCTATCTTGCCCATAAAAATTTAAGTTGTCGTCCACTTGCAACATTAGAAAAACAGGAGCGTCATAGCTAAAACTCAATGTTTTTATAATCTCATTAAGCGTTCTGATTGCCTTGTGTTCTTTAAACGGCGTAAACCACTTCTCAACCTCTTCAAGGTAAGGGTAATTTTTAAGTTCAATCACCAAAGAGGGAAGTTTTTCCTTATAACAAGACAATCTCAAACATACCCCTAGAAGTTCAATCCGCTTGTCAACTTTAACATTTATATCTTTCGCCATAGTTTTTCCTTTTTTGTGGCACTCACCACTTTTTAATTAATCTTTTCTTTTTGCAAACTTGCATAAGTCTTTGGAATTACATTTGCAATTTCCACAAACCTATCTTCAAAATTTGAATTTGAGTTTTTAACTTCTTCAAGTTTTTCCGCCAAATTCAAAAGAATTTTTCTGTTGTAGCCTGTTTTGTTTTCATTATTATCAAGAAATCTAGTATAGTTTTCATCAGCATCTTTAATGTAACAAAGTTGGATGGCACGAATTATATATTCGTTAGTGATACTACGATTGCCTGCATAAGCATTTCTTCTCAACTTCTCTTTATCAGCACTTGGAACTTCAAACTTTTCAATTTGCTCCATATATTTATCTGTCAGCGGGTTGATTATTGAATGACAAAACTCGTGTAAGTAATGCGAACGCACACCAGCACTATGATACATACCCCAATTCACTGCATTTTCATTCTCACAATTTTTGCTTTCAATGCAATAAATTTCTTTTCCACTAAAATCATTTAAGCCAAAGCCTCCATTTGTTGAAAGAAGTGCAAGAATAATGATAAATTCTTTTTCATCAAACTCTTTATGAAATAATTTTTTCATAAAAGGAATAACATCATCAAGTTGAAGTGATTTATTAAAACTATCAACTTCACTATTATAAAATTCTTTGTGGCTATCAAAAAACTTATCAAATTTTGAAACTTTAACAAAATCTTTGAGTTCATCCAAAAATTTCAAAACTAGCGGAGATTTATTTAGTCGTGTGGCAAAAGGATATCTATCTTGCCCATAAAATTTTAAATCATCATCAACCTGTGTCATTAAAACATACGGTGCGTCATAGCCAAAATTTATAGTTTTAGTGATTTCATCAAGTGTTTTAATCGCCTTGTGTTCCTTGAAAGGAGCAAACCACTTTTCAACTTCTTCGTGGTAAGGATAATTTTTAAGTTCAATCACCAAAGAAGGAAGTTTTTCCTTATAACAAGACAACCTCAAACACACTCCCATAAGTTCTATTCGCTTGTCAACTTTAACATTTATATCTTTCGCCATAACAACTCCTAATTAATTTTTTAACCAGTTAGAAAATGTATACACCCTAATCAACATCAACAACAGGGTCACCGTCATTATTTCCACTTTGACCGTTGTTGTCGTTGTTGCCATTATTGCCAGCGTTAGCGTTATTTTGAGCGGATTGATACATCTTTGAAACTATGCCGTTTGAAGCGTTTGTGAGTTCGTCAATCGCCTTTTTAACCACATCTAAATCGTCACTTTCAAAGTCTTTTTTAGCCTTTTCGATGGCTTCACTAAGTTTCTTCTTGTCGTCATCACTGAGTTTATCACCGTTATCTTTTAATAACTTTTCAAGGCTATAAACAAGGTTGTCAGCCTGATTCTTTGTTTCAACAAGTTCCTTTCTCTTCTTATCTTCCTCAGCGTGCTGTTCAGCCTCTTTGATAGCGGCTTGAATTTCATCCTCTTTAAGGTTAGAGGACGCAGTGATTGTGATGTTTTGTTCCTTGTTTGTTCCTAAATCTTTTGCGGACACCTTAACAATTCCGTTAGCGTCAATATCGAAAGTAACCTCAATTTGAGGAACGCCACGAGGTGCTGGTGGAATGTCGTTAAGTTGGAATCTTCCAAGGGTTTTATTTTGAGCCGCAAACTCTCTTTCGCCTTGAAGAACGTGAATGTCAACGGCTGGTTGATTATCAGTTGCAGTTGAGAAGATTTGGCTCTTTCTTGTTGGAATGGTGGTATTTCTTTCAATAAGTTTTGTGAAAATTCCGCCCATTGTTTCAATACCGAGTGAAAGTGGTGTGACATCAAGAAGAAGCACATCTTTCACATCGCCAGCAAGCACGCCCGCTTGAATAGCAGCACCGATTGCCACACATTCGTCTGGGTTGATGCCCTTGTATGGCTCTTTGCCTGTGTAAGACTTAACCGCCTCAACAACGGCAGGTATTCTCGTTGAACCGCCAACCAAGATAACCTTGTCAATCTGTCCGATTGTGAGATTGGCATCTTTAAGAGCCTTTGTCACGCAGTCGATGGTTTCTTTAACAAGATCCTCGGTGAGCGCATCGAATTTAGCACGCGTAAGTTCCACCTCTAAGTGTTTAGGACCATTGGCATCCGCTGTAATGAATGGAAGAGAAATGGTGGTTTTTGGAGTTGCAGAGAGGTCAATCTTTGCTTTTTCTGCCGCCTCTTTAAGTCTTTGCATAGCAAGTTTATCTTTCGACAAGTCCATACCGCCATTATTGTTCTTAAATTCTTCCACCAAGAAATCGATAATTCTGTTATCGAAGTCATCTCCGCCTAAACGAGTGTTACCATTTGTGGACAAAACTTCGAACACATTGTCGCCTATTTCAAGAATGGAAACATCGAAAGTTCCACCACCAAGGTCGTAGACCAAAATCTTTTGATTTTTATTTTCGCCTTTGTCAAGTCCGTAAGCAAGCGCAGCGGCAGTTGGCTCGTTGATAATACGAAGCACATCAAGCCCAGCAATACGCCCAGCGTCCTTTGTTGCCTGACGCTGACTATCGTTGAAGTATGCAGGCACTGTGATAACCGCCTGAGTAACCTTTTCGCCCAAGTAACTTTCCGCGTCCTCTTTAAGTTTGCTTAAAATCATGGCAGAAATTTCCTGTGGAGAATATTCCTTACCATTCAATTTTGCCTTGTAATTCGTACCCATCTCACGCTTAATAGAGATAACTGTGTTCTCGTGGTTGACAATTGCTTGACGCTTTGCCACCTTGCCCACAAGTCTTTCTCCGTCCTTTGTGTATGCGACAACAGATGGTGTTGTTCTGTCGCCCTCTGCGTTAGCGATAACGGTTGGCTTTCCGCCTTCCATAACAGCCACGCAAGAATTTGTTGTTCCTAAGTCAATACCAATAATTTTACTCATTTTAATTTCCCTCCTTTTTATTGACAATAACTTTTGAATATCTTATGACTTTTCCTTTATATTTATATCCCGCTTGGTATTCCTCCAAGATGATATCGTCATCATAGTTTTCGTTGTGCATAACCGCAATCACATCGTGGAAATTAGGGTCGAATTTCTGCCCAACAGCCTCTATCTTTTCCACTTCAAGTTTATTGAGCGCATCCATAATTTTACTTTCAATCATGTTGACACCCTCTAAAACTTTTTCGTCGGTTATTGATTTTTTTGCCTCCTTAAAAGTGTCGAGGCAAGGCAAAAAGACATTTATCACGCTCACAACTCCCTCTTGCCGTTCGATAACAAGTTGGTCAGCCATACGCCTACGATAGTTTTCAAACTCAGCTTGGATTCGCTGAGCAAGCGCTAAGTAGTCAGGCTCATTTTTCTTTTCATGTTTGTGATGCTTATGGTGTTTATCACATCCCTCTTCATTCTCTTCGCAGTGGCAACCTTTGCAGGTGCAATCTTCATTACATTTGTTATTTTCATCACATTTGCAATCATCTCCGCAATCGCATTTGTCACTACATTTGCACTTTTCGTCACCTTTTTTGCAGTCACAGTTCTCATTACATTTATGGTTTTCATCACACTCGCAATTTTCTTTGCAAGTGCAATTATCTTCACAAGAGTGTTTCTTTTCTTCTTCCTCTAAATTGCAATCTTGTAAATTTTCGTTTTTCATTTACCCTCCTTTCTATCCGCCTCTCTTATTTAACTCATCAATCACAACTTTAAGTGCGGATGCGATGCCTGAGTAGTCCATTTTCTGCGGACCAATAACACCAATGGATGCAAGTTTGTTGCCACCAACCATGATTGGCGCTTTGATAACCGACAAATCTTCGGTGACATCAGCGGAAATCTTATCTTCGGTCTTATCAAGTACCTCAATAAGTTCGTCCTCATCAGAAAGCATCTTGATAATCTTCTTTGTTTCCTTGATGTCGTCATCCTTATCAACAAGGCTTGCCATACCATCAGTTTGAACATTTAAAAGTTTTTGCTTATTTAACTTTGAAAGCCCTTTGATAATATTGTTGACAACACCTTGGAACGCCTTTATCTCTCCACTCATACCACGCATGTATTCATCTATGTTGTCAAGAAGATAGCCCATAGTTTCGCCTTTGAAATATTTGGTTAGGTAATTTGACGCATCATGACAGTTCTCAAGCGTTGCCAAAAAGTCCATAGTTTCTGAGACGTAGCCATAGTTTGTGCCGATAAGCACCATGCATTTTTCATCTAAAAGCGGAATGATTTTAAATTCGGTGAGTATTAAGTTCTCAATGCCATTCATCATCACAACGGTTGGATAATTTGTGGCTTTTGAAATTACTTTCGCTATCTTTGAAATCATGTCGGCAAGGCTCTGCGTTCTGTTTTCAATAATCGTCCTAACCTCTTCTAGCTCGCCATTAGTTGCTTTGACATCTTTAAGTAGGTTCTCAACATAGAAGCGATAACCCTGCGCAGTAGGCACCCGCCCGCCTGAGGTGTGAAGTTGTTTCAAAAAGCCCATAGCCTCCAAAGCATTAAGTTCGTTTCGAAGTGTCGCCGTTGAAACATCAAGCGCCGTCTTATCTTTAACCGAACTACTTGTTATCGGCGCGGAATCTTTGATGAACTCCTCCACCGCACTGTTTAAAATTTTGATTTTCCTTTGAGATAATTCCATTTTAACTCCTAGGTTTGCTAGTTGTTAGCACTCTCGACTTTTAAGTGCTAACACTATTATATGCAGAAAAATAATAAAAGTCAACTAAAAATGCCAACTTTTTAAAAATTTTTTATAAATATTTCAGCATGAAAGTTATAACGCCTTAGACACCTTTCAAATACAAGCATTAATATCATATTGATTATTTAAAATAATATAATTAATATATAATCAATTAAATTTTGTTATCAAATTTTAATTGATTATATAAATTTTAAAGAAAAATATTGACAAATAAAAAAATATATCATATAATGAAAAAGTCGAGAGGCTGTTGCTTAGGCCTAAAAATATTTTAACAAAAGGAGAATTATTCAAATGAGCAAATTACCTATAACAACGAACAAAACAAAATATCATACGAATGGTTTTTCTTTTGCGATTATTTATTAATAGTTATCTTTATTAATTTTTAGCGTAATTGTGACCTTCGTATGATAAAAATACGGAGGTTTTTTATTGCCTTCGTAAAATCGATCGGAGGCGTTTCCTCCGAAGAAAATTAAGGAGGTTTTATGAAAAAAAATAAAAAAAGAAAGATATCTCTCATGTCATATCTTTCAAAGTATAAGTTTGGCGTGTTTTCATATATTCTTGTCTATCTAATAGCTGGCGCTTGCACTGTGCTTCAAACGATTTATATGGCAAAGGCAATATCATACATCACCGATTTAGGAAACAAACTTATGCTTGCCATCTACACCTTTCTCTTTGTCGCAGGACTTGTGCTTGTCAAAAGAGTTTGCTGGTTCATATCAAACTATCTCTATCAAAAATATGCCAACAACATCATGGCTGATATGAATTTAGACTTAGCAAAACAGGCATTTAGATTAAGCTCAAAAACCTACGCCGACCACGACACCGGAACCTTTGTGCAGAGAATTGTAAAGGACCCTGAACTTATCGTTGGAATGTTGGCAAATTTGGTAGATTTTATCACCGACCTTTTAACCTCTCTTGTCATTGTGATATATATAACGACCATCAATATCTACATAGGCATAATCATCTTTGTAATCGTTGCCGTTGGATTAACCATGGAATATTTTAGAAACAAGAAAAAGAGAGTAAATAGAAGAGATACGCGCAAGAAAAATGACAAAATCAATTCTCTAACCACTGAAATTGTCAGAAGTGAAAAGGACATCAAAAGCTTAGGGCTGGAAGAAAAACTAAGTGAAGTTTCAAAATCAAACTATGACGAATATAAAAAATCAAGCTATAAAACAGAAATGACTGATATATTATTCTGGTCAGGAAGAAATTTTGTGGTGGAGTTTGTTGGAATTTTAATGCTTGCACTCGGCGTCTATTTCATTGATTTAGGTCTTTTGACACTCGCCTCATTCATGATAATCTATTCAAATAATGGCAACCTATATAGCTTTATTTGGATTTTAGGCAACATAGCTGATAACTTTGTTGAAATTCGAGTATGTTCAGAACGCATGATGTCACTTTTTGATGAAAATATCTTTCCATGCGAACACTTCGGAACAAAATCGGTAGAAAAAGTTAAAGGCGAAATTATCTTCAAAAATGTTTCCTATTCATATATAGAATATGCAGACGAAGAAGAGGGAGACGAAACAAAAAAGAAGAAGAAGAAAAAGGCTAAAAAGGAACGCAAAATCGAAAGTGTCAATAAGATTTTTGATAACCTATCTTTCAAGATTGAACCAAACACCACGGTTGCCTTTGTTGGTAAATCTGGCTCTGGAAAAACAACAATATTAAATCTTATGTCAAAAATGTATGAAGTCGACAGCGGAGAAGTTCTAATCGACGGAATAAATATAAACGATTTAGACAAACAGTCACTCAGAAACACTATTTCTCTCGTCAATCAATTTCCATATATCTTCGACATGACGATAAGAGAGAACTTATTGCTGGCAAAAAAGGATGCCACAGAAGAGGAACTTGAAAGTGCCATTAAAAGAGCATCTTTACAAGAATTTGTCGGAACGCTTAAAAAAGGACTTGACACAAAAGTGGGAGAAAGTGGAATAAAGCTCTCTGGCGGACAAAAACAAAGACTCGCCATTGCAAGAGCGCTCCTAAGAAACTCGCCGATAATAATCTTTGATGAAAGCACAAGTTCACTTGACAACTTCGCACAAGAGGACATCAAACATTCTATTGACAGTATGAAAGGACAAAGCACAATTGTGATTGTTGCTCACCGCCTTTCAACGATAAGGAATGTCGACAAAATCTTTTTCCTTGATGACGGCAAGATAGTGGATGTTGGAACATTTGATGAGCTATTTGAAAACAACATAAAATTCAAGAATATGTTTTATGCCGAAAACTTAAAAAATTAAAGGATATTTCAAAAAATATCCTTTTTTTATTGTTTTTTTAACATTTTTCTAGAAAAAAATGAGTTTTTTTATAATTTTTTTGCAAAAAACTATCTAAGATTACAATTTATTTTTACGCAAAATCAATTTATGTTTTCTTTGTCATTAAATAAGCCAACCATATTTTCTAATTATTTTTTCAAAAGGAAGACTGTTTAAATCTTTAAAAAATTTCGTTCTAATCCTTTTTTCTTTCACCGACGAAGTATACATCTTGTTATGTGCCACCGCTTTTTCAAAAGGCACTTCAAGATATGTGATCTTTGCTTTTATTTTATCAAAGATTTCAGCACCTTTTTTTGTTTGAATTAACACAAGAGAGATGCCCTTTCCGTCATTTAACTTCTTGCAGACAGAATTTACTCCCCAAAAATCCGCTAATGTCACATCGCTTTGACGAGTGATTGTTTTAAAAGAGCATGCGTAACAACATGGTCGCAAGCATTTATTAAACAAAAACATAACAAACATCGGGTCTATGAGGTGATTTTTTTGATAAACCTTGTTATTGGTAAATTTCATACGCATAGAAAACAACAACCAACCCAAACGCTTATCTCTAAAAGAAACTTCCTGCAAATTTGCTTTCGCCTTTTTGGAGCGATACTCAACATATTTCTTCCACACAAGTGGCGAAGGCACGCCGTGACAGATTAAATCCTGTGTGATAAGATTGTCATAGTCTTTTCTAAGATAACTTTTAAGTCCTCCGATTTGACAAGCTGTTCCTGTAAAAAGCACCATACGCCCGCCGTCCAAAAACTCCTTTGCTTTTTTAAATATGCTCACTCCACCTTCCGCAAGATTGCTTTGAACATACTTAGAAGCACGAAGTTTTTGTAAGTCTTCTTTTCTTTCGATGTATCTATGACAAACATTAAACTTTTCGTCGAAAGAAGCACCAAACACCACGCCACCATTATCTAAAACATAATCGGCAAGAAGCGAAAACGCACCACCAGAAGAAGAATTCATTCTGACTTTTAAGTCATTATTGATAACGGCATAAGCCTTAGGAGGAATTTTTTTGTCCTCTTTTTTATTTAAAATCGGGCAAATCTTTTCACAAAGTCCACAATTAACACAACGCGACTTGTCAACCACAGGATAGAGAAAACCTTCATCATCACTTTCCATAGTGATACAGTTTACCGGACAAACAGATGCGCACGCCGTGCAACCTGAGCATAGCTTTTTGTTTTTAATTTCAATCATTTCATCCTCTTCTTCGTTCATTTTTCTAAGAATATAACCATGCGAAACAGTGATGTTATTTTGTTTTTGATTTTTCAATGCTTTCAAGCGATTTTTTCAAAAAAGCCAAACTTTCCTCTCGTTTTTTTGCAAGTTTTTTATTTACATCAGTGTAATCAAGTGTGAAATATTCTTCTTTTTTAATTTTATCACTTGTCCTATTTTCTAGCCCTAAATTTTTAAGAAGTGAATAAACTCTTGAACTTGTGCTTTTTTTAGAGATAAAAGAGATGAAAGGCTTTTCAAGAGCAATTGACATAGCATGTCCATGGAATGAATTTGTGACAATAACTTCGGCATTTAAAAATAGGTCAATAAATTCAGCAGAGGTGTGAATGAAATGTTTGTCCCGACCTCTATTCAAATTAACAACTTCAAGCCCCGTTTCTTTTTGCAATTTCTTTATGTATCTATTAACTTTCTTTTTTGGCATTAAAGAATATGTAAGCAGATATTTTTTCGGTTTGTTAGGATATGATTTTGCATACTTCATCCATTCCTCTTTGGTTAAAAGCAAGGTAGGGTCAAGAACAACCGGAGCGTTTTCGCCTACTATTTCCTTAACAAGCGCACTTCCCTCGTTTTCGCGCACAGAGATGTAAGGTATATGACCAAGCCCTTTCTTGTATTGTTTGAATCTATTTTTAGCTATTTTAGAAACTCCAAAACTTCCTGCATAGGACATACATTTTTCTTTGTCAGCAAAAAGTCCAAATAGAACATATGGATAATCAAGGTATTGCGGGTTCCAAACCTGGTCGGAGCCGATGACCACGGCATCATATTTTTTACCTAATTCATTTAATTTCTTTTTGCTGTAATTGTCAACAGCAATAAGCTTTTGCGTTTGATTTGATAATATCTTATTCTTTTTCATGCGCTTATAGAGAGGCGTAAAAAAGATATGCATACTGAACTCCACTGCCCCATAAAGCCCTCGAAGAGCGAACACCCCAAGCGTGTCAACCTCGTGACCTAGTTCCTTTATTTTCTCTTGAAGAGCATAGTTTTGAAGTCTATTTCCCTGATTATAATAATCAATCAATGTCACAATCGCCACTTTCATAATAATTCCACCTTTTCGTTAATAAATTTACACGATTTAATCATACAAAATTAATTCATACATGTCAACTTATTTATCGAAATATATTGCGAAAAGTTATCATATAAACGCATTAATCTCAAAACAAAAAAAGAGGATTTTTAGTCCTCTTTCTAGAAATCATCTTGTTATATTCTGTTGACAACATTTGATGCGGCTGCGGTTGGATAGGTCGGCAAATCTTGTATCCCTGGACATTGCGAACCACACGCCTGTTGACAAGGTGGTAAGCATGGATAACCATAACTTGGCACAAGCACATCAACGATTGCTGAAACTCTGATAATAATTTGAATACAAGCGGTTACCGTGAAGATATTTGGCGAAGTAAATGTGCCTATCTGACTTGAAAAGAGCGCGCTTGCCGTTATGTCAATCGGTGTAGCAGATGGTTGTGGCACGAATAATACCACTGCCTTACTCACCGTCACGGTCGAAGTCGCCGTGCCGATAATACCATTTGCATCGCGATATGTGATTGTAAGCGGAATACTTATATTCATTGTGACATTAGCATAATTTGGTGCATTGTCAAGTCTTTCAACCACCAAATCCGTTACAGTAGCGGTTGAGCCAGCTGTCGTTTCTGCTGATAAAAATGTAAGCGGAAGAGTAGGGTCTGCCGGCGTAAAGTTTGTCGCCTGCAAAACAATCCCGGTTTCCGTTCCCGTTGAAACACATGCGTCAAAAATTTTGTTGGTTTGAATTAAAATCTTTTCACATATGCCATTTGTAGGATTTCCACTAATAGGCCCCGGTCTATTCCCATTAGTATTATTGATATAAAAAGACATCTTTTAACCTCCTTAAAGTCCTTACACAATATTTATATGCACGCGCTTTAAAAAGGTTACTTATGTTGCTTTTAAATTTGATTTTTTAAAGTGATTTTTATAAGTTTATAAATAATTGTTACACAAATATATGATAGAAAGTATTATTTTACTTAAATTTTACCTTAAATAATTACAAAATAAAATTTTAGCAAGATCACAATATATTGTGTGGTATGCATTGCATACTACCATACATCTACTCACAAACAAAAGCTTTGAAGGCTAGATATGTGGAATATAAATCGGCTTTCGAGATAAGTTCATAAGGTGCGTGCATAGAGATAACCGGCACGCCGAC
>CALVZE010000011.1 GCA_944372445.1 uncultured Clostridia bacterium
ATATTTTAAGATAAAACTTAATTTATACTCTTTTCTTTCTCTAAAAATACCGCTAGTTTCAAAATTGCTTGACTAAAGCTAGTGATTTTTTTATTGTTATTTCTTTAATTCTTTATCAAGTTTAACCTTTGATACAACGAAGTAAATGATTACACCTGCAAGAACAAGCACTGAAATTACAATAAGAACTGTTCCAATGATTTGGTATGTTAAAGTTGGATCAACCTCTTCATCTGTCACTGTAAATGTGAATTCTCTTGGTGTAAAGTTGCCAGATTCATCTGTAACAGTAACTGTGAAAGTATATGTTCCTGTTTCAGTGATTTCGTAAGCAATTTCCTCATCGGTTTGATATTCTGCCTCAATATCTTCGTCAGTTGTTTCATCATTTGAGAAGCTGTAAGAAACTGTGAGTCTTGAAGGATCATCTGTTGAGTCATCGCTAAATGAAAGCTTTGTTAAATCAACTTTAAATAGGTTATCTTGGAAGTCTGAAAGTGAATATGTGTCTTTAATATAATCTTCTTCGTCAATGTTAACTATTGTAATTCTTGGGTCGGTTACATCGCCAGCTTTGATAACAATTTCTTTGGTTGAAGAGTTGCCATTGTTATCATAAACAGTGTAATTGATAGTAATTTCGCCATTTCTTGTGATTGTCTTAGTCTTACCATTGAGAAGTTCGTCACCCTCTAATGAGTCATATGAGGTATGAGTTTCGCCTTCTGATTTGTATGATGTTGTGACTGAAATAGAAGATTTCTCTAAGTTAATTCCGCTTGCATCAGTAGCCTCTATTCCTTGAATTTCCAATTTGTAGCCTTCGCCACTTAATTGGTCAGCAGAAATAATTTGACTGCCGTAATCATAATTCTTGATAACAGGTCCTTGTGTATCTTGAATTGTAATATAATAGACATCACTTGTTAAGTTAAATGTTCTAAGATTGGTGAACCAAGAAACTAAGTCAAGACTTGAAAGTGTTGTATCAGAAACATCTGCTTTTGATTCGTCAGTTGAAAGATAAGCTGTAACTGTTCCATCCTCTGCCTTTTCAGCATAGTAAACATTGTTGTCAGTAAATTTAAACTTTAATGTGTTTTCATCAACTGTTTTGATTTTTATAGCTGCATTACCATCTTTCATTGTAAAGTAGTTTGAACCAAATTCTCTATCTGCTTGAACTTCGGAATATGAACCCTCATTGTATGTGAATTCACTTGTTGCATAAACTCTTAATTCAACATCGTAATAAATTCCAACAGATTTACCAACATCCTCTTTTGAAGGTGTGAAAGAATTTTGAAGTCCATTTGAAACTGAATAAGCGTTCGTTGTTACATTTCTATCAGCATCAACGCCAAGCACAACATATTGTGGCTCATCTGTATAGTTTCCAGCTTTATATGTTTCATAGTCAAGAGAATTATCAATTGAATAATCAACAGTTGGAGTTGGAAGGCTGATCACTGGATTGTCATCAAGCTCAACAGTTTGACTTTCGAGTGTTGTTTTAACAACAGGGTCATTAACTATCATTCTGTTTGCCACATTGTAATGTGAGAAAACAACGATTGTATTATTTGCGCTATCCTTTATTTCTGTTGCAACTGAATAGTCACCTGCGAAAGGAGCTGTGAATGTTCCACCATTAACAGTGAAAGAATAGTCGCCCGCATTAAACTTTTTAGTTGAATTTAATGGACTTGAAACTGTTGTTCTAGTTCCATCTGTGCCGATATGACTGATGTTAATTCTGTAATTCATATAAGTTACAAGGTCGTCATAGGCAGTGATTGTTGGAAGTTCGATATCAGCATATTGTTCATAAACTGCGTCCTCTGGAATTTCTACGCTGTCCTCATAGAAGGTAGGCAAAGCTTCATCAATTGCAGCTGCAATATTAAATTCACGGCCAATAACACCAACATTTCCTTCATCATCATAAGCATAAGCAAAGATTTGAACTTTTGTAGCACCATTTGCTTTTGCCAAGTCAATTGTATATTCACTTGCTTCGCTGTCAGTAATGTCAACATAGCCGTCATTTTTATCTTTGAAGTTATAAGCTTTATAAAGCTCTGTATACTCTACACCGCTTGTTTCGTCTCTGTTGTCTGGTTGTGCATTTAAATCAGTAAAGATTTCATCAATGTCAATATTTGAAATAACTTCATCATCTTTGTTTGTTACATCAACAACTTCTGTTCCATTTAAGAAACGATAAAGTGTTTTAACAATCATTCTTGAAGATGTATCATCATTATCAGATACGGTTGGCTTTGTGAAAGTAACCTTTGTTTCTGGTAGATAAGTGTCTTGGAAAGATGAAGAAATTGTAAGTTTTGGTGCTTCACTATCTGATTGAGTTGTGAGTGTCATACTTCTTGAAATGTAGTTTGAGTTTTCTGCGACATCGCTTGCCCAATATCTAATTTCATAAGAAGAATAGTTAAATCCGCCATTGTTTGAAGAAGCGCCGAATGTTTTGTCGGTGTCGATATAAGCGAAACCAAGTCCAGCAAGAGTTTCTTCTGTTTGAGCGCTTGCCCATTTAACTAAGCTTTCGCCGTCAGTTGCATTTTCACCAAATACAGAAGAGAAGTATCTATAAATCTCGCTAGCATTGCCGTTGTCAATAACGATAAGGTAGTTGTTTTCCTTTAAATATGCAAGCATATCTGCGTCATTATTTATCGTTCTTTCTTCTTTTGCTAAATCTTTTCTAATTAAATAGTTGTTCTTTATGAAGTTTTCGTGTGCATCAGTAGATTCAGTGTTTGATGCTTTATAGTTAAATACAAGATTGTATGCGTCATAATTTTCAATTGTGAATAACTCTTCTGAGTTTGCATATACAATTCTTTTAAGTTCTGCTGTTTCAATTGTTGCAATGTTATCATCTAATCCAACCGCATAAACAATTACGCCGTTTGGATAAGCATGAGTTTTGAGTTTAGAAGAAGCGTCCTCTAATGTTGGCTTGCCGCCTTTATCTAAAACCGAAGCATCATAAACGAGTGCTGTTGGAGCTTGTGTGTCTTTAATGTTTTTCCATTCATATTGTCCTGCACTTGTTGAAACTTTATTTCCATATATATCTTCTGCTGTGTAGATAAACGTGTAATAACCTTCTTCAAGTGGAGTGAAATATTCCACATCTATAAGATTGCCATTCTCGTCAATAACAGGATTTTTGGCATCTTTATTATATAAAGTTTTGTCTAGGTCTTTATATGTTCCACCTGCCACGCTCTTGTATTGAACCTTCAATGTGTAATAAACATCAACTTCGCTGTTTGCAGGATTTACTTTGGAATTTGTTGTAACTGTAACTCCTGGCAATTCCTGTTCAACACCCGGTTGAGCAGATGTTGTTAGTGAGGAAGAAGTTGCGATTGTCAAATTGCTTTGACTGTAATTTTCATAATATGACTTATAAACAGTTGTTGTTGCCTTTGGTAAGGATGTAATAAATTGACCATTATGATAGAAAGAATATGTGATTGTGTAGTCAGAATATTCTGTGTCAAAGCCCTCAGAAGTGAAAACTGCACCATCAAGCACAACTTTGCCCTCTTTAATGCTTAAATACTGAGTTCCGTTGATTTCCGTTCCCTTTGGACCACCAGCAATCGTAACTAAAAGTTGATTTGTCTCTTGCTCGTCAGAAGCAGGCTTTTCAATATCATTTCTGTCAATTATGATTTCAAAATCTTCTACCTCGTCACCATTTTCATCTGTTATAGTTGGAATTGGAAGGTTGAAATCTTTTGTTATAGCATTGTTTTCATCCTTCTCAAACAAACTAAGGTCGATGATTGAAGGGAAGAAGTCTTTGTTGTTTGCTTCAAGGTCAACATTAACCTCAGAAAGAGAACTTGTAACTGTCATATCGTAATAGTTATAGTAAGTCTTTCCGTCGATAGAATATTCATAGGAATATGTGACAGTATAGGCACCCTCTTTGCTTGCCACAAAAGTGCCATAATTTGTTCCGTCCTCAGTCTTAGTAACTTCAACAGAAGCCGGCTTAATCTCGCTTGTTCCGCTTGATGAGCCGTAAGTTACAGTGATAGCCGACTTAATAAGAGTAACACCGCCATGCTCCTCAGAAAGGTTTTGCCCTTCTTTTGAGGCGTCACCAATCTTCCATGCCGTTTCTCCACCGATATAGCCGTTTGCAATGGTGTAAGTAGAACCAGTGTAAACAGTTGTGCTGACTTTTTCATTTTTCGTTCCTATGGTCATATAGGAATAGTCGGTGTATTCCTCAGCAATTTTAGCCCAAGCAACAAGTTCTCCAACAGGAATAAAGAGCACTGTAAAGAGAAGTGCAAGCATAAGTGCCAAGGCTTTAAATGTGTATTTTTGTGTTTTAACTTTCATAAAAATCTCCCTAGTGTTATATTTGCCTAATTAACAAATTTATTTTAATATAAACAGGCCATTTAAGTCAAACAAAATGTGAAAGTTGTAAGAAAATTTCGTAATTATTTTGCGTTAGCGCTTCTTTTGTATGCATGCATAAAAGCACTATTAATGTCGAAAATATGTAAAATTACATTATAGAAGAAAAGACAGGTTGCCCTGCCTTAACTAACGCAAGGAACTAAACATTGTAAGAAACTTTAACTCCTGGCCCCATAGAAGAAGCAAGGGTAACATTTCTAATATACTGTCCCTTCGCTGCCGCAGGTTTTGCGCGAACAATAGCATCCATAACGGTGTTGAAGTTTTCAAGGAGCTTGTCCTTTCCAAAACTCTTCTTGCCGATGATGACATGAACATTATTGCCCTTGTCGAGTCTATACTCAACTTTACCTGCTTTAACATCTTTAACTGCTTTTGCAACATCGTTAGTAACTGTTCCACTCTTTGGGTTTGGCATTAATCCCTTAGGTCCTAAAACTCTTGCAATGCGACCTACAACACCCATCATATCAGGAGTTGTGATGCAGACATCAAAATCAAGCCATCCGCCTGTGATTTTAGCTACTATTTCTTCTGCGCCAACATAGTCAGCACCTGCACTTGTTGCTTCATTTGCCTTATCGCCACGAGCAATCACTAAAACTTTAACGCTTTTACCTGTTCCGTTTGGAAGAACAACAACGCCACGAACTTGTTGGTCTGCTTGTCTTCCGTCAACACCGAGTTTAACATGCACTTCAATGCTTTCGTCAAACTTAGCGTTTGCAGTGTTTAAAACATTGTCAACTGCTTCGCCTATGTCGTAAGATTTAGTTTTGTCATAGGCTTCTAGATTTTTTAAATATCTCTTTCCTTTTTTCATGACTTCCTCCTTAATCTACGACCTCAACGCCCATGCTTCTAGCCGTTCCTGCAATCATGCTCATCGCACTTTCAACAGAACTTGCATTTAAGTCAGGCATTTTAGTTTCAGCAATCTTCCTTAATTGCTCTTTTGTGATTTTTCCGACTTTTTGTTTGTTTGGTTTTCCAGAACCACTCTCAACTGCTATTGCCTTTTTGATTAAAACTGCTGCAGGTGGAGTTTTCAAAACGAATGTGAAACTTCTATCTTCATAGATAGTAATCACAACAGGAATGATAAATCCTGCTTGTGAAGCCGTTTTCTCATTGAATTCCTTTGTAAAGCCCGCAATGTTAATACCATGAGGTCCAAGTGTGGAACCGACTGGTGGTCCTGGGGTGGCTTTACCGGCTTCAAGTTGCAATTTAACAATTGCTTTAATCTTTTTTGCTGCCATTTTATACCTCCTTGTGTGGTGATTGAACGTGGCAACCGTTCTCCCACAAATTATTTAGGACAGACACCAACTTCGCTTAACGCCGACACGAAAAACACGTTTTTCTAACGTCTACTCCGTCGGTTTCTCTTCCTAGTCCTCTTCCCTGTGTGTGATTTTCAATTTATGTTTGCCGGGCAAAGCCCTTCCCTAAACAAAATTGAAATTATTTTAGAAGTCATAAAATAGTCTTTAAAATAAAATTTAATTTTCAAATTCAAAACTATCTTTCTAATTCTAATTTTATAATCCTGCTTTGGAAGAGATTAAGCAAAACTATATGACAGTTTAGTGTCTTGTCAAGGACAATATTATATAGGCTTGCACCTAAAAATATCAATTTGTTATTTAGCCAACTTTATGCACCTGCTCGAAAGTGAGCTCAACATTATTTTCACGCCCGAACATTTCAACGGCAACAGTAAGTTGATTGTTGTCAGGATTAACCGCAATGACCTTTCCAACCATTTTATCAAGAGGTCCTTCCACGATTTCAACAGTGTCGCCAACTGCAATATCTGTTTCCACTTTAATTTTTTCAAGACGCATCTTCAAAACTTCGTCATCGGTAAGAGCAAGAGGGCGACCTTTTGGTCCTGTAAAACCTGTAACTCCGCGTGTGTTTACAATATTGTGCCATAGGTCATCACCATATATCATTTTGATGAAAATATAGCAAGGCATACTTTTTCTTGTAACAAGCTTTTTCTTACCATTTTTTTCTTCAATGACATCTTCTTCTGGAATAACTATTTCGAAAATTCTATCTTCAAGATTAAACTTCTTAATAACATTTTCCAAATTTTCCTTAGCCACATTTTCGTAACCCGAAAAAGTGTGAAGAACATACCATTTTGGTTCCTTTGAGTGTTCCATAATCTCTCCTTAAAATTAAACTAACAAGCTTGACAAAAATCCTAAAAGGGTATCCACACCAAAAATCAAAAGCCCAAAAATAACGACAAAGGCGATGACAATGCCTGTCTTTTTAACAACTTCACCAAAGCCTGGCCATGTCACCTTTTTGAGTTCGCTGGCTGTTTCTTTGGTTTTCTTAATTAAGCCTTTCTTGTTTTTCTTGTCTTTCTTCTTTTTATTGTCCTTTTTGTTCTTGTTATCAGCCTTATCTTCTACCTTAGCGTTTTTATCTTTTAACTTTTTTGAAGAAACATCTTCGCCTTCGTTTTTTACGCCAACATTTTCGGTTTTTTCAGGTTCTTCCTCAATAACGATTTCGTTGTTTTCTTCTGGACTAGAAACGCTGTCGTCACTCGTTTGAATGACGCCACTTTCCACTTCCTTGACCTTTTCGTTCTCAAGGTTTTCCACAAAGACTTCTTCTTCATAAAGCTTCTTTTGAGCTTGCGCCTCTTTTTTGGCGATTTTGTGCTTTTTAGACATAGCCCCTCCAAAAACTATTTAGTTTCTTTATGCTTTGTTCTTTTATTGCAAGTAGGACAAAACTTCATAATTTCAATTCTTTCAGCATTAGCAGAAGTATTTTTCTCAGTTGAATAATTTCTATTCTTGCATTCTGTGCATTCTAATGTGATTATCTTGCGTTTTGGTGCTGCCATATTATCATCTCCTAACAAAAAAACTAACACCTCAAAGAGTGTCAGTCTTATATTAGCACACAAAACTTATAAAAGTCAAGTGTTTTATTAAAGTTTTATAAATTTTATAGGTCATCTTTTAAGATTATCTAACCATATATGTTTCAAGAGTCACAGCCGATTTTATGCCTGCCATATCGCTTTGATAAGTAGGTGAATTTTCGTCAAATTTATAGAAGTATGCTGTATTTAATTCACAAACAAGCCCGCCCATATCTTCTACATTTGCAAAATAAGGCACATTAGAGTCTAGTCTTATTTCAAACGCGTCAAAATCATCTAGAAAACCTACAACTCTCTTATCAACTTCATTTTGAAGTTCTTTTGGCATCTCGTCATATTTGTTTGATAAATTGTTTATTTTCTTTTCATTTTCAAGATAAACTTCTTCGGTGAACATAGAATAAATGCCGTTTTGAAGAGCTTTCATTAAAGAATTATAGCTGTGGTCGAAAGATAGTTCGCGGTCTGAACTATGCTTCATAGGAATATAAATAGGAGCTTTTCTTCTCTCTTCTGTTTCCACAATAGAATCTTCTTTCTTCACAAAAGGTTTTACTTTTGTTGTAATTTTTGTGGTCGGACAAAATGAAAAGGTTTTCTTGTTTTTCACCTTGATATTTGGCACTTCTGTAAAATTTGTATTTTTATAACAAATATACGGAAATCTAATTTGCTTATTCTCCACCTTTATCTCGCCGTTTGACTTCCTTGATTTTGTTATTATTAAAAACTTCCTTGATAATTTGTTTAATATATTTTCCATAACTTACTCCTCTCACTTTATTGTAATTCATAAACATCAAATTGTCAATAGTCTTTACAAAAAAGGATGAATTTTCTTCATCCCTACAATCAGATTAAGGCTTTTATCCCTCAACCTCAACCACCGTTTCGACATACATAACAAGTTCGTTAGCCTTGCATTTTGACAACAATTTTTCTAACTTTGTTGGTTTGTTATAGTCTACTTCATATTTTTCAGCATAGGCAAAGTAGGCTTTAAGTAAGCCCTGCGCATAAAGATAAGCCTCACTCAAATTGTTTCCATCAGTATAAATGTCTAAGTCAGGAAAAAATACTTGATATTTCCCCTCTTCGTCTTTGATAAAAATGGCTGGATAAAGATATTGATATTTCTTCATATACTCCCTCTAAAATAAGATACTTCATATATATGATAACACAAAAAAACATATTTTCAAAACGAAATAAAAAAAATATTGCAAAATCTGCAATATTTTTTTAGACAAAATCACCCTTAACAAAATATTATCTTTCTAAACCTTTATCTTGTTCTTTTGCTTTAAAAACTCTTATTTCTTTATCATTAATTTCTTCTGGCAAAAACCTGCGGTCAACTTTTTCTAATCCAAATTTTATTTCTTTCATATTATTACCTCCATGATTATTCATGTTGTTATTAATATAGCATAAAAAAACCAATTTGTAAATACTTTTTAAGAAAAATTTTCAAATATTTTTTTCGCCTGTATATTAGCATAATTTAGTCATCCACAATTTATAAACTTATACACATATAATTTATAAAATTTTACACAAACAAGCTTTTTGTAAAGTCATTAATAAATCGCAATCTCTTTTGTTTGTTCCTTTTCCCAAAAAATAGCAGGCATTTTTAGGGACCCATTCTATAATGCGAATGCGATTTCGTTTGGTCGCTAATTCACCCCAAAAGTGTCAAGCACTTTCGGGGACCCCACAACTGCGAAAACAAGCGCAAACGCGATACTTTTCGAATTAGTTTCGAAAATGAGCAAAAGCGCAGTTTTCACCGATTCGGTGTCTGTCCCAGCATTTCTACATTTTCTCCACAACATCAATGCCAAGTGTGTCAAGCGCCTTTGAAAGTGCCTTTTTCACTAGTAGACAAATAGAAAGCATACTCTTTCTTTTTTCCGCGTCCTTTTCTGATAAAATTTTGTGATTATTATAGTATGTCGAAAAGGCTTTTGCAAGGTCAAAGGTAGAAGAACAAAGAAGATTTAAAGAGTATTCATCGTAACAAATTTTATACGAAGAATTAAGTTTTTGAAGAGCAAGAATTATCTCTCTTTCTTCGCTATTTTCCACTGTTATCTTTGAAAAATCATCCTCGGCTTTATTGAGTATAGAATTTATACGCGCAATGGTGTATTGAATGTAAGGACCGGTCTTTCCGTCAAAAGAAAGGAATTTGTCAATATCAAAAACATAGTCCTTTGAGATGATGTTTGATAAATCTCCGAACTTCATGGCGCCCACACCTATCTTCCTTGCAAGCTCCCTGTCATTTTCTATACCGTTTGCCTTCAACTTCTCACTTGCCTTGTCAATAAGAAGATTTACAACATCTTTAAGTCTTATCGTTTCTCCACTTCTTGTCTTAAAAGGCTTTCCGTCTTTGCCGTTCATTGTGCCAAAAGAAATATGAGTGAGTTTTTGATTTTCAGGCGAAATGCCGGCGAGCTTTGCGCATCTAAACGCTTGTTCAAAGTGCTTTCCCTGACGATTATCAGTTAAATAAATAATTTCGTCATATTTATCCATTTTATTACGCATGGCAATCGTTGCGATTTCGGTGGAGATATACAGATATCCGCCGTTGTATTTTTTTAGAATTGCTGGTGGCATAGGATTTTTATAACGCTGTTCTTCGTCCTCGCTCTTCTTTGGAATAGGAATATGCTCCCCTTCTTTTGCAATATCTACAACAAGCGCTCCGTCACTTAGGCGAGCCAACTTTTTATCAACAAAAAGTTTTATTGTTCCGTCAATATAATCCTCTGCATCGCTTTCTCCGAACCAAAAATCAAAAGAGGTATTTAAAAGAGAATAATTTTTCTTTATCTCCTCCACCGACATCGCTCTAATCTTTTTATAGATAGTATAATAAGGTTCACGCTTTTGTTGAATAAAAAGTGTATAGTCATCGGCGAGCTTTTTGAAGTTTACATCCACATCCTTACGCTTTGACGCCTTTGGATATTCGTCATTCAATGTGTCAAGGGTAATGTTTTTAAGTGGTATGCTTTCATAGTCAGAATTTGCGCGGAAAAATTCATCAAGATAGCCATCTTCCTTTAATTGCAAAACGGTAAGCCCCATTTGCATCCCCCAATCGCCCAAATGCGTATCAGCAAGCACAGTGTCACCCATAAGCCTATGTAACCTTTTAAGCGCCTCGCCTATGATTGGCGAACGAAGATGGCCAACATGAAGCTCCTTAGCCACATTTGCTCCACCGTAGTCAATAAGAAGCTTTCTCGGACTTTCCACCTTTTCAATGCCTAATTCTTTGTCATTCAAAACATCATTTGCAAATTGCGACAAAAGTTTGTCGCTAACTTTGATATTGATAAAACCTTTTAACGCCGAAAAGGAAGTGTCATCTAGTTCTTCAACTATCTCCTCGGCAAGTTCAATAGGATTTTTTTTCACCTTTTTTGCTGTGATAAGCGCATAGTTAGTTTGAAAATCACAAACATCAGGGCGTGATGAAAAAGAAACAGATAAGTTTTCACAAGGTAAATTTAATTTTTTTAGTGCCACTAAAATCTTTGTAGATAGTATATTTCGTAAATCCATTATTAACTCCTAGTCTATGGCATTTTAGCAAATACGAAAAAAAAAGTCAAATAGAAACAATTGACTTTTAAACTTTGTAAATTTATTTGTTACTTTTCAAAAAACAGCGAACGTTTCAGGGTTCCTATTTAAATGAAATGAGCGCGAGTTGCGCTTGGTCGCTGAATTTACCCCAAAAGTGACAAGCACTTTCGGGGAACCCCGTCGGCGAAAACAAACGAATGGTAGACTTTTGGCATAAGACAAAAGTCGAAATGAAGTGCAGTTTTCGCCTATATTTCCTGCCTTTGTTCCAACGCCTTTTCAAGAGTCACTTCGTCAGTAAATTCAATATCACTGCCCATAGCGATACCCTGAGCAAGCCGAGTGACCTTGACGCCGAGAGGTTTTAGAAGTTTTCCAATATACATAGCGGTTGCATCGCCCTCAACATCAGGGTTAGTTGCCATGATAACCTCTTTGACGTTATCTTTTTCAATGCGCGATAAGAGTTCCTTAATCTTAATGTCATTAGGCCCGCGATTTTCAAGCGGACTTATGGTGCCGAAAAGAACATGATAGACACCTTCGTAGCTCTTCACCTTTTCCATTGAGATAATGTCCTTTGGCTCTTGCACCACGCAAATAGTCTGCTTGTTGCGTTTTTGACAAATTGGGCAAATTTCAGTTGTCGAATAATTACCACAATCCTTACAAAGCTTAACCTTTTCCTTTACTTCCATTATTGATTTAGCAAAATTTTCGGCTTTTTCCTTTGAGTTTTCAATGATATAAAAAGCATAGCGCTGAGCTGTCTTTTTGCCCACGCCAGGAAGTTGTCTAAAATATTCAATCAGTCTTTCAATTGGTTCGTCAAACATTTTTACATACCTAAATTAGGGAGTTTTGCCCTTTCATCGTCCTGAATTTTTCTTAGACAATCGTTGCAAGCTGAAACAATCAAATCTTCAAGCATCTCCACATCGTCAGGGTCAACAACCTCTTTCTTTATCTTAACGCTTTTAACAGTGCGATTGCCAAGCATGGTAATTTCCACCATGCCACCGCCCACTTGTGAAGAGTATTCTGTGCTATCTATCTCCTCACGAGTCCTCTTCATGTCTTCTTGCATCTTTTGTGCTTGGCGCATAAGTTGCTGCATATTTCCACCGCCAAATCCACCAAAATTATATCCCATATTTCTCTCCTTTTATCAAACATCGTTTAAATGCTTGTTATTCCAAAATTAATTTATCGCCAAAAAATTTTGATAATTTCAAGATGTCTTTATCTCGCATTTGGTCGACACTTTCAAACTTTATTATCTCCACTTCCAAATTTAAACCTTGCCACCGAAGAGCATTTTCAAGCTCCCTTTTACCGTCCTCTAAAACACTAATAAGAAAGTCATCTGAGGTTTTTATTGCAAGTTTTTTATCGTCAATTTTAACATCCGTTATATCGCCACACGCCACATACAAAGAGATTTTTTTATGCTCTTTAAGGTATAGAACAATCTTTCCCCAAACATTTTTAGGCGATAAAGAGGTCGTGTTTCTCTCAATTTTCAGTTTTTTTTTGCGTCCATGCCTGACATGGCAGTTAGACATGTGGTTTCAAGCAAGAGTCTCACAGATAGCGTGTATCTAAGTTCGTTTTCAGCCGAGGAAAAGACTTGCATATAGTTTATCAAATCTTTTTCATTAAAGGCATCCGCTTGCTCTTTAAATAAAGCAAAAACATCCTCTGGCAGATTTAAAATTTCGTTTGCGTTTTCGCAAGTCTTGATAACAAGCAAGTTTCTAGCATGTTTTGAAACATCTTTCGCAAACACCGCCAGATTTTTTCCTTCCTTTTCCATGCGGTCAATTAGTTCTAAAACACCACCAATCTCTCTATTTTTTAAATGGTTGAAGAATTCAATATTTAAAGAATAATCGGTTGTGCCTAGTATTCTCAAAGTTTCCTCTTTAGTTATCTTTCCTTGACAATAGGAAGCAATGGAGTCGGCGATTGAAAGCGTATCTCTCACACTTCCCTCGCCAGCGGTCGCAATAAGTTTTAAACTTTCCTCATCATAACCTATTTTTTCAAGCTCAAATATTTTCCTTAAATGATTAACCAATTCCTTAACGGACACAAGCCTAAAATCAAAGCGAACACAACGCGACAAAATTGTTTGCGGAAGTTTATGCACCTCAGTGGTTGCCAAAATGAAAATAACATGTTTAGGTGGCTCTTCAAGCGTTTTTAAAAGTGCGTTAAAAGCAGAATCTGTCAACATATGCACTTCGTCAATGATGTAAACTTTATATTTAACATCGACAGGCATGAACTTGACCTTTTCACGAATTTCGCGAATATCATCCACCTTGTTGTTAGATGCCGCATCCATTTCTATTATATTAATATCGTTATCTTTTTGAAGTTTTAAGCAATTTTCACATTTTCCACATGGTGAACCATTGATAGGATTTAAGCAGTTGACCGCACGCGCAAAAATCTTAGCGATACTGGTCTTGCCTGTTCCTCGCGTGCCTGTAAAAAGATAGGCATGCCCAATATGTCCATTCATAATCTGATTTTCAAGCGTCTTTGTGATGTGTTCTTGCCCAATGACCTCATCAAAGGTCTTAGGTCGATAAGTTCTGTATAATGCCATGCGTTCTCCACTTTTTTTATTTTACAACATATTTTTATCTTTTGCAATCTAAATTCAATAAAGTCAATCAATGCCTAAATAAATTTTACTTTTTTTATCTACATATGAATAGATATTTTTAACGTCAATAATCTTTTTGATTTGTTCAAGCCATTTTGGCCTATCTAAATATCCCTTCAAAACTTTACCATCAAATTCCACTTCCCAAGCGTCGCCATCAAGTCCATCACTAGCCACATTTGTTTCTGGAATGCTTACCTTTGATATTTTTTCTAAAATTTCTTTGTTTTTAAGTTTATAGGTCTTATCTATAACAGTAATGCCACGTTCTTCGCCAGTGGTAAATGTTATAGTTGGATTAATTTCACTCTCTTTAATTTCGATTGAAAAACTTGCTAGGTCATAACCTACTCTCATCATACCAAAATTTTTCCAAGTGAATTTAAAATTTTTCATATGAATTTCTCCTTTCTTTTACAAAATTTTCGCTCTTCTAAATCAATAATTCTCTCTTGCAATAACCGAGAAGTTGTCAACATCAAGACTAGCCCCGCCGATTAAAGCTCCGTCTAAACATGGAAGAGAGATGATTTTTTTGTAGTTGTTAATATCAATACTTCCGCCATAGACAATATTGATTTTTGTCTTGTCGTTATATAGATAGGCAATTTCCTTTCTTAGCACTCCCACCATTTTTTCAATATCTTTCAAAGTGGCGGTTTTGCCTGTGCCAATTGCCCAAATAGGTTCATAGGCAATGATGACGCTTTCAAGCTCATTTTCGTATATTCCTTTGAGCGCATCATCAAGTTGGTTTTTTACGAAAGCGCAAGCGCCTTTTGCTTCGCGCGTCACCTTGTCTTCGCCAATGCAAAGAATTACCTTCAGCCCTTGCGAAAGCGCCATTTTGATTTTTTTGTTTATAAGCCTATCAGACTCTTTAAATTTACTTCTTCTTTCTGAATGACCGATAATACAGTAGGTTACGCCAGCATCTTTAAGCATGGAAGCGGAAATCTCTCCGGTATTTTTTCCTGCCTCTACATCTGAAACATTTTGCGCACCAATTTCAATTTTACTGCCATCCAAAAATTGTTTTGCAATGCAAAAATGAGTATATGGCGGACAAACAATAATCTTATTCTTACTTCCCGCCGTCTTTGTTGCAAGTTGCATTGAATACGCTTTCATATCGCTAGGCACTGTGTTCATTTTAAAATTGGAAATAATTATCTTTCTCATACTTCTCCTTAAAAAAACTAAATCTTTCAATCCTAAGTATAGCTATGTGATGCTAATTCAAATAAGTTGAATTTTAATAAATTTATAACAAATTCGCGTGCATTTGAATAAACATCTATCTCGCTCAAAATTGTTGTCTTGTAGTTAAAGAGTGTCAATAACCTCGATTGCAGGTAAAGTTTTACCCTCCATAAGTTTCATGCTTGCACCTCCACCGGTCGAAAGGTGGTCAATCTTATCAGTAAAGCCAAGCGTATTTATTGCGCCAACGCTGTCGCCTCCTCCAACAATGGAGTATGCCGAACTTTTGGCAACCGCCTTTGCCACCATGAAAGTTCCCGTCTTAAAGCGCTTGTCTTCATATTTTCCAAGCGGTCCATTCCAAACAATTTGCCCTGCATGCTTGATTTCTTCTTGGAAAAGCTTAACTGTCTTTTTGCCTATATCAAGCCCAATCATATCCGCATCAAGATTGTTTGTTTTGATAACGCGGTCGTATTTTAATGCCACATGGTCGACAGGAAGCACCACTTTCATGCCAGCGTCACGCGCCTCTTTCAAGATTTCCTTTGCTTCATCAATAAGGTCTAAATCGACAATTGACTTACCTATATTTATTCCCTCTGCAAGCAGGAATGTGTAAGCCATACCACCGCCAATCAGCACTGTATCTGCCTTTCCTATTATATTTTTAATTAACAACAGTTTGTCTTTAACCTTTGCGCCTCCAAAGATAGCGACAAATGGCTTTTTCGGATTTTTAAACGCTTTTTCAAAAACATTTAACTCTTTTTCAATCAAAAAGCCAATGGCATTTGGAAGTTTTAAGGCAACACCATAGTTTGAGGCATGCTTTCTGTGAGCAACACCAAACGCATCGTCCACATATATATCCCCATAAGACGCAAGTTCTTTAACAAATGAAAGATCATTTTCTTCTTCTCGCGGGTCAAAACGCAAATTTTCAAGCACCAAAATATCTCCGCCTTTCATCTTTGCAATATCTCTTTTAACTTCATCACCAACCACTTTCGGACAAAATTTTACCTTGTTTGGAAAATATTTCATAAGACATACTGCAACAGGAAAGAGCGACAAAAACTTATCATAACCCTTTGGACGCCCTAAATGTGAGCAGATGATAAGCTTGCAATTTTGGTCGTTAAGATATTTAATAGTTGGAATAGAAGCGGTAATTCTGGTGTCATCCAAAATATCGCCCCAATTATCGAGAGGAACATTAAAGTCACATCTAAGCAACACTCTTTTACCTTGTATGTTTTTTAAATCTTTAATCGTTCTTTTCATAAAAATATCCCCCGCAAGTATATAATACTACTTTTCGGAGGATTTTCAAAACAAAATTAAATATTTTCAAAAAAACATTATTAAGAAAAAGATCAATAGAAAAAAATAGGACGACTATCATCCTATTTTCTAAATCATTAAACACCCAAAACTACATTTTCTTCTCAAAACATTCTTTTAAAATTTCAAGGCACTCGTCAATGTCTTTGCAGGTAGCAAGTGTCATACGAACAGTGCTTGCTTTTGGCAAATCTTTTGCATACCAAAGAAGATGTTTCCTTATGTAAAGGGTTAGCCATTCTTCATTATAGTATTTTCTAAGTGTTTCAATATGCTCTTTGACAACCTTGTATTTATCAACTTGAATAGTGTGACCTTCCTTTAACTCTTTGAAAATCCAAGGTGCTCCAAGCGCTCCGCGCCCTATCATAACGCCGTCAACACCGGTTTCAAGCATTCTGTGATAAGAATCAACACTGACAACATCACCATTTCCAATCACAGGAATGTGAAGTTTAGCTTTGACATTTGCTATCGCCTCGTAATCAGCCTCACCGCTATACCCCTGCTCAACAGTTCGTGCGTGAAAGATAACATAGTCGGCGCCACTATCTTCGCACATCTTAGCAAAGTCAAGATAGTTTTCTTGATGATAGCCCTTTCTAAATTTCACCGACAAAGGCTTATCTGTCATATCTCTACACGTTTCAATTATGTGACCTGCAAGATGTATACTGTCCATAAGCGCAGCGCCGTCACCATTTTTTAAAATCTTTGGAGCAGGACAACCCATGTTTATGTCAAACGCTGGAAACTTGTCTAATATCTCACTTTCAAACGCCTTAACCATGAACTCGCTTTCATGCCCAAAAATTTGAGCCACAACAAGTTTTTCGTATGGAGAAGTTATAGTCATCAAATTCGTCTTTTTAGGATTATGCACCATGGCACGCGTTGAAAGCATTTCGGTTACCGTGACATCCGCGCCGAATTTAACTGCTTGCTCTCTAAATCCAACATCACTAACTCCTGCCATTGGAGCAAGAAAGAGCGGGCTTTTTCCAAAATCTACATTTCTAATCTTCATAAAAAACTCTCTTTTAATTTATCTAAGTTTATTTTAGCATACATTAGCTCAATTTTCAATAGTTTTATCTGAAAATTAATAAAAATAGCGCTTTTTTAAGAAAAAAATAAAAAATAGCATGCTTTTTTCGCTATTTTTAGTCAAAAAAATAAAATCATTAAAAGGCGTTCTTTATAAGACTAATTTCATCTCCGAGAACTTCAACAACATCAAAACGCACATCGCTATAATATTTTTGCTTTTGAAGAAGATAAAGTTCAGCAACCTTTCTTATCTTTTGCTGTTTTCTAAAACCGACCGCCTCACAAGGACGCCCAAAAGCAAGTGTTGCACGGCTTTTAACTTCCACAAAAACGATGACATTCTTATCAAGAGCAACAATATCAATTTCTCCTATTTTGTTTTTATAATTCATAGCAACAATTTTATATCCTTGTGCTTTCAAATAGTTCGCCACCTCAATTTCGCCAATAGTTCCATGGATTTTATTTAATTTTTTCATATTTTTCTCTTTTTTTTGCTATTTTCTAACGATTTTTTATTGTTTTTTGCTTACCAATTAATCTAACGTAATTTTACCGAGCCTACCCTTCCTGAAATCATCAACAAGCATATATGAAGCGCGCTCCAAATCTATCTCTCCGCCAGACAAAACAAATTTTCTTAATTTTGCAATATCTAAAACAGTTTGACAATTTGGATATCTCCTCTCTATATTTTGAGGGTATTTCTCTTTAAGAAGTTTTAATAAATCTTCTGCAAGACTATTAAACTCCAAAACCTCATCACGCACACTGCCAACATAGGCAAGTTTTTTCGCCACATCTTCGTTTTCAATGTTAGGATAGAGCGTGCCAGGAGTGTCGAACACCTCAACGCCGTCCCCAGCATTCAGCCACTGCCCACTCTTTGTCATGCCTGCCTTGTTACCAGTGACCGCCTTTGCCTTTTTGCATAGGTTATTTACAAGCGAACTTTTGCCACTGTTCGGCACACCAACAACCATACATCTTATCGTCGGCTTAACTCCTTTCGCCTGATACTTTTCCACCTTTTTATATGCCAACTTTTTAATTTTGTCGAGTATCAAGGTATTTTTTGAAAAGTTAGAGTTATATGAAATGTAGTCCTTGTTTTCACCCTTAAATTTTTCCTTCAAAACCCCAACACGCTTCTCGTCAGCTATATCAATCTTATTTAGTATGTAAAGCACAGGCTTATTTTCAGATAACTCATCAAGTTTTGGATTTAAGGAAGAGAGCGGTATGCGCGCGTCTAAAACATAAAGGACAACATCCACTTTTTTAAGTTCTTCCTTTATCTCCTTCAACGCCTTATGCATATGCCCAGGAAACCAATTTATTTTCATACCCTCTCCAAAATTTAATCAACTATTTATTAAAACAAAAAATATTTAAAAATTAAGAAAATTCCATTAAAATTAAGAAAAAATCACTAAAAATTAGTTTTTTATCTTCTTCCACCATCAATTTCATAGATACTACCATTGATGAAGTCAGCTTTATCACTAATCAAATACCAAACAAGTTCAGCAATCTCTTCCGGACTTGCCCAACGATTTTTTAATATCTTTTCATTTTCGCTTTGCCTAACATACTCTGGTAATTCATAATTTAAAGGAGTGTCAACCCAGCCAGGAGCAACCGCATTGACATTAACATACGGAGCAAATTCTTGTGCAAAATTTTTTGTTAAAGCGTTTACCCCTGCCTTCGAAGCATCGTAATCAATGCTTGTCGGATTCATACTTCCAGAATGCAAAATCAATCCGCTTGTTGAAGAGATATTGACAATTTTTCCAAATTTTTGCTCAAGCATTTTATAGCCCAAAACTTTGGAAAGATAGAAATTCGCAATCAAGTTTATTTTAATTGTCTTTTCAAAATCTTCATAGGTTCTCTCACTTAATTCTTTATCTTCAACGTAACCTGCATTATTAACTAAAACATCAACTACGCCAAATTTCTTCAAAATTAGGTCGCATAATTTTTCGCATTCTTCTTTTATCTCTAAATCTGCTTGTAAGGTGTAAACTTTGATGTTTTTATTTTCTTTTTCAATTTCTTTTTTGAGATTTTCCGCACCATTTTTATTTGAGTTATAGTGGAGTATTAAAATCCCATTCGCAATATTTTTAGCAATAACTCTTGCAACTGCCGAACCTATACCGCCAGCACCGCCTGTGATTAAACAAACCTTATCTTTCATAAATTTCTCCTTTATTTAAAGTTGATTTTTTGAATATTTTTTATTCAATTTATCTTATATTTAACAAGTTATAAACTTAAAAACTAGAAAAATATCAAAAAATACCTAAAAATTAAGAAAAAATGCGAAAAAATTGATAAAAATATTATTTTTTCTTTTTTAACAAATCTTTTCTTCGCTCTTTTGTGCGTTTTAGGCTTTGTTCATTTCTCCACTTTTCAATCTCTTGATGATTGCCAGAGAGTAATACCTCTGGAACATCTAAGCCCATGAATGAAGAGGGCCTAGTGTATTGCGGATATTCAAGTAGGTTGTTTGAAAAGCTTTCACTTTCCAAGCTTTCACGGCTTATCACACCATCAACTAAGCGCGAAATTGCATCGACCATCACCATACTCGGCAGTTCTCCGCCCGTCAATACAAAGTCGCCGAGAGAAATCTCTTCAATATTGAAAAGCTCGAAAATCCTTTCATCCACCCCTTCATAATGCCCGCAGATAAAGACAAGATGTTCTTCTTCGCTTAGTTCTTTTGCCATGTTTTGATTAAACACTTTGCCTTGTGGCGAAGGGAAAATAAGCTTACTGTTTCCACTTTGCACGCTTTTTATGGCGTAATATAGTGGTTCCACCTGCATAAGCATACCAGCCCCTCCACCAAAAGGGTAGTCGTCACATTTTTTATGCTTGTCCTTTGAAAACTCGCGAATATCAACAATATTTATCTCTAAAAGTTTTTTATCTACCGCTCTTTTGATTATGCTCTCTTTGACCGGTGCGAACATTTGAGGAAAAAGGGTTAAGATATCAATTTTCATAATCAGTCTTAGCCCCCTCATACTCCTTTCTTATCACATAGAATCTTTCGCCTTCATTCTTAAAGATATCGCCGACAAATGGCACTTGATAGATACGCTCGTCACCGTCTTTTATGACAATAACATCGTCAAAGCCGAAGTTGTCGACTCCTTGAATTTGCCCGACAAACTCTCCATTCTCGTCTAAAAGCTGTTCACCGATTAGGTCATCAATAAGCACCGCATTTGAAGGTATTTTATAAAATTCTTCCTTGTCGATGTAAACTTCCACATTGCGATAAAGTTCAGCAGTGTTTCTGTCAGGAATTTCCTTAAAAGTGGCATAGGCAAAGCCAAGGCGATAGGTGCATTTCAAAAGTTCCGCCTCTTTCTTGTTTAGATATAATTTATGTTTACCATTAAAAATCGCAGGGATATCAACAAGAGGAAGAATTTTCACTTCCCCCTTTATACCCTGCGGTTTGACAATTTTTCCAACGCACAAAAATTCCATTTAGTCTCCAAACTTTACGAAAACTTTTTTATGTTCTTTTGCGCCGATAGATTTTATTATAGTTCTAATGGAGTTTGCCATTTTGCCATTTTTGCCTATCACCTTGCCGATGTCGCTTTCATCAACAACAACATTAAATGTGATTTGTTTTTCTTGCTCGTCCACGGTCACCTTAACCTTATCTTCATTTGTGACAAGAGTTTTAACCAAGAGTTCAAGTAATTTTTGCATTTATTTCTCCTTATTTATTTTCTTGACTAATAACGCCACTCTTAACCAAAATTGACTTTGCAGTTTCAGTTGGAAGAGCACCATTTTTGAGCCATTTTGTTGCCTTTTCATTATCAATTTTAATCTCAGCTGGATTTGCAAGTGGATTGTAAGTTCCTATAATGTCAATAAATTTTCCATCTCTAGGACTCTTAGAATCTGCAACGACAACACGATAGAATGGTGACTTTTTATCTCCAAGTCTTGTCAATCTAATTTTAACAGCCATTTCCTTTCTCCTTTTAATAAATTTCTTTTGCTTTTGTTCTAAAAATTCAAAAAATGCACTTAAAATTCAATTATTTTTAATTATTTTGCTATTTTAATTCATTTTTTTATATTTTTAAAACTTTTATATATAAACTAACTTTCGTTAGAATATACCGAATAATAAATCAATTTTATTTTTAATTAATAATACTTTAAATAATTAAATTTTTTATTATTTTCCTATTTAAACTAAAATGAATAAATTAGAATTTTTTTAATAAACATTTAATTATTCAAAACCACTAAAACAATCCACGAAGCCCACGCTTGTTTTTGAGTTGTTTCATCATCTCTTTCGACTGTTCAAACTGCTTCAACAGTTGATTAACCTGCTGAATACTCGTTCCACTTCCGTCCGCAATACGCTTTCGCCTTGAAGCCTTGATGATGTCTGGGTTCAAACGCTCTTCCTTAGTCATACTCTGAATGATTGCCTTGTTGACAGCAAGTTGATTTTCATCAATGTTGACACCTTTAAGTTTGTTTCCAACGCCCGGTATCATTCGCACGATATCGTTAAGACTTCCCATCTTTTTGAGATTTTCCATTTGCACAAGATAATCTTCAAAAGTGAAAGAGTTTTCACGGAATTTTTCTTCGAGTTTTCTTGCCTCTTCTTCGCTGACCGCCTCTTGCGCCTTTTCAATGAGCGACAACACATCGCCCATGCCAAGTATTCGAGAGGCAATTCTGTCTGGATGAAACGGCTCTATATCTCCTATCTTTTCTCCAACACCTGAAAATTTGATAGGTTTGCCTGTGATAGCCTTTATGGAAAGCGCCGCACCTCCACGCGTGTCACCGTCAAGTTTGGTAAGGATAACACCGCTGATATCTAAATCTTTATTGAAACTTTCGCTTATCGTCACAGCGTCCTGACCTGTCATCGCATCAACAACCAAAAGTATTTCCTGAGGTTTAACCTCACTTTTGATGTTTTTAAGTTCGTTCATCAACTCTTCGTTTATGTGAAGCCTACCAGCCGTGTCGATAACAACAACATCAAAGCCCTGCTTTTTTGCATGCTCGACCGCTTGCTTTGCCGTTTTAACAGGATTTTGTGTGCCACGCTCAAATACCTCGCAGTTTGCCTGTTTGCCTACAACTTGAAGCTGATTGATTGCCGCAGGTCTATAAATATCGCACGCCACAAGTAACACTTTTCTGCCACTCTTTTTTAAGTAAGCACCAAGCTTTCCGCACATTGTGGTCTTGCCCGCACCTTGAAGTCCACACATCATAATGACGGTTGGATTAGATGAAAGATTGAGTTTTTGATCGGTGCTACTCATAAGAGCAGTAAGCTCATCTTTGACAATTTTTATCACCATTTGTCCCGGTGTCAAACTTTTCATCACTTCTTCGCCAAGCGCCTTTTGCGACACAGAATTGACGAAGTTTTTGGCAACGATATAATTTACATCCGCCTCTAAGAGTGCAATTCTGACTTCACGCATCGCCTCTTTAATTTCAAGTTCGGTGAGCTTCCCTCTTTTTGTAAGTTTAGAAAAGATATGATTAAACTTTTCTTGTAGGCTGGAAAATAATGCCATCAAATTTCTCCTATTAATTCTTCGACTTTTAATTTTATTTCATTTATATCATTTAAATCTTTGATTTTTTCTAATTTTTTTGTTATTTTTTCTTTTTTTTGACAATTTTTAAGGCTATTTTCATAATAGTCTAACTTTTCACACGATTTTGTTATGGCGTCTTTGACTGCCTGTCGCGATATTCCACGCTCCGCCGAAATCTCTGCAAGCGTCATATTGTAATCAAAATATAGACGCATTAAGTTTTGCCTATCCTCGCTGAGTAGCGCCGAATACTCTTCGAAAAGTTTGCCATATTTCACAAAATCATTAAGTTTTAACTTTGCCATACTTTCAACCTTTGTAAAGTGATTTTGCTTTACATTTTGTATTATATCATCTGAACCTTTATTTGTCAACACTTTTGCATAATTTTAGACTTAAATTTTCTTTCAAAAAGTTCGCTACAACCATTTTGATTTCAAATTAATTATTTAACAATATTAATTTCTAGTCTAAATAAGTCATTTAAACTTAAAACTCTTCCGTCTTTTATGGCAAAAGGTTGAGAATGTAATAATCGGCGAATTTGTAATATTTTGGCAGTAGATAAAACTTTCCGTCATCTTCCACAATCTCGCCTTCTTTTAAAAATTTTCTGTAACTTTCACTCTTTTGAATATCATAGCCTAATTTTTGAAGTATGGAAATGTCGACACCTAAATAGCAGCGAAGTCCAAGCATGATCCGCTCTTCAATTTCCATTTTCTTTGTGATTTTCTCTTCCTTATACTCTCGTTTGTAATAACCTTGAAGCATGCCAGAGTTTGCAATACGCTTGCCGTTCAAAAAGGAATGAGAAGAAACTCCAAAGCCGACATACTCGCCATAGCTCCAATAATTTAAGTTGTGCCGACTTTGATAACCGTCTACCGAAAAATTGCTTACTTCATATTGCACAAATCCATGCTTTTTCAAGAATTTGACAAGTTTATCATAACTCTTTGTCACGCCGATTTCGTCTAGCGGACAATATTTTTTATCTCGCACCTCAAAATAGAGTTTGGTGTTTTCGTGGATTTCAAGCATATATGAAGAGATATGTTTGACATTAAGTTTAATTAACTCCTTTGCATATTTTGTCACGCTTTTTTCGCCACTCAATCCTATTATTAAGTCGGCAGAGATGTTGTCGAAATATTTTTTAATAAGTTTTAATTTTTCTGTCACTTCTTCTTTTGTGTGAAGCCTGCCGATAGATTTAAGCGTTTTGTTTGAAAGCGACTGCACGCCCACACTAATTCTATTTATGCCGACCTCCTTATACGCCCTCAACTTGTCTTCTTCCACCGAATTTGGATTGACTTCGATGGTTATTTCAGCATTTTCATCAATATCGAATTTTTCTCTAAGCTTTCTAAAAATAGAAAAAATTTCTTCCTTTGTCAAAAGTGAAGGCGTGCCTCCGCCTAAATAGATTGTTTTCACCCTTTTAACTGTGGAAAAACTTTCTATTTCCTCCAATAACGCTTGAATATACTTTTCTCTGTCGATTTTGCTTAAACAAAAAGAAACGAAAGCGCAGTAGCTACACTTTCTTTCACAAAATGGTATGTGAATATATATTGAAATAGAGTTATCATCAGTCGGAAATTCTAAAACGTCCGCCATTTTTTCATTTTTCATCGTCGCCCAACTTTAAAATGCTCATAAACGCCTCTGACGGAATTTCTACCGAGCCAATTTTTCGCATACGCTTTTTGCCTTCTTTCTGTTTTTCAAGCAGTTTTCTCTTTCTTGTGATATCTCCGCCATAGCACTTTGCTAAAACATCTTTGCGCATAGCAGATATCGTTTCGCGTGCGATGATTTTGTTGCCTATACATGCCTGAATTGGCACTTCAAAAAGTTGACGCGGTATTATTTTTTTGAGGCGCTCGGCAAGCTCTCTTCCGCGCGAATACGCCTTATCTTTATGCACAATCATAGAAAGTGCGTCACATTTTTCTCCATTTAAGAGGATGTCTACTCTCACTAAATCAGATGTTTCAAAGCCGTCAAACTCGTAGTCAAAACTAGCATAACCGTGCGTTCTTGACTTCAAACTATCAAAAAAGTCATAAATAATTTCACCTAACGGCATCTGATAATTTAACTCCACCCTATGCTTGTCAAGATAAATCATGTTTTTGTAAACTCCTCGCTTATCTTGACATAGTTCCATAATGGAACCCACATAATTCGGTGGAGTGAAGATGTTGACTTTAACGACAGGCTCTTCTATCCTTGCTATCTCCACCGCTGGCGGAAGGTTGGACGGATTAGATATTTCCAAACAATCGCCGTTCGTCTTATAGACATTGTAGGAAACGCTTGGCGCTGTTGTGATGATGTCTAAGTTGAACTCTCGCTCTAAGCGTTCTGTGATAATTTCAAGATGTAAAAGTCCCAAAAATCCACATCGAAAGCCATAGCCTAACGCTGATGAATTTTCAGGAGAAAACTGCAAACTTGCGTCATTTAGTTTGAGTTTATCGAGGGCGTCTTTAAGTTCTCCATACTTAGCGCCATCGACAGGAAAGACACCACAAAAGACCACAGGTTGCACCTCTTTATAGCCAGAAAGTGGCTCGCTGATAGGATTGTCTGCCTTCGTTATCGTGTCGCCCACCTTGACATCGCTTATCGTTTTAATGGAGCCTGCAACATACCCAACATCGCCCGCCTTTAAGACTTCGCACTCCTTAGTGGTCGGCACAAATATACCAACTTCGGTCACTTCAAACTCTTTTTTTGTTTGCATCATCAAAATTTTGTCGCCCTTTTTAACTTTGCCGTCAAAGACACGGATAAGGCAGATTGCGCCCTTGAAGTTGTCATAGTGACTATCAAAAATAAGGCATTTTAGCTTACCATTCTCATCGCCACTAGGCGCTGGAATATTTTCTATTATTGCCTTAAAAACATCCTCGATGTTTATTCCTTCCTTAGCAGAGATGCAAGGGCAGTTTTCTGCGTCAAGTCCTATTAGCTCTTCAATCTCCTTTTTTACTTCGTCTATGCGAGCTGATGGCAGGTCGATTTTGTTAATGATAGGAATAATTTCAAGATTGTTATCTAATGCCAAAAAGGTGTTTGCAAGCGTCTGAGCCTCAACACCCTGTGACGCATCGACAAGTAAAAGCGCGCCCTCACAAGCAGCAAGCGAGCGTGACACCTCATAGGTAAAATCGACATGTCCTGGCGTGTCGATTAAGTTTAGTTCATATTCTTGACCGTTATATTCATAGATAAGCCTTGTTGGTGCAAGTTTGATAGTAATCCCCTTTTCGCGCTCTAAATCCATGCTGTCAAGTATCTGTGACTGCATATCGCGCTTAGAAACGGTGCCAGACAGCTCAATAAGCCTGTCCGCCAAGGTGCTTTTCCCGTGGTCGATGTGTGCAATGATACAAAAATTTCGTTTGTTATTCAGTTTCAATTTTTTCCTCTTTATATATATTATTTTCTTCTAATTCCATTTTCTTCTGCTTAAAATATTGATTTGTTTCTGCTAAAAACAAAGAGCCTGCAAGCGCTAGTAGTATCAAACACAAAACATACAAAACAATAACAAGTATGTTTGTTTCGATAAGGCAATAGGTAAAGAAAAGGAAGGCTAAAATATAGTCGAACACCATTGTGGCATACACAGAGCGCCTGTTCTTATATAGAGATAGATAGTTCTCATCGTTTTGAAGCTTATTACAATATATAGAAAGTCCAAAGGCAATTATTGAAACAGCCAAAATTGTCGCGTTGAGTCCTATCTCCAAAAGTCCGCTTTGGTCACTCAAACTTTTTAAAAGAAGAGCTTGTCCTGTGATTATCGCAATTAAAACACAGGACTCTATTCCTGTAACAATTGAGCTAATAAGTGACGCCAAATACCCAAAACTTTTTTTCATATACCACCTTAGTTTATTATATCTAAGGCTAAAATGTTTTGTCAAACAATTTCTTAAAATGCTGTAAATCCCTCTTGTGAAAAACTATTGGCATATATGTGCGTCCTTGTTGTTATTATCTCATGACAAAATTCTAATTCTCCACTTTTGACAGACAGTATCATCAGTTTCAAGGTTAGTGTATTTTCAAGAGAGATTAGCGATAAAAAACTTTCGCTAGGACTTGTCAGGCAACGATATCTTCTGTCACAATGTCTATTATTAAATTTTTGCTTAAAACTTGCAATGTTTTTTTCTGTTGCTTCTTTTAATAAACGACAATCAACACGCTCACCAAGTTTATCAAGGCAAGCGTCTATCTTGTTAAACAGTATGGCAATTTCGTCAATTAGCATAGAAAATTCTTCGTCTTCAAGCTTAATAAAAACAAAGCCCTTGTTTTTAAGAGATTTTGAATAGGCTCTTGCCATAGCTTCAAAATTATCACATAACTTTTCGTCATTATATTCCATGCCTTTATTTATGCTCTTATTTAATTATATGTTAAAAATATTTTTCCGCCATACTCCCTTGCTCAGAATGACAAATACAAATTCATATTTGTCATCCTGAGCGAAGTCGAAGGATCTAAGAGAGTGAGGTTTGATTTATAAACATCAAACATCCAAGCATTGCTTTGTCGAAGGATCTAAAAAACTTGCATTTTGGCAATAAAAAAGGTGCAAGTTGCACCTTAAAAATCAAATGGATTTGACGATTTTAATAATTTTTTGTTGCGGTCTTTAATGCTGTAAAATACTTTTTCTCTATCAAGGCTCTTCATAATGCCCACACCCGGATTTGCGTCATTGCGGTGAAAAAATGGCGTTTTAAAGTCTGGCGTCAATTCCACCTTAACAGGCTGACTTCGATAGAGTTTGACAATCACAGTGCCGAAAGGAAGCTGTCCAAGTTCATATGCGGTGATAAGCGGACGCGTGGTTCTTTGCACCGATGTGCTTTTTGAAGTCGAGGACTGGTCTTGCTTTTCGCCCTTACTCTTACTTTCACTGGTTTCTTCGTAAATAAGTTGCACTTCGCCACAGCGCTTTGAGAAGTCCTCACGCGTGTTCTGGTCGTCAGTTCCGATAAAGATTTGCGCATTGCAGTTTGCTTTAATCGTTTCCGCCGCGTCCTTGCCATACTTAGTTTCAAGCTGAGTATATGACTGAATAGCAAGCTCGTATAGGATGTTTCTTGAACGCGAAACCGTTATCATACTATCAAATTTAGGAATTGGAGGAAGGTTACCAAACTCATCCAAAATAAAGTAAACATGGCGTGGTAACTTCTTTGATGCAAGCGTGTTTGTCTTATCAACAAGGCGCTTGTATAACTGACTGATACAAATATTAGCTAAGCCATAACGCTCTTCTTTATCATCAGGAATGACGATATATAGAACGGTTGGCTTGTCGGTGAAAGTGGAAAAGTCGAGGTCGCTTTCGCTGGTTAGATATGAAATGCCGACGTCTTGCATAAAGGAAACTTTACCACTCAGCACCGAAAAGTATGACTTTGCCGTGTTTGGCGAGGTGTTCACCACGTTTGCTGTGAGTTGTGGCACTTCACTTTTCGCTTCATCCCTGCCTTGGAGAAGGTATTTTTTCAGCGTTTCAAACGGATTGTCAGGGTCCGGGTCTTTATACATCGCAATTTTATAGAGGTTATAGAAATTGAATTTCTCTCTCGTCATACCAAGTTCTGGGTTCTCGCTGTCTTCAAGCATCGCCAGCGTCACGCCGTAAAGGAAGTCCTTGGCGCCCTCTTCCCACGTTGGGTCCGGCGCGTTGCTTTTCGGGCAAATTGTTGCCACAACATCTTTAAGTTCGCCATACGCTTGGTCTTTCAAAACCTCTTCCGTGCTTCTAACGGCAACTTTAAGTTGTTCAAGGTCTGGATAAGCAATTCCATTAAAACCATACCACTCTTTGCCATACTTTTCACCTGGAATAGGTTTAAAGCCCGAGCGCTCAGGAGAGGCACCATTAGTGCATTTCTTCACATTGTTTTTGCATTTTAAAGCCTCTTGATAGACATCATAGGCGTGTTGCATCGGGTTCCAACGCGAAGAGGTAAACGGGTCGCGGAGGTCATATTTAAATACTCTGTAACCTTCCTCTTTTAAAATGTTTGATGTTATTTGATAAAGCTCACCCTTAGGGTCAGAAATCACCATATCAGGCTTTTCGCCAGAATGCCCGAGAATTCTTATTGTCGGAATAATCATCAAATGCGATTTACCGGAAGCCGTCGCACCGATGACCATTGCGTGGTATTCGTCTTTCATGCTGATATTATACTTCCCATTTCTTAACGAATTTTGAAAGACTATACCTGTATTTTTTATGGTTGGCAGTTGAGCCCATGTGGTATTCACAGAACCATAGACGCCTTTCCCTATGTCAGCAGGTCCAAGCATTTTCGCATTAAACGCAAGGTCCATTTCCTTTCCCTCTGCGGTTTTACCAACCGTCTTACCCTTTGTTTCCGCGACAGGCTTTTTGCTCCACTTCATAAAAATAAATAATAAACCTGCAATCACTCCAACTGCAAGCCCAATCCAAGCATAGTTTGAAGTTAGCGCCTCTGTCAAATTCTGCGTATCAGCGGTGAAATAATAACTAACAGCGCCAACAGCATAGCCAACTACCGCAAGCGCCAATAAAAGCAACAATTTCCCGCCAAAGCCTGATTTTTTCTTCTCTGCCATACCCACCTCATTATGTATATAGATATATTTTAGTTAAAAAAAACAAAAAAATCAACTAAAAGAGATAAATATATATGAATTTATCATATAAGATAACGATTACTTCTCATAATATCAATATATGTTTCTTCCGCCGACAAATTTGAAGTGTCTAAAATATTGTTTTTGTTAAAATTGTGACCTCTCATCTCATTTAAAAGAACCAACGCCCTCTCTCCCATCTGGCAATCTTCTGAACGAAGTTTATCGCGCTTAACAATAGTGGTTTCATCAACCATTAAACAAACAAATTTTATCTCACAATTGAGAAAACTTTTCTTAATATCTTCCACTTGCTTATTGTCCAAAATGTAATTAAAGACAACATCATAGCCATTTTTAATCGAATTTTTAATTAAACTTTTGCAGTTTTCCCAAAAGAATTTCAAATGATTTCCCTCTTTCCAAGGACTTATATACCCGCCTACAACCAAATGATAAACATCATCACCTTCTATTAAAACGCTCTTCTCCAAATTTTGCGCTATAAGTTTTGAAATGGTGCTTTTCCCAACGCCTGCTGGTCCTGTAATTAAAAATATTTTGTTCATCTTAATCTCCTAATAATAATATTATATCATAATTTTAATTTTAAGCCAACTTATTGTTTCACAAGATTTGACATAAACAAAATAATGGTGTATAATAACTTAGTCCAAATTCCTAAAAATGCACCCTGAGCACAAATAGATATCACAATGGTCTCTTAGTCAGCCACTCTAAATTTACAACATAATATTTTACATTTGCACCCTAAGCGCTCGTGGATATCACAATGGTCTTCGGAACCTGCTTCGCAGTTGCAATCTTCCCGCTTCGAAGTCTTCGACTTCTCCGCTCTGCGATTGCCTGCT
>CALVZE010000012.1 GCA_944372445.1 uncultured Clostridia bacterium
AAGATTTTTAGAAATAACAAATAAGCAATCTAAGCCATCAAAAAAATTAAACCATACAAATAAAAATCCACGGGTAAAACCCGTGGTTTTTCAAATAAAAGCAATCTAAACCAAAGCGGTTTAGATTGTTGTTTCTTGGTGCGGATAACAGGAGTTGAACCTGCATGAGATTGCTCTCACTAGGACCTGAACCTAGCGCGTCTGCCATTCCGCCATATCCGCATTATGTTTATAATTATAGTTTTTTTGGATGTCTTTGTCAAGTTGTTAGAGAGAGTAATTGCTTTTTATTCTATTAGGTTGGTCCTTATTTTGTTTGTGAGTGTGCTGTGTTAAGTTAGAAAGTTGTTTTTTATTCTACTAAATTAAGCCTTCTTTTGTTTGTGTGCGCGGGGGGGGTATTTTTCGTTTGGTGAAAATGTTTTTAGTAATCTTGTTAGTGCCAGGTAAAACATCAAGCTCATAAAATTTTGCTTAATTATATATGGAGGCGAAAATGTTGAGTAATTGAATGCGCCAATTGACTATTTTTTAATTTTGCACTATAATTGAAGTAGACAATATCAGCACTATTTAAGTTGATAGGTGTGCAATTTTCTTTTGTCTAGCAAACAATTTATAGAAAATGCAAGATGTTATGGCGGGCGACGGAGAAATAGGTGGAAATGATTTTAATCTATTTGGCGAATGATGATATTGGTGCCGTAAGTTGAGTTCGGTTAGATGTTGATTATGTATGGCGTAATTCATTTTTTTTGATTTGGTCCAATAAATTTTTCAGCTTGATTAGGCAATAGCGATTTAAATGTTGAGGTGAAGTATGGATTTTAGTAAAAATTATTTTGAAAATGTCTATGATTTAGTCAAAAAGGTGCCAAAGGGCAGGGTGGTGACCTATGGCGAGATTGCGCGTGCTGTTGGCAATCCTAGAATGGGTCGGCAGGTCGGTTGGGCGCTTCATGTCAATCCTGAGCCGGGTGTAATTCCTTGCCATAGAGTGGTAAATAGATTTGGCGAGCTTTCGTCAGCATTTGCTTTTGGAGGGGCAAATAGGCAGGCGGAGTTACTTAGTGAAGAAGGCGTGGAAGTTATAGATAACAAAGTGGATTTAGATAAATATGGTTATAAATTTTGATGAATGTTTAAAGAAATTATCTTCTTCAACATTTAGAAGTAAGTTTCACTTAAAGGCAAAAGATTTAGCGTATATCAAAGGAAAAGGTATGGAGAAAATCAAGTCGCATGCTTATGATTTCATAACAAAAAGACTTGCGCCAAAGGATTTACCAAATGACAAACTCCAATGCGCGGTCATCCTGTTTTTATAGCTCAACATGCCACGTCAACCTGTTGTCGCGGATGTTTGAATAAATGGTGGAAGATACCAAAGGGGCGGGAGCTGACCGAGGAGGAAGTTGACTTTGTTGTTGGATTAATTATGGCGTTTATTAAAAAGGGAGTGGAGTATGTTGGTTAAGATAATTGACATGTCGTATGACGGAAACGGAGTGGCAAAACATAGCGGAAAAACAATCTTTATTCCTCATACTGATGTAGGGGAAGAAGTGGAGATTGAAATTGTGAAGTCGAGGTCGAAATTTGATGTTGGCAGTGTAACGAAAGTGGTTAAAGCCTCTTCTTATAGGACTATTCCGCCATGCCCGTATTATAACGAATGTGGCGGGTGTGCTTTTCAGCATGTTAGCTATCAAAGAGAGCTTATGCTTAAAAAGATGATATTGCAAAATGAATTAAAAAAGGTGGGCTATATAGGCGATATTGATATTGAGCCTAGTAAAAGCAATTATCATTATCGAAACAAGATTAAACTCACCCACAAGCAAGGAGAGCTTGGCTATATTTCAGCTATATCACATGATTTTGTTGGTATAAAAAGTTGCTTGCTTGCCGAAAGTGACATATTGGACGCCGTTAATGTGGCAAGAGAATATCTTAAAAAATATAAATATGCGCATTTAAAAAGCGTCTATTTTAGGAAGTTTAATGACGGCGTTATGATAATTTTTCTTTTTGCTAAACGAGAAGCGTTTTTGTATGACAAAATATTAGACAGATTTCCTATTTTTTTAGCCGAAGGCGAAGTTTTAGAGAGCGATAAGGCAAAGATTAACAAGAAATATAATGTTGTCAAAATGAGTTATAAAATTCTTGATGAAGAGTTTAAAATAGACGCTAAATCTTTTCTTCAAGTGAATGTTGATGTAGCCGAAAAGCTTTATGATTTTGTTGTAAAAAATGTAGATGGCAAGACTGTGATAAATGCGTATTCAGGGCAGGGCGTATTGTCGAAATTGCTTGCAAAAAAGGCGGAGAAAGTGATAGGTGTTGAATGTCAAAAGTCATCGCACGGTATTGCAGAAACAATAAAAATGGACAACATGACAAATTACAATGCGAAAGTTGAAGAGGTTATATCAAAGTTGTCAAAAGAGGCGGATTTTATTGTGCTTGACCCAGCGCGTGAGGGTTGTAAGGAAAAAGTTTTGGAAGAAATTATAAAATCAAACATCAAAAATATCATCTATATCTCATGTAATTTTTCCACCCTAACACGCGACCTCAAACACCTAACAAAATTTTACAAAATCCAAAAAGTGAAATTTTTTGATATGTTTCCGCTTACTGCAAACATGGAAACTTGTGTCGTTTTAGAAAAATATTGAAAAATTTATAATTTTATTTTTTATCATTGCATAAAATATTTAAAATTATTTAACTATTTTAATTGACTTTGTGAGATAGCTATGTTATACTATAAACATAGTAATTTGACTATTTGAATTTACCTTATTAAGGAGAAGATATTGACTAATATAAAAAATTATATTCTATATGGTGTTATCATTCTTGTTGCCGTAATCACTGGTGTGGCAATAGGAAGCATTTATGTCAGTGGCATTGTGCCTAGCGTTGACACTTCAAGTCTTACGGAGGCTACCATTCGTGATGACGAAGAAACGATAAAAAAGCTATATGAGGACGCTGTCAGTGGGAAAAAGACCACATTTTCAGCGGTCGAGCTTTATCAGATAGGTGAGTATAAACTTAAAAACACCGAAAGATATGTGAAGATTTTAAGTGGAAAGGTGACTAATCAATTTGCACCTCAATATATGAAAGCGATTAAAACTTCAACAGAAGACGGAATTTATTATCTTAAAATGAGTCCGGGAACGGCTCCTATGGCTGTGAAGCAAAGATATGAATATGCCAAGCCTAACGAAGTCTATTTAAACGAAACGCGAAGCAATAATAATATTACAGGCGACAGCATTGAAACATATATGGTAAACATTCCAGAAAGCAATGCGAAAACAATTAGTTTAGACGAATATAAATCTATTTTTAATACAGAGCCGACAACTCCACTTACTTACATCGTTTCATCCTACACCACGCAAGAAGGCACTTATGACAAAGATGTAACATTAAACAGCGACAATCAATATGTATTTAATATCAAAATGACAGGCGAATATGCCACTTATGCAGCTTTTTATTATAGTTATGAAATTGCTCATTTTGCTGGCTTTTCTGTTCCTACCGCACCTCCAACGCAGGATGATTTGCCTAGGTGGGAGAGTGTGGAAATTACTGTTACTATGAATAGTGATTTTACAATTCAATCAATAAAATATTTAGAAAAGTATAGGGTTGATTTGATTTTAAATAATGTTGCTGTTTCAGATGATTTCACTGATGTTTTTTACTATGATGATGAAACAGTTAATAAATATTTAGCGCAGTCGCTATTATAACGCTAAGGAGCCTATATGCGAAGCCCAGAAAGAAGAGAAAGAACATTTTTGTCGAAGATGTTTAGGACGATATGTTTATACATGATTATCGCCCTATGTTCTTTCTTTACCTATATTATGCTATTTGGCGATGTCACTTTTAATCCTACCGTTCCGGGGAATGTGGATGCGTCAGAAGATTCAAATATGAATAAGTTAATGGAGGCGTTCACCTCTGCAAACAATGTCACGGGCGATGTGACAATTTCTGTAACTTCTGCTGATTTAGATGTAATTGTCGATATTGAAGCCAAAGTAAACATGAAAAATTTTGATTTCGATGTCACATTAAACACAGAAATTGATGACAAAAGCTATGTAATTAACGCCTTTAAAAATAGCGAGCTAGACAATTTTCTACATTTAAACATCAATGATTTTGCAATTAAATTCGATTTGAATGAGGCTAGTTTTGGCAATATTGATTTTTCTTCTATTTTATCTCAGTTTGAAGACTCGTCAAAACTTTCTGAAATATTAGATGCAGTGGGAACAGTTATTGGTATAGATTTAAACAATTTTGATATGGCATCGCTGATGAGCAAGGTGGAAATTAATGAAAATGTGGTAGAAAGCGGTTATCGTTTCACAATATATTTTGGCAATTTAAAATTTACGCTTGATGCAAGTGAAGATTTTAAAGATATGACGGCGACTGTGCGTGAACTTACCATGAATAACTATAAGATAAATATAAGTGTCAATTCGATTAAACTAGACAGTCAAAATTTTGACATAGAAATACCTTCCGTTGATAACGAAATTGACATTTCTTCGTTGGCAAAAATTATCGACAATGCTAAGCTTGATGATAGTAGCTATGGCGTGTCTGGTGATATTGTTGTGAAATATGGAGATTTAGAGCTGGCGGGCAATGTTGGCGTAAGATACGACGAATTAGACAAAAAGGCATTTGTTCGCTTTAAAACTAGCTTTAATGGTATCGATGCGTATGTTTATTATATAGACAACAATGTATATTTAAGCGTTGAACACCTCAATTTAAGAATTAATTTGGATGACAATTTTGCTGAGATAGAAGATGTTTTAAGCGAATTTGATATCAATTTTGATATGGAAGCGTTAAAGGCAGTGAGTGTCATTATGCCTAATTTTGAAAACTTGAATTTTGTTGTCTTAGAAGACGGTTTTGAACTTTCACTAGGCGATAAAATTATATTCGATGATACAATTTCAGTTGAGAATACAAAGCTTGTTTTCAAAACTAAGACTATTGATGAGAATATTTTGCCTGACATGTTCAGCCTTGATACTACTTTATCTATGGACGGCACATCTGAAAAGGTATGTGTTGAAGTAACCAATATAATGATTGGAAGTGATACGCAATATTTGTCTGACATGGAATTAAGTGAAAATGTCGCAACAAGCCTCAACACTAAGTACGGTATGACAGATGTTCAATCCTTTGTCGATTTAGCTAATCTATTAGAAATCTTTAAAGAGGGTATGAGCGCCAACAACTTAACTTTCAATGTGGATGTTCAAGTCGGTGATGTGCTAAAAATTACAGGCGTAGCAAAACTTAACATCAATTCGATGAGCTTCAACTTAGATGCAAATATTGATATTGACGGCTTAAAGCTAAATATCTTCCTCTATGGTGAAGATATGCTAAATAGTAAGGTAGTCTATGCGACAATCGGAGAGAAGAGCTTGAAGCTTGATTTAGCTAAGGCAAATCTTGCAGAACTACTTGCTGAATTTGGTGTAAGCGTAGATACATCAAATATGTTAGAAGAGGTGAGCGCTGAGCTTGGCGTTGACTTTGAAAATATTGATATTTTAGATATCTTAAAGAATATAAAGTTAACGGAAAGTGAAGAGGGTAGTGTAATAACTTACAACATCACTTTAAAAGATAATACAGTTAAATTGACATACAACAAAGAGTTAAGGACCTTAGGACTAACACTAGTAAAGAATATATCGGGTTATGATGTTAAGTTAAATGTAAGCGAACTTCAAATTAATGCTGACGATTTTGCTCTGACAAAGCCAAACGGCAATGAAGAGGATGTCACACCAATCTTTGATATTGTTGAGAAGGCTAAGATTGAAAACGGGTATGCTTTGTCAAGCGTGGTTGAAATTACAGTTAATGATAAGACTTATCAAGCTCGCCTAGTGGCACAAGCATTAAAGAATGGTAATAGCTATCTTCCATACATTGGAATAAATACAGAAATAGAGGGTATTAAGGTATATGCGTATTTAGTTGAAGAAGAATTGTATTTAAACATTGAAAATTTGTTACTTGCGATAGATATAAACAAACTTAATAATGAAGAACTCACATCTATCTTACAGGAAGAATTTGGTTTAGACACTGAGGCGATAGGCGCAGTCACAGTTGTTCTTCCAGCATTAGCAGACATTTCAATATATGGCTTAGAAAATGGCTTTAATGTAAGTATAGATAAAGAGATTGTAGTCAACGATAATATTAAACTTTCAAACAGCGATTTCGATATTGTAACTTACAATGAAAACGGCACAATGGTTCTTGACTATATTCAAATTTCGACTTTGATTGCTATGGATGAAAATGAATATTCAGTGGCTATTAAATTAGATAGTTCGATTTTGGGTGAAGAAGCAGAAAATCCATTTATATTTACAGAAGGTAAAGTATCGGCATTATTAACCAATAATGGCACATCTTTGATAGAAAGTTTTGTTCGAGCAGAAAACCTATTAGAAATCTTCAAAGAGGGTATAAAAGCAAATAATTTAACTTTCAATGTTGATGTTCAAATTACAGACATGGTTAAAGTAAATGGCTTAGTTAAATTTGATATCAATTCGATGAGCTTCAACTTAGATGCAAATATTGATATAGATGGCTTAAAGTTAGATATCTTCCTTTATGGTGAAGATATGCTAAATAGTAAGGTAGTCTATGCGACAATCGGAGAGAAGAGCTTGAAGCTTGATTTAGCTAAGGCAAATCTTGCAGAACTACTTGCTGAATTTGGTGTAAGCGTAGATACATCAAATATGTTAGAAGAGGTGAGCGCTGAGCTTGGCGTTGACTTTGAAAATATTGATATTTTAGATATCTTAAAGAATATAAAGTTAACGGAAAGTGAAGAGGGTAGTGTAATAACTTACAACATCACTTTAAAAGATAATACAGTTAAATTGACATACAACAAAGAGTTAAGGACCTTAGGACTAACACTAGTAAAGAATATATCGGGTTATGATGTTAATTTAAATATTAGTGAACTTCAAATAAACGCTGATGATTTTGCTTTGACAAAGCCAAACGGGCAAGAAGAGGATGTCACGCCAATCTTTGATGTTGTGGAAAATGTGAAAGTTGATGACTACACCTATGCAATTTCTGGCGATTTGGCAGTTCGTTACAGCACAACTTCTTTCTATGGTGATATGCTCGCTATGCTTGTAAGAAAGGGCGAGGAATATGTGCCATATGTGAGAATTTACACAAGTGCAATGAACATTGAAACATATATCTATTTACTTGACCAAGATATCTACCTTGATTTACATGGATTGAGATTGACTTTCAATCTTACAGAAGAAACAATTGACGAAATATTGACATTTGTAAGCGAAGACTTGAAGATGACTATCTCTGGACTTAGCAATTTAACATCCACATTCAATGTGATTTTACCAGCATTAAATAGTATAAGTGCTAATTGGATAGATGGTGGCGTGCAAATCAACACTGGCGACTTACAATATACGGACACAGCAAAATTCGCCGACATTGTTATGCAAGCTTTTGGTGAAAATGCAAATGGAAAGATTTATCCAACAGAGCTTATTTTGGGTGCAAACATCATCGATCCGAATACCGATGTTTATGAAAGCTATGAAGAGTGGTGGCTAAAAGACGAAGAAGCAGTCACAAAGAATAAGAATTTTGCTATCTATCTCACAAATGTGGCACTAGGAGCGAACTCTTTGTTCATGGATGATATTGCCTTTGATGAAGCTGGCAATGTTGTAAGCGTAAAGGGCAAAGACGGAGTGTATGATGTAGGTGAGTTTACAAGTTATAAAACACTTCTTCCACTTGTCAAGGCTTTCTATGACTATTTAAACTCCAATCAATATCAAGTTGGTTTGTCTGTAAACATGGGGGCTATGAACATTTACGGTGACGCACTTGTAGAGCTTTCAGACGGCGAAGATGTGTCCTCCTCGTTGTTTGGTGGAAGAGGCTTAAAGGTGCAAGGGGATTTAACAATAGAAAACGGCGATGTGACGCAGAATATAGACAACAAGCACGAAATTTCCTTGTTCTATGATAGCAATGAAAAGGCCGATAGTGGGTTATACCTCACATACGCTCATGGCAATTTCATAGGAACTGACACTAAATTTAGAGGACATATTGAAAATGTTAATATGAGCGATATGATTTCTATGATACTCGGTATTGCTAACCTTGAATTAAGCGAAAGTATGATGGAAAGTTGGGATTTAGAAAAATCTACAACAGATTTCAGTTTCTTGCACGAGCTTCTAGGCATTACTAATAATGATGTCAGCGATGAAATTACGCAGGTTGATAATATTCTTAGTGATGTTTCAAACATCTTGAAAATGTTAAAGAACATATCTTTTAAAGAAACTGACACCAATTACAGTTTGGTTGTTAACTTTGATTTAGGCAATACTTCAAGCGAAGAAACAAAGAATGGCGAAGTGACGGACGGAGCAACAGGCGGAAATGCTGGGAAAATTGAGATTTTGTTTGATAAATCAGGTAAGCTTGTAAGTATATCTTTCATACTCAATGAAGATTTGTCAGCTAGAATTGAGATTCAAGATTTTACCAATTTCGATTATGACACAACAGCATCGCATCATAACCTAAGCAGTCTGCCGGAGTTTATGGACATTGCAGTTAATACTTTGAACACAAAAAATGTAAACTTCACAGGAAATGTTTCAGTTAATATTGTTTCGGTAGCAACAATAGAGTTGGGAATAGATTTACACATTTCTTTTGAAAATGGAATATATGCTTATGCAGAGATTAATGTAAAACAAGAAGGTTTAGCCTTCTTGGCTGTCGGAACATATAAAGAGCGAATAAGCACCATAACTTTGGAAAATGGAGTATTAAAGCTTAATCGTTGGACAGATAAGAGATTAGGTAGCGATGAAAACTTCAATAAAGAATATGTATTATCTGACATTGCTGGACAGAGTGCAATAGTTCAACTTATCACTGATATACTTGGTTTAAATGATTTGGCAAAAGGTATAATAAAATCGGCACTTGAAAATATGAAAATTCCAAATCCTACTATTGAAGAAGCGATTAAGAGTTTCAGTTTTGACGATAAAAAATATACTCTTGGTTTAAACATGACAAATTTAATGGGTGTAGAAGTTAAAGGAGAGAACGACTCTGATGTGGTTTATGTAGAGCTTGGAAAGAGCAAGGAATATTTAGCACAAGTAAATAATAGCGAATTAGGTCAATATAAAAAATCTCATGTTTTCATAGAATCAATAAGCACATTTTTAAGCATTGGTGGATATGTTGACATTAATTTAACATTAAACTCACATGATGGAGATTCTTATTCACCAAATAGAGGGCAATATACATTCTATACCAATGACCATTATCGTGGAGAATATATAGATAATATAGGTTCGCTTGTTGCATAAAAAAATAAACACCGTGCTGGTGTTTATTTTTTGCCGTATTTAACCTTATATTACATGTGGAAAGAATATTAACACTTTAAATTTCAATTAATTTAACCCTATTTTCCTTCTAATTCCTTTTTATACCTCTCGATTGTTTCGTCGTCTAGGCGCATAAAGAGAGGCTTTGGTGAATTAATCTTATGTGTTTTTGCGACATCTATCTTAGAGGCTTCTGACCAGCGACCATTTTCGTCAGGTCTGTCATCAAAGCCAAGTTGTTTCCAAATTTCCGCAGTCTTTGTTGGCAAGATTGGACTTCCAACAATGGCAAGAGATTTTGCCATGTTGAGGCAAAGATATAGCACCTTTTTAGCTCCCTCTAAATCACCATTTTTGATAAGTGACCATGGTGCAGTCTTTTCAAGATAGGTGTTGCCAATGGAGGCATAGCGCATAATCTCTTTATATGCAGCTCTAAATTCCGTTTGTTTGAATAGTTCGGCAATAGTTTGCGGGCAAGAGGAGATTGCCTCCACCATCTCTTTGTCATTTTCATCTAACTTATCTTTAATGTCATCAAAGTCAATGCCGATTTCGCCTGCGAAATTTTTGTTTATCATATTCAGTGTTCTATTGAAGAAGTTGCCATATTTGCCAACAAGCTCAGCGTTGGTGTTGAGTTTAAAGCCCTCATAAGAAAAGTCACTATCTTTGTTTTCAGGGAAAATAGACAGGATGTATGCACGCAAACTGTCGATATCAATGTCGCTTTCAAGCAAACTTTCGCAGAAGATTCCAATTTTTTTAGATTTAGAAAATTTTTGTCCTTCGAAATTTAAAAAGTTAAAGCCAACAACATTATGTGCAAGGTTGTATTTCTTGCTTCCTAGTTCCACGCATGGGAAGAAAACTGCATGGAAGTCGATATTGTCTTTGCCGATAAAGTTGTAAATTTCAGTTTTATCGTCTTGCCAGAAGTCTTTTATCATTTTGTCGCCACCGAGTTCTTTGGTAATGGAGATGTAGCCGATAGGAGCGTCAAACCAGACATAGAACACCTTATCTTCAAAACCGCTTAGTGGCACTTTGATACCCCATTGAATATCGCGGGTGATACAGCGAGGATTTAAGCCTTCGTTAATCCACTTCATTGCCATGTTATAGACATAAGGGCGGAAGATGTCTTTTTTGGTGTCTAGCCATTTTTTTAGATTGTTTTGCAGTTTATCTAAGCGAATGTAGAGATGTTTTGTGTTTTTAAATACGGCGTCTTGACCGCAGAAAGAGCATTTTGGATTTTTAAGCTCTTCTAAGTCATAGGTCTTTCCACAGTTGTCGCATTGGTCGCCATATGCTTTATCGTAGCCACAGTATGGACAAGTTCCATAGACAAATCTATCAGCAAGTGCAATCTTATCATGCTCACAATAGCACATCTTGCTTTCTTTTTCAGAAATATAGCCATTTTTGTTTAATTCATTAAAAATTTCGCAGGTTATTTCGCCGTGAACTTTGGTGTGTGTGCCACTGAAAATATCAAAATTAATATTAAGCTTGTCAGCAATTTTTTTCATTTTTTCGTTCATCATTTTGATGTAGGCACTAGGTTCCATGCCGAGTTCTTTTGCGCTCATATAGCTTGTTGTGCCATAATCGTCAGTTCCGCTGACATAGATTGTGTCATTGCCGTAAGTTCTATTGAAGCGCGCAAAAATATCCCCCGGTAGCCAACAGCCAGCCACATGTCCTAGATGTGGAAGACCATTGATGTATAAAAGTGCTGATGTGACTAGAATTTTTTTCTTTTCCATATATACCTCTTTTCTCTTTTAATATCATTTAATTAATCTTTTAATTTTTCTAAAATTTCTTCAAAGGTTAGCTTTTCTTGCTCACCCGTTTGCATATTTTTTAAGGAGTAAGTGGAAGACTTAACCTCATCTTCACCAAGGATGAGAAGGAAAGGAAGGTTGCGTCTATTTGCCTCTTTCATCTTCGCCTTAAAAGATTTATTTTCATTTAAGATATCCGCCTTAACGCCATTCTCTCTAAACTTATTCATAAGTGTTAAGCCATCAAGCAAAGTTTCGTCGAAAGTGATGATGCCGATTTTAATGCTTGTATAATTTTCTGTGTTTAGCAAGTTTTCGCTTTGCAAGATGTCAAACAGGCGGGTGATACCGATGCTCATGCCGACACCTTCCATTTTTGTTTCCATAAAGTTTTTACAAAGGTTGTCATATCTTCCACCGCCACCAATTGCGCCCAAATCACGCTTATCTTTAATGTAACACTCAAACACTGTGCCTGTGTAATAGTCATGACCGCGCACAATGGAAAGGTTATATAAGTAGTTTGTCATGCCAAGCGCATTAAGATATTCATCTACAATTTCTAGTTCTTCCATTCCCTTTTTGAAGGTGTCATTATCGCACATAGCTGAAAGAGCTTTAACCTCTTTAATATCTCCCTTTGTGCTTATAATTTTCATCGTTTTTTCAATATCATCAAAAGTCAAGCCTTTTTCTTTAAAAAGGTTTATTATTTCTTCTTTTGGCAATTTATCGACCTTGTCCACGATTGTCATAAGTTCAACGACTTTATCGCTTAAATTTTCAAAAAAGCCAGCCAGAAGTTTTCTGTTTGAAATCTCCACCATGGCGTCGAGATGTAGCTCTTTAAAGCATGGTTCATAAAGTTTTATACATTCAGCATCATAAGTTAAAGATAAGTTTTCGCCAATCACATCGGCATCACACTGATAAAATTCACGAAATCTACCCTTTTGAGGACGCTCACCACGATATACTTTTCCAATTTGATAGCGTTTAAAAGGGAAGATAAGTTCATTCATATTTCCAGCTACAAAACGCGCAAGAGGAACAGTCAAATCATATCTTAGACAGATATCTGCATGACCTTTTGTGAAACGATAAATTTCCTTATCCACATCTCCGCCACTTTTAGCAAGAAGTATTTCGCTAAATTCCGCAACGGGCGTGTCAAGAGGTTGAAAGCAGTTATTTTCAAACACCTTTCGTAGGCGTGAAAGCATGTCTTCAAACAGCGCTTCCTCTTTTGGCATCAATTCCCAAAAGCCCTGTATTTTTTTTGGTGTAATCAATTTGTTTTCCAATCTTATCTCCTATATTTGTTGTGTAATTAGGTTACTTAATTATCGAATTTATGTGGTTATAAATACATATCAAACAAAACATATTTATTATAAAATTTCGATATATAAAGTATAACGCTTATGCATTGAAAAGTCAATTTTTCATCAAGAAAAAAGTAGGAATAAGAAAAAATTTGCACCAAAATTTATCCACAATAAATTTTTATACACAACTGTTTATCTTTATACAATGCATAAAAAAGTGGAGTAATGTGGAGTAATCCACATAAGTTATCCACATTTCCACATTAATTTTAGGGTTTTAATACATTTTTCGCGCTTTTAAGCCTTTTATAGCAAAAATTATTAGTGGCAAAGTATGAATAAAGATAAGAAAGTATGCATAAAATTTAAGTTCAGTAAACTACAAAATTTTATAGGGCTTTTTTCTGTGAATAAAAATTCGTTATATAAAAATAAGCATATGTTAAAAAAATAAAAAATGGCATAATACATGCCATTTAAAAATGTTAATTAAAATTCTTTATTTTGTTTTCATCAAAAATCTACTTGGCTTTTTGTCCGCTATGAAATATAATTCATGAAGCGCTCTTGTGGAGGCGACATAGAGAAGATTTCTGTCAAGTTCATTATGATAATTTTCGTCATTGGCAAACGGAATTATTACAACATCAAACTCTACGCCTTTGGAGTTTATTATCGTGCTCATAAGCGTTTTGCTTTCGGTCATTTCTTTCTCTTCGTCTAAGACTTCAAAGTTCTTTAAAACACTGCTTGCGCTTTGTAACATTTTAATCTCTTTCATGCTTTTACATACTATACAAACAGTTTGTTCGGTATGTTTTTTGACAATATTTTCTATCTTTTTAATTATATTTTTTGTGTTATAAAATTTAACCTCTTCGCCGTTGCGGTTAACGTTGTTAGCCACTTTTTTGCCGAGAATTTTTTGAGAAAATTTAGAAATTTGTATGGTGCTTCGATAGGACTTGTTTAGATAATATATCTTTGCCTTTATCTCTTTTGAAAGCATATTAAGATAATCTTTTGATAAATTTTTGTCGATACTTTGATTGATATCTCCAAGATACATCTTAGGGCAATGCCAAATTTTTTCAAAGAGGTAGAAATGGCAAGGAGAGTAGTCCTGCATTTCATCGACCACAACATATTTTGCATCATAATTATGGTCAAAGCCAAATAGGTTTTCTTTGATTAAAAGAATTTGAGCAATGTCATAAGCGCTAATTTCTTCTATTTCATCTAGTTCCATAGAGCGAAGAAAGATGTTATATATTCTTAAAGGGTCGGTGGTTATCATTTTGTTATATAAAAGTTTCTTTGCTCGATTGTAGAAATCTGGATTTTTTGAAGGTGGCACATTGAAAAGGTCAACAATATGCTCAGCGATTGCCTCAATACGCTTGTATATAGGAAGATTTTTTAGTTTGTTATAGTAGATATCTCTAATTTCCGCCTCTTCTATGACGAGATTGCCAAATACCATAGTTTTAGGCATAAAAAGGTTGCAAATATCATTATCTAAAAAGTTTTTAAACTCCTCTAAGAATTCAAAGCTATATTTAATGGCAATATTTTCAAAATCTTTTTGAGTGCCTGATGTTATCAGCCTATCTAACATCCTTTCACGCGAAAGATAATCTTTGCCTAGTAACTTTTTTGCCATTGTCGAAAAGGTGGTGGTAAAAGGTTTATCATCTCCGAGTGACGGCAAAACTTCGTCTATATAGTCAGCGAAAAGTTCGCTAGGCGAGAGTATTAAAATATCTTCATTTTTAAGAGTTTTACGATACTTATATAGTAGGTAACTCACACGGTGCATGGCGACAGAAGTTTTTCCAGAACCTGCAACGCCTTGAACGATGGTATTTTTAAGTTCGCTACTTCTTATGAGCGTATTTTGCTCTTTTTGTATGGTCGATACGATGTCGTGCATCTTAGCAGAAGAATTTTTAGACAATTCCTCCATCAGAATGTTATCATCAATGACAAGATTGCTATCGATATAATAGCGCATATTGCCTTGTTCAATTTTAAATTGGCGTTTAAGAGTTAACTCTCCTTCAGTTTCTCCGCTAGGGCAGGTGTAGGAGGTTCGGCCTAAAACATCATCATAATAAAGCGAAGAGATATCAGCACGCCAGTCATAGACGAGATTGTCATGCATCTCATTTTGAAGATGTCCGATGCCTATGTAGTAACTTGTAGGCTCTTTTTCATTATCCGCTTTAAAATCAAACTTGCCAAAGAAAGGTGATTTTTTTTGTTTTTTAAGGCGATTAGCAAGTTTAGTGAGCGCGATATTATTCTGCTCTAAACTTTCTATTTGTAAATTTATTTCGGCGATTTCACCACCATCTTTATTTATCTCATAAAAATTTTCTGCAAAATATTTTTTGTAGTTTTGAATTTGTTTTAAATTGTCTGTGTAGGTCGATTGACTTTTTTCGTAGTTTTCATCAATAACCTTATGGACAGTGCTAAGATATTTTTTCTCTTTCTCTAAAATTTTATTGTTCATATCCTCTCCAAAAAACAGTAAAAATTTTTTTCGCATAAATTATAGCATAAAACTTATTAAAAAATAAAGGAAAATTAATAAAAATATATAAATTAGCAAAAAAAATATATAATTTTAAAATTTAATATAAAAAAAGAAGTAAGGTTTGTCTTACTTCATATTTTCTATTCTTCTTCGCTCTCAGTTGCAATTTCTTCGTTCTCAGCGCTTTTTTCTATATCATTTTCAAAAATTTTGCTATTTTCGTTATCTTCTTCATTTTCGTTATTTTCGTCTTCTTCGCGCTTAGTTACTGCCACGCTGACGATATGTGAGCCGTTTCTAAGTTTCATAACCTTTACACCTTGACTGACGCGGGAGATAGTGCTGATGTCATTTACATGCGTTCTAATTATCACACCGTTGTCAGCTATCATAACAAGGTCAGAGTTTTCATCCACTTCTTTAAGGGCGACAAGTTTGCCCGTTTTTTCATTAAACACGCCAGCCTTAACACCCATACCGCCACGCTGTTGAAGTCTAAACTCATCAGTTTCCGTTTGCTTGCCATAGCCATTTTCGGAAATGGTGACAATCTTCTTATTCTCGTGCAAAACAGCCATATCAATAATAGCATCATCAGCGCTAAGTTTCATACTTCTCACGCCTTGACTATCTCTTCCCACTTCGCGGACATCAGTTTCATTAAAGCGGATGCATTTTCCTTCACGGCTTCCGATTAAGATGTCATCTCTTCCAGAGGTGATATCAACTCCGATTAGCTCATCGCCGTCAAGAAGTTTTATGGCAATCTTTCCGCCTTTTCTTATGTTCTCATACTCACTCAGTGGAGTTTTCTTAATAAGTCCGTTCTTAGTTGCCATAATTAGGTTGCCTTTTGCATCCTTTTTAACAGGAATGATAGTTGCAACTTTTTCACCGAGCGAAAGTTCAAGAAGATTTATCATTGCTCTTCCCTTAGCCTGACGCTGAGCCTCAGGAATTTCGTATGCTTTAAGGGAATATACTTTTCCTAGATTTGTGAAGAAATAGAGGTTGTCATGAGTCGATGTGACAAAGATTTTCTCTAAAAAGTCCTCATCTTTCGTCTTGTGCGCGGTTATTCCGACTCCGCCACGATGTTGAGCCTTATATTCGTCCATCGCCATACGCTTAATGTAGCCCATGTGTGTCATGGAAACAATGACATCCTCTTCGGCGATTAAGTCCTCAATGTCGATTCCACCCATTTCCATGCTTATTTCCGTCTTTCTATCATCTCCATAGGTGTTTTTTATCACTTCAAGATTATCTCTAATAATTTGAAGAACGCGAGCAGGGGTGTCTAAAATATTTTGTAAGTCTTCAATCTTTCTTTCTAGTTCGGCAAGTTCTTCTTTAAGCTTTTCCACTTCCAAATTGGTGAGTTTGCTTAGTGTCATGTCGAGGATGGCGGTTGCTTGAATTTCATCAAGTTCAAAGTTTTGGACAAGGTTAATCTTAGCGTCATTTTTGTCTTTTGATGCCTTTATAACTCTAACAACTTCGTCGATGGAAGCGAGAGCAATAACCAAGCCTTTGACGATATGTTCACGCTCTTTTGCCTTTTTAAGGTCAAACTTAGTCTTTCGTATCAAAACTTCCTTTTGGTGTTCAAGGTAATAATAGAGCATTTCTTTGAGGTTTAGAACCTTTGGCACGCCGTTTACAAGCGCCAGCATAATGATACCGCTAGATTGTTGAAGCATGGTGTGTTTATATAGTGAGTTTAAAACCACCTGAGCATTAGCGTCTTTCTTTACATCCACAACAACTCTAAGTCCGTCTCTGTCGCTTTCCTCTTTGATATCGCTTATGCCGTCAAGTTTTTTATTCTTAACCATATCAGCAATTTGAGTGATAAAACGCGCCTTATTTACTTGGTAAGGAAGTTCTGTGATGACAATTCTTTGCCTATTGCCAACTTCTTCAATTTCAGCTCTACCACGAACCAAAATACCGCCTCTACCCGTCTTATATGCGTGCTTAACGGCGGTTCTACCCATAATGATACCACCTGTTGGGTAATCTGGAGCAGGAATAATCTTGATTAGCTCATCAATGTCAATATCAGGGTTGTCGATGAGGGCTTGCACGCCACTTATGACTTCTCTTAGGTTGTGAGGAGGAATATTTGTAGCCATACCGACAGCAATACCGTCAGCACCGTTGACAAGAAGGTTAGGGAATTTAGCAGGGAGTACGGTTGGTTGCATCAAGGTATCATCAAAGTTAGGGTAGAAATCCACCGTTTCCTTGTCGATATCTTCAAGCATCAAAGAGGCGATCTTGCTTAGCCTTGCTTCTGTGTAACGCTGAGCGGCTGGTGGGTCACCATCGACAGAACCAAAGTTTCCGTGGCCATCTACAAGAGGATAGCGAATGGAAAAGTCCTGAGCAAGTCGGACAAGCGCGTCATAGATGGAGCTATCACCATGAGGGTGATACTTACCCATAACTTCGCCGACAATTCTCGCACTCTTCTTATGAGGCTTATCGTAAAAATTATTAAGTTCGCCCATACTGAAAAGAATACGTCTATGCACCGGCTTTAAGCCGTCTCTAACGTCAGGAATAGCACGGCTGACATTGACCGCCATAGCGTAAGATATGAAGGACTTTTTAAGTTCTCCAATCACTTCCACCTTTTCGACTTTTTCATTTTCCATTAACTCTTTTAAACTTTTCTTTTCTTCTTCTTTTTTACTAATCATTTTTTCCTCGTTTAAAATTTTTCTTTTCCAAATTTTTCATTTTTTCTTAGTGTTGGTTTTTTTGTTATATTTGGAATAACATGGTAGTTTTCATCTAAGATTTTAGCAAACCTTTCCGCTCCACAAGCCAAATCAAAAACAATCCTATCTTTGTATGGGTAGCGAATTAAAAGGTCGTAGTATTTTCTATATTCTTTTTCCTTACTATTTTCAAGTTCGCTTAAAAATTCTTTTTGTTCCACTTTTGAATATAACAAGAGGTATTTTTCCATTATTCTAAGGCGTTCCATGTCCTCGTTTGTGACATTGTTCGCATTAAATGGCATACCGAGAACGCTTTCTAGTTTACATTTTCTTAAATCTCTTTTGACCTTGATTTTTTTATCTTTAAGATAATCAATAAAATCCATAACAACTCCTAAACATCAAGATCGGTGACGAGAGTGGCGTTTTCTTCAATAAATTCACGCCTTAACTCCGGATCTTCGCCCATAAGTTGATTGAAGAGCTTATCTGCCTCAATGGCGTCTTCCATTGTGATTTGAAGAAGCACACGATGTTCAGGATTCATGGTGGTTTCCCAAAGTTGCTCAGGGTTCATTTCACCAAGACCTTTATAGCGTTGAAGGGTGGTGCCTTTTCTGCCATTTTCGTCAAACCAAGTGTTTAATTCATCGTCTGAGTAGAAGTAATATTCCTCTTTACCTCTTGCCACTTTATAGAGAGGTGGCTGTGCCGCATAGACATGTCCATTTTCGATAAGTGGACGCATAAAGCGGAAGAAGAATGTGAGAAGCAATATTCTAATGTGCGAGCCGTCAACATCGGCATCGGACATGCAGATAATCTTGTTATAACGAAGTTTACTTTCGTCAAAATCATTGCCCGTGCCGGCACCGAAAGCGGTTATCATGGCACGAATTTCTGCGTTTTCAAGAATTCGGTTAAGTCTTGCCTTCTCCACATTCAAAATCTTACCGCGAAGAGGTAAAATTGCTTGGAAGCGTCTATCTCTGCCTTGTTTTGCAGAACCACCAGCGGAATCACCCTCAACAATATAAATTTCACATAACGAACTATCTTTTTCAGTGCAGTCAGCAAGTTTGCCGGGCAAGGTGGTGTTCTCTAAGACGCTCTTTCTCCTTGTGAGTTCTCTTGCGTTTCTTGCAGCATCACGCGCACGCTGAGCGGTGATACTCTTCATGATAAGCTCTCTTGCTTCATTTGGATGTTCTTCTAAGTAATCGCCAAAGTTTTCTTGCATCGCCTTATAGACGGTGTTTCTCATTTCGCTGTTGCCAAGCTTTGTCTTTGTTTGCCCTTCAAACTGAGGCTCACGAAGTTTAACGGAGATAACAGCGGTTATGCCCTCTCGACAGTCCTCACCAGAGAGCTTTTCGTTTTCCTTGATGATTTTATTCTTGACTGCGTAGTCATTTATAACCTTTGTGAGCGCATTTTTAAAGCCGTCTAAGTGAGTTCCGCCCTCTTCGGTGTTGATGTTGTTGGCGTAGGAGTTAATTATTTCGTTGTAACTTTCATTATATTGAAAACAAACTTCAATTTCATTTACCACTTCGCCTTTGTCATTGTGGTTAAATTTATTGAAATATACCGGCGCAGGAAGAAGAGTGTTTTTGTTGACATTAAGATAATCAACAAACTCGATAATTCCGCCTTTAAATTCAAATCTATCGCTTTTTTCTCTGCCTTCGCGTCTATCTTCAAGGGTGATAACCAAGCCTTTATTTAAAAAGGCGATTTCGCGGAAGCGGTTTTTAAGTGTGTCATAATTAAATTCCACCGTCTCGAAAATTTCAGGATCTGGGTAGAAGGTTATTGTCGTTCCGCGTTTATCAGTGGAGCCGATAACTTTAAGCGGAGCTATCGACCTTCCGCGAGCAAACTCAATGTAGTGATGTTTGCCATTTTGATAAACATCGGCAATTAACTTTGTGGAAAGCGCGTTCACGCAGGATACACCGACGCCGTGAAGTCCGCCAGAGATTTTATAACCCTGTCCGCCGAACTTTCCGCCAGCGTGGAGTTTTGTTAAAACAACTTCAACAGCACTTTTACCTTCCTTTTCGATTATGCCGGTTGGAATGCCACGGCCGTTATCAATAACGGTGCAAGAGCCGTCAGCGTTGATTATAACATTGATTTCTGTGCAGTAGCCAGCAAGAGCTTCGTCGATAGAGTTATCAACTACTTCTGTGACGAGATGATGAAGTCCATGCTCGTCTGTTGAGCCGATATACATACCCGGGCGCTTACGAACAGGGTCAAGCCCTTCAAGCACCTGTATTTCGCCAGCGTCATATTTCTCACTTTTTGAAAGTGCTTCACTCTCATCGACAAATTCGACATTGTCAGCGTTATTATTCTCAACATTTTCAATCTTTTTTTCTATTTCATTTTGATTTTCGTTTTCCATATTTTCTTTATTTCCTCTATTATATATAAATATACTATATTATAACATATATAAATATATTTTTCAAGTAAAATCGATAAATTCATATTGACAGGAGGAATGCGTTATGCTAAAATAAGCGTAAAGGTGAGCGTATGAATAAAATGATAAGAAAAGTTAAAGAAATTCAAACAGCGGAAGAACAGAAAAAAGCACAAGAACACAGAATATTGTCTAATATTGACAATAAACTAACCCATGACAAAATTGACAAGGCTTATAGCGACAAAATTAAAATTTTTATCGATCCTAAGCCTAAGCAAAGTAATTATAGTAATACGCGAATGTATTGTTTTAATGAACGCAATTACACAAAGTTAAATCAAGCTTTATGTGAAATAGTAAATAAAGAGGAATATTTAAAATCTAAAAACTTTGATGTAAGTGGATTGAAAAGTTTTAATTTAAATATGTGGCTTGATTTACTACGTGAAAGCAACGCCATAGAGGGGATTTTTTTAGAAGAATCATTTGATTTTTTTGATTTTCGTTTAAAGATTAGAGAACTTATCGATACAAATCCAGACTCCATAGAATTCGACAGGTATGAGTATTTCAAAAAATTAATTGCCATAGATAAGTATTTTACGAGTGGCAAGGAAGAGGTTGACGAAAAAGGATTGTTGATAGTATTTAAAGATAAATCAAAGCATCTAATTTCTCCTGAGTTAATGCGCCAATTCTTGGCATTGAAGTTTGCTTATAAATGTGCCAAGCAAGATATTTATTTTGATAAAAAAGGAATTACTAAAACACCAAAACAAAAGGCGGATGAACTTATTGAGTTGTCGCTATATGTAAATGGCTTAATTTCTGGAAATGAATTCACTAGATTTAGAAATACTTTTATTTTTGTGAAGGGTGCAAATTGGGTGCCAACAAACGACAGGAGTATTGCGCCGAACTTAAAGGCACTTTGCAAAACTATTTATGATGGAAAATTAAGTTCAAAAGTTAGTCCTATTGAACTGTCTGCGTTGTTCCATGCAGAATTTATAAGAATTCATCCATTTATGGACGGAAACGGAAGAACGGCAAGAATATTGTCTAATTACCTATTGATTCAAAATGAATTGCCAACGATATCCATACAACATAGCAATCGTCAAGGATATTTCAATGCTATAAATAAAGCGGTTGAAGAACATGATTTAGATGACTTAGTAGAAATATTTTACAAAGGAATGCAGTCAAGTTCTAAATTAATTTTAAACACTTTAAATAAGGTTGAAAAAATGGAAGCGAAGAAAACAAAAAGTTTAGATAGATAGGAAAAAAGCAATTTTTTTTAGAATAATACTTGACAAAGATGAATATATTATTCTATAATAAAGTTGCATCGCGAGGTAGAGCAGCTCGGAAGCTCGTCGGGCTCATAACCCGAAGGTCGTTGGTTCAAATCCAACCCTCGCAACCAAAGTGAAGTTAGGTCATGCACCTAACTTTTTTATTGTAATATAAACGACCTTCGGGATATATCGAAACAGGTAAGGTTAAGTACTAGAAAAAGTATAATGAAAAAAAGTTTGTTAAACACAAAATTGCAAATAGAAGATATAACCTGCGTATCGGTCGTTGGTTCAAATCCAGCCCTCGCAACCAAAGTGAAGTTAGGTCATGCACCTAACTTTTTTGTTATGAAATTACAAATTTCCTCAAAGCTTATAAAAGTGTATGAAAAAATGTAAGCTTTTAAATAAAAAAAGTGTAGAAATTTTCTACACTTATAATTGTGTAATTAAAATTAGTAAACGAGGATTGCGATTGCAAGCATTAAATATACGCAATACAAAACGACATTAATTCTTCTTTCTTTTGTGTAAATGCATGCAATCATATATGATGCCATGGCAAGGCAGGCGAGAATGTATAAGATTGACGAGGCGTCAAATGAATGAATTAACACAGAAGTAATCTGTCCTAATAGCATACCAGCTCCAGCATATGACAGGGCGTTAGATACAACATCAAACACATTTGCCTCTCTATTTTTTAGATAGGTGACAGAAAGACCAATAAGTCCTGCCGGCAAGCAGGTGAGCATGCCAAAAGGTGATACCTTGCCGAGATATAGCCCAGAAAAAGCCACAAAAAAGGCTGACAAGAAGAGCGCTAAACTCTCAAACAACCTACCCTCACTTTCATGGAAAAGAAGGGTAATATTTCGCCTTTTAGTTTTTATAGGTTGTTGTTCGCTTTGTGTGGTTATATTATCTTGTTGCCTTTGATATTTAATTTCACTTCCGTCAAGGCGTGATTTAAAATCAAATAGTATAATAAAAAGTGGGGCGAGAGATATCATCGAAATAATAGAAAATCCAAAAAAGTTATTGTTATAGTTGGCGCTTAAAATCATGGTTACGGCAAGCGATACAAGAGTTAATGAGGAAAACAGAATATAATAAAATCCTCTCTTTTTGGTGAAAGAGGAAATGGCAATGAATATTGCACTTGCTAAAAATGAAATTATCACAGACGCCATTAACATATTTTTATTATAAACAAAAAAAATAAAATTGCAAAATGATTTACGCAATTTTATTTTTTAACATCTATAATGATTAAATTAATTAAATTCATTCGTTTTTTAACTAGATAAATAGAGCGTCACTTATTAACTTTAAATGAATCTTTGAGTGAGATTGTTGAGTTGAAAATATAGTTGTCCGAAGTGCTGTCCTTATCTAAGCAGTAGTAGCCCTTACGCATAAATTGGAATTTGTCCTCCACTTTAGCAGATTTTAAGAAATTTTCAGCATAAGCGGTTCTTTCTACAAGCGAATTAGGCTCTAAAAGCTCGCTAATCTCCACGCCGTCAGCAAGTGCCTTTGCAGGACTTTTATACTCGCTTTTGATTAGGTTTTTAAATTCACGGATTGTCACTTTAAAGCAGTTTTTAAGTGAAACAAAGTGAATTGTACCTTTGCACTTTATGCCAGAATTGTCCTGTCCGCTCTTTGTGCCAGGAATATACTCGCATTCTAGGTGGTCAATTTCGCCATTTTCTTTAAAGATAACCTTGTTGCATTTGATGATGTAAGCACCTTTAAGTCTTACTATTCCACCTTCGACAAGGCGGTTATATTTAGGTGGCGGGTTAAGGCTAAAATCTTCCTTTTCAATATAGATTTCCTTGCTAAACAACGCTTTATGACTTCCCGCATTTTCATCATTAGGATTATTTTCTATCTCAATCTCTTCAAAGTCCTTATCATAGTTTGTGATAACCACTTTTAAAGGGTCGAGGACCACCATGGCACGAGTGGCAACTTTATTCAAATCTTCACGCACATAGTGTTCAAGAGCGGAGAGTGGCACGGTAACTTCAATAGTGCTGCCCCAGCCGACAGATTTAACAAAATCTTTTACCGCCTTTGCGGTGTAGCCTCTTCTTCTTATGCCCACAAGGGTAGGGAATCTAGGATCATCCCAGCCACTGACCACGCCGTTGTTTACAAGTTGTTTTAAATATCGTTTTCCTGATAATATGTTTTCAATCACAAGACGGCTAAATTCGCGTTGCTTTGGCGCATATTTTTTGCCCCAGCCATGCTCAACGAACCATTCATAGACAATGCGGTGATCCTGAAATCCTTTATCGCAAAGGCTATATGTGGTGCCTTCTAAACAGTCCTCCATAGGATGAACGAAGTCATATTGAGGCCAAATGCACCACTTGTCGCCAACGCGGTAGTGATGCTGTCTTGCGATTTTATACATCACAGGGTCGCGCATATTTATGTTAGGATGCGCCATGTCAATTTTTGCGCGAAGCGTTCTTGAACCGTCCTCGTATTTTCCATCACGCATACCTCTAAAAAGTTCCAAATTTTCTTCTGGTGTTCTGTTTCTGTAAGGGCTTTCTGTGCCAGGTTCGGTTAAAGTTCCACGCGTTTTAGAAACCTCCTCGGCGGAGAGGTCGCAAACATACGCATCGCCATTTTTTATCATCTTTTCAGCAATTTTATAGATGTCATCAAAATATGCCTCACTTGCATAGACTAATTTTTCTGGCTTAAAACCAAGCCATTCAAGGTCAGACATATAGCTTTCGGCAAACTCACCGTCCTCTTTGGTAGGGTTAGAGTCATCCATTCTCAAATATGTTTTCCCGCCGAATTTTTGCGCTGTTTCAAAATTTATCGTCCATGCCTTAACATGACCGATATACCAATATCCGCTAGGTTCTGGCGGACAACGGGTGATGACCTCTTTTGTTCTTCCGGCTTTAATATCGGCAATAATTTCTTCTTCCAACTCATTTTCAGGGACAATTTTATCAATGTCAATATCTTTTAAACTCATATTTTCTCCGATTTACACATTTTAATTTTTAATATATTTTTTGTCAAGTAAATAGCGTTATGTATGCTAATTAAGATTGTTATTTTCTATCAATTTTTTTAATTTAGACTTTATTCTACTTAAACTATTGTCGATGCTTTTTTCCGAAGTTTCTAAAATGTTAGAAATCTCTTTGTATGTATAACCTTTTAAATAATATTTCAAAACTTGAAATTCCTTATCTGAAAGCATTTTTTTGATATTTTCCAGCAAATTTTGGTAATTTTCTTTGTTAATAACTTTCTCATCGGGAGATATTTGAAAGATTAAACTTACAGGCAAGAAGTCTTCATCGTCAGAATTTTCAGAAAAGCTTTGAAGAGATACCGAATTTGAAAGTGGAGAATTCTTTTTTGCGTTTGCCACTTTTATCGCGGATTGAATTTGGTGCTTAATGCACATTGTGGCAAATGTTTTAAAACTAGCATTTTTCTTTTTGTCATAACCCTTTATGGCTTTATATAGTCCAATCATGCCCTCTTGCACAATATCTTCCATTTCTCCGCCGAGAATAAAGTAACTTCTGGCGATTTTAACCACAAGCCCTTTATATCGCTCCAATATTTCATTTTCCGCCTTTTCATCGCCAAGATTAGCTTTGCTGGCAAGAGTTTCGTCGTCAATCATGGAAACATTTTATCATATTTGACTAAATAAAGCAAGTATTTCAAAAGCATCATGATTTTCAAAATAATAGGAACGCTTGTCGTTCCGTCGTCGAAGGATCTAAGAAAGCGCAGTTTGCAATGCCGTCATTCTTTCTTTGTATAACATGACGCAAAGAGCATAAATTAAGAAAATATAGACAAACTATATGTATGAAGAAGGTTATGCTTATATTTTTAATATCATTGATCATTTTTTCGGCTGGTTGTGGCACTAAAACTTACACAAGTGCTTCTATCACGCGTGACGAGGCGCATACAGGCGGAAATATTAGTTTTATCTATGATGAGCATACAAGGAATATATATTTTGGCGGAGAAGGAGAGTTTTTGCAATATTACAGCGCTGACGAAGTGAAAGGGTTGGACGCAGGTTATCGTGTTGGAATTAAGGTGATAGCGCCAAGCGAAGTTAAAAATTTAGAGGATGCGGTGCTTGAAATTAATGGTAATAAATATAATGACTTTTTTGAAAAGATAGAAAGTCAACCTCAAAATTATTTTTACATATATCCAACATTTAACGAAAAAACAAAGGAGATAAACTTCAAAATAACATGGACACAAATGTCAAAACCGCAAAAATATAAGGTTGTTTTAAACGAAAAGACTAAATTTTTGGAAAGCAAACAACCGCAAAATGTTTGAGTGCAGAAAGGAGAGAGCTGAGTGAAGAATGAAGAGAACTGTGAAGGATGATTAGTTTGAGAAATTTAAAAAGTTAAAATATAAAAAATCTTTGTGGAATAACCACAAAGATTTTAATTCAAATCTATGAACTTGTGCTTCGCAAATATCTTTGACTTTTTAAAAACTATAGATCAAGCAAGAATATTTCTAATGTCTATGGCAATTCTTAATTGTTTTTGTTTGTTTTCTTATTTTATAGGTTCTGATTTTGTTTTTGAGTTTGCTTTCTCTAATTCATGTTTGGTTAAATAAATTTCATTAATTAGTTTACTGCCTTCTTCAGAATGGTAAAGTATATCTTCGCAGATTAACTTGTTATAATCCAGGTCGTTTCTTTTCGCTCTATTTTTTACCATTGAAGCTTCAACACATTCTTCCAATGTGGCGCTCTTAGCTATTGCATTTATTGTTATTTCTTCTGTTTTCGTTGTGCCGTCTGAATAATGTTGTGTTATCTTTTCTGTTTTTTCTGGAAATTCTTTATCAACGACTTGCCATTCTCTGCAATATCCACATTCATTAACAGAGTCGCTAATTTTCTTCCAGCTACCAGGCGCTCCACAGGCGCCACATTGACATTTTTCTAAATTTTTCATAATTCTCTCCTTTTGTTTGCTGTTCTTTCAGCTTCTAAGCGGATTATAACACGGGGGGGGAGTTGTCAAGCCCTTTTTTAAAAAAAGTTGTAATTATATAAAAAAATTGTGGATTTAATAATTTTTCCGCAATTTTCCTTTCGATTTGTTTAATTTTTTATCATTCAGATTAAAGTTTATTATTAAATTGATTACTATAAAATCAATCCACCACTATTCGTTCTTCACCCTCTAAACTACCATAACTCTTCACTGAACGCGTTAGCGTTCCTTCACTCTTGCGTCGCAAACGGCACTTCATTTCATCTTTTGTCTTTCGCCAAAAGTCTTACCATTCGTTTTTTTGCTCCTTTAGCGACCAAACGAAAATCGCACTTCGTTGGCGATTTTGTCGCTACTTAAAGTGGATTAGATTTTAAAAAAATTTTCAATTTTGTTTGGGGAAGGGCTTTGCCCGGCAAACATAAATTGAAAATCACCTACAGGGAAGAGGACTAGGTGGAGAAACCAACGGAGTAGCGGTTAGGAAAATTTTTATTTTTCCGTGTCCGCGTTAAGCGGAGTTGGTGTCTGTCCTAATAATCTGGTGATCTCGAGGGGACTCGAACCCCTGATACCGCCGTGAAAGGGCGGTGTCTTAACCGCTTGACCACGAGACCATAAATAAAAATCACACTTTCGACATGTGGCATTATAATATATTTACAATTTCTTGTCAAGCGTTTTTCCAATTTTTCTTTTTTTCGCTGACAAAAATTTTAGGTAGGGTGGTTTATGTTATATTTATTTGAAAAACATTAAGGCATGTTTCTTGCAATAACCACGGCATATACAACGCAACTTTTCAATTTCTCTGCGCAGGCATCAAGGGTGGAGCAGGTGGTGGCTATGTCATCCACCAAAAGAACCCTTTTGTTTTTTATATTTTTATTCAAAACAAAAACATCTTTCACATTTTCTCTTCTTTCTTTAAAGGTAAGCGACTTTTGCTCTTTCGTGTCCTTCATTTTTCTGAGTAGTTCCACACATGGAGTTTTTAATAGTTTTGAAAGTTCTTCGGCAAGAAGTTTTGAGTGATTGTAATATCGCTTTTCGTTTTTACTCATAGGCACAAAAGTTATAAGGTCTATATCGAGGTTGCGTAGAAGTTCAGATAAAATAAGGGCGTAACCTTTGGCTAAGTATTTTGAATTATCATATTTATAGTTTAACACACTTTTTTTGACAATTCCTTCATATCGAAAAGGAGTATAAAGTCTTTTAAAGTGTGGAGGATGTTTTTGGCAAAAATCGCAAATAGTCGCTTCATTATTTATCTCGTTTGAGCAAATTAAACATCGGTTTTCGGAGATAAAAGGTAGTATTTTTTCGCAGTTTTCACAATAAGGCTTATCAAAAAAATTTACTATATCTTTTCCACAAAAAATACATTTAAAATTATCTGGAAAAATATATTTATTAAGAAAAATAGAAATTTTATTAAAAAAATTCCTATTTTTTTGATTTTTTAATGGTTTTTTATTATTTTTTGTTAATTTTTCCATTATTTTCTTTTTAGTCTTTGTCTAACAACCTCATACACAACAATTCCAGCGCTGACACTTGCATTGAGTGAATTAACCGAGCCAAAGAGCGGAAGCGAGATAATTTTGTCGCAGTGAGATTTTACGCTTTCTCTTGTCCCGTTGCCTTCTGAGCCGATGACGATGCCGATAGGGCCTGTGAGATTTGTGGAATAGATGTCGTCACCGCCGATTTCTGCGCCGTAGATCCAAAGTCCATTTTCCTTTAATTCTTCCATTGCATCTTTTAAGTTGGTGACACGCGCGATAAGCATATTAGAAATTGCGCCAGCGCTTGTTCGCACCACAGTTTCGTTCACTTGGCAGGAGCGCATCTTAGGAAGTATTATTCCATGCACGCCAGCACATTCGCAGGAGCGGATGATTGCGCCAAGGTTGTGTGGGTCCTCTATGCCATCGAGTAGCACCACAAAGGCATCTTCATTTTTAGCTTTTGCCTTCGCGAGAATGTCACTCACTTCGCAGTATTCAAAGTCAACAGTTTCGGCAATATAGCCTTGATGATGTGCCGTTTTTGATATACCATCAAGTGCCTTTTTCGGCATAAATTCCACTTTGATTTTAAATTGTTTTGAAAGCGAGATGACCTCATCCTTGCGATGTGCATAGTTCAAATCAACATACAGCTTATTTATTGTTTTGCCATTTTTAATCGCTTCAACAACTTGATTTCTTCCTTCAATTAACATTTTTTCTCCTTTATTTTCGATTTTTTTATATTTTTTATCATTTTTTTTGATTTTTTCACCGATTTTTAGTTATTTTTTTTGATTTTTTATATTTTTCATAAATTTTTGTTACGAAAAATTATGGCGAAAATATTTTCAAAATTAAATAATTTTATTATGAGTAAGTAGCAATAATTATTTCACCGAAAGATTTAAAATTTCATTTAATCTTTCGCTTTGCTTACTTAAATATAGGTAGCCGATTAGTGCTTCAAAGGCGGTGGCTTTTTTGTATTCTTCTTCATCGTAGTTTTTCGCTTTGTGTTTAGATTTTGCGTTTCTTGCTCGCCTTACAATATCTTTTTCTTGCTCGGTTAAAAGCGGAGTGATTCTTTCTAGCACTTCCTTTTGTCGTGACGCGTTACAAAACTTTTTGGCTAAATTATGATAGTTGTTGATTTTAGAATTTTCGCTATTTAAAAGCACATATTCTCGCACAAATTTTGTATGCACCGCATCGCCGATAAAGGCTAGTGCAAGCGGGGATAATGTATCAATTTTTTCCATATTTTTCCTTTATACATAAACTTTATTGTGTTATCAGGTTTCTTTAAAATATAATCTTATATTTTTTGGCAAACCGCTTTTTTAAGTGAAGAGTGAAAAGTGAAGGAACGCTCGTCGCGTTCAGTGAAGAGTTGTGGAAAGTTTTAATATATGTTAATCCATTCTATAATCAAAACCAAATTTTCTCACAACGCGCTACATTCACGCTTTAAAAACAATTTTTGATTTTGCGAAGCGTAGAACTGCGTTCGGCGAGCATAAATCGAAAATCAAATTGGGGTCCCCGAAAATGTTTATCATTTTTGGGGATAAGGAGTAAACAAACGAATGGTAAGTGGTTTGAAAACAATCAA
>CALVZE010000013.1 GCA_944372445.1 uncultured Clostridia bacterium
CCACCTGTTCCCATCCCGAACACAGAAGTTAAGCTTCTCATCGTCGAAAATACTTGGCTGGCGACGGCCCGGGAAAATAGAACACTGCTGGTTAATCATTGAAGTAGGCGCATGAGCCTACTTTTTTGTTTTTATAATGATAAACTTAATTGTCGTAAAGCAGTGTTCTAGCACGCTGGCGCGTGCGCCACATAATATGTGGCATTTTCCCGAGCCGTCGGCCCGAGAAAAAAAGCCCGAGCAAATAAGCATGCGTGGGCTTGCGAAACGGAGAGAGTAAGCGTGCGTGTTTCTAATGAACACTGCTGGTTAGCGTCGCAAACGGCACTTCATTTCAACCTTTGCCTTTCGCCAAAGGTTTTATCATTCGCTTGTTTGTTCCGCCTAGCGACCAAACGAAATCGCACTCATGTTCATTCGTTAGCGATTTGTCGCTACTTCAAGTGGTTTTGATTACAGATTAATTAAGAGTTTAGTTTTCTATTATTTTATCCTTATATAGTTTAAATCATCCATTGCTCTTCATTGAAAGTCCGCAAGTTTCACTTAAAAATCTATAATTTTTCTTCACTCTTTACTTGAATGATTGCCTTTGCTCACTCTTCTTTATTCTTTTTTATTTCTTATTTTGAAAGACATTGTCTTTCGTTTGCTTATCCTAATTCTTTTAATATATTTGCCACTTTTTTATTTGCGTCTGCTCTTTGCGCGTTTTCATCTTCATAGTTTTTTTCTAGTTTCTTTACAGCTAAATCTGCAATTATTTCAGCTTCATCAATTTTTAATTTTCTGCTTGCAAAACCATCTGAAAGTGCTTTTTTAGCGCGTTTTAAAAAGTTTTTATGCGATAATATATCATGAGGAATAGCATTTAAATACGACACAAATCTTTTACTTCCAAAGCCAGTAAGTTTTTCAGGGTTCATGGTTCTTCCCCACAAATGTAGCTCTTTTAAAATTAACTTTTCAAGGTCTAAATCAAAATAAAGTTTATCGGCAGGATTATTGCTTGGTATAATTTGAATTAATTTTGTGAACTTAGTTGTGACGCTGGTTACACAAATAGTAGTAATTGCAAAAAGATGCTCTGGAAGTGGTTTGTCTGTATAAATATTTGCTTTTGATAGACGATAATAAACATTGAAGTTGTTTGTTCTAAAAACCTCACCATCCTCTATTTTCTTTAATGCTTCGTCAATGTTATAGCATGGAATTTCTCTGGCATTAACGCCATTATAAGACAATCTCATAATTCCTCCACTAAATATAGTTTAACAAAATGTACTGGCTTTGTCAAGGTGGTTATTAAGTTCTAAAGTTTATTTTTGATATGCTTGACAAAAATATTTTAGTATGATATATTAAAAACAGTTAATCAAGCTGTGTATATATCACTTTTAAGGAGGGTATTATGGCAGAGAAAGTTTCTAAAAAGGCACAAGATAGAGCGAGAATGATTGCTCTTTATGAGAATTTGGGCGAGTTTTATGGCAGAAGTTTAAGTTTTATCACAGGAATTTATTTAAATTTAGCCAAATCTGACTTATTAATGCAAGACGCTGGCAAAGATAATAAGAAGTATGAGCAAACTTCAAAAATGTTAAGTGAGGTAACCTTACTTATGAAAGAGGGCGAAAGCTCAAAGCAAATTATTAAAATTGAAGTTGAGGAATTAAAAAAGGGAAAGCCTCTCTCTGAATTTAATTATCAAGAGGCTGAGGAAGCAAATAGGTCATATGTGCGAGCAACAATGGTGACTGCCGACAAGGCTAGCAAAGTGCTTAATGACACATCAAAACTTAGAATAGGACTTATTTCCTCAATGCATAAAAAAGCAAGAGCAAAATAATGTTATTTAGAAAGAACATCAAAAAACGAGAACATATTGAAAATTGAAGTCAATGTGTTCTTTTTTGTTGCTATTTTTTGAAATAATCTAATATTTATGTTGCTTTTATTCCTTTTTGTTTGACATTTTTATAGAAAATTGAGTAAAATAATATTGCTTTTGGGCGAAATTTTATGCAAAGGAAAGGTTATGAATATTGGTGTTGACTTAGATGGCGTTGTCTATCAAACGGAAAAAGTGTGGCGTGATTATGCTGAAAAATATAATAAATTAATTGGTGGAAAGCTTATTGATGACAGCGAAGCGAGGGTGGATGCTAGATATGATTGGACAAAAGAGCAGTATGATAATTTTGTTCAAAACCTATCTATTGAAATACTTGCAAAGGCACCTATCTATCCTAAGACCAAAGAGGTTATATCTAAACTAAGGACAAACAATAAGGTTATATTTATTACAAGGCGTGGATTTGGTGACTTTGGTGGGAAAGAAGAAATTGATAATACGCTGAAAAGATTGAAGGTAGATGGTGTCGAATATGACAAGATTGTTTTTAAACAAGATTCCAAGGTGAAGGCTTGCAAAGAGAACAATATTGACATTATGATAGATGATTACTATAAGGTCATAGATGAACTTATGGATAACGGAGTAAAATGTTTGTGTTTTAGAGATAAAAGAAACAAGACAGGTAAACATAAAGTGCCAGAAGTCTATTCTTGGGAAGAAGTTTTAGAGTTTTTCGAAAATACGCATAATGAAATTTTAAATTTACTTTGACTAAGGTATTACGGCGCAAATTGCTATAAATTACAATACATATAAACACTATTTTATGGCTTTGCTCTTTTTAAAGTGGGATTAAAAAATATAAACCTGTAAAAAAAAGTAACTTTGGCTTGCAAGTTACTTTTTCTTTATCTAAGGCTCTGATTTTATTATTTTTATGATTTGGTCGAAACTTACTTGCTTTTCTCTCTTTTTTCTTCTTCGCAAAAGTTCAAGTGCCACCATATATAATGCATATCCAACTCCAAATACGGGTGCGATTACCCAAACTGTCAGCGGAGTTCCGCCAAGTATTGGGCTGTTGATGTAAAAGGCGCTTCCAAAGTTTAATACATGGATGAGGAAAGTCCCAAAGGTTATATATGCCATAAAGCCTATAACAAGATTTGGCCATTTTTTGTAGGTTGGCGTGAACCAGTGAACAAGGTACAAAAGAATGCACAGGTAAAGCCCTGTTGCATGGTGAAGAAGTCCCGATATCGTCGCACCATAGAAGAATGATATGTTTTGACCGATAAAATCTGGATAGCACAAGGTTAACAAATCACCCACAAAGGCGACATATAGAACAAAGTGTAGCACATTGTTATTGCGTTTACCGAAGATGACAGCGAGTGAAAGCACCAAACTTGATAAACCGCAAAAGGTGTCAGGAATTAGGATGAGTGCATTGCCGTTTCTTATTGCAATCGAAATTCTATTCCATAATATGCAGGCGAACAACAAAACTCCGACACAGCGCACAATAATATCTTGTGTTTTAGTAGATTTTGCGTATCTTTTAATAAAATATAATGATATAACACTTATCACGATAAAGATTGCTAAAAAAGTCAAGTGTTGCCAACCAAATATCTGTGGGTTCATATTTTTCTCCTTTAATGCTAATTATAATTTTAGCAGGAAACAATATAAATATCAAGCTTCTGTAAAAAAATTTTACTATAATAATAAAAAAATTGCGTAAAATTATTGACATTATTTTTCCAATTTGCTAAAATAGCAAAGTAACCATTGATATTCCGGAGTAGCTCAGCGGTGGAGCAGGTGGCTGTTAACCACAAGGTCGTAGGTTCGAGTCCTTAGACTGTATTAATAAAAGAGATTTCAAAAGAAATCTCTTAATTTTATTTTTTAACAATAGTTTACATTATACATTATGCGCGATGTAAGTAGTTTTAATCGAAAATTAATATTTCCAGTTGAAAAGTTTTTTTCTTCAAATAGTGCTTGTGTAGGAACAGGATTTCCATAACAATAGACATATACATCATCCGCAAATTCTTCCAATTTTTGCACTGAGCCCATCGAATAGCTAAAATAGTCGACATTATATGACTTTACAATTTCCGATAGCATATTTTCTTCGTCTAACTTAATTTCAAGTATTCTTGAAGTATCAACTTCTCCAAATTTTCCATTGTCATAGATAAGAATATTCCCGTTTTTTAGTTGCGTAACTTCATGCTGATGTCCAAAACTGTCATTTAGTCCAAAATCATCTCCGCTTCCGCCTAAAAGCCACATTCTTTCGCCGTTTTTTCGATTTATTTTCATAATTGCGCTGATATTTCTGAACGATACAAGGAGATTATTGTCATTTGACAAGCAAAGAGAATTGAAATGCATATAATCTTGATAGGTTTGATAGTCCATTATATTTGTTGAATAGTAGGCATACATATCTTCATAATCCTTGCTATGAAAAGACCATAAAATTTTACCATTTTTCACTTCTTGCAATATGCAATCTACTACATACATTTTATCGTCAGATTCGTGTGCTATATAACTTGGTATTTCGTCGCCTTGCAATATTACAGCCTCATTCGTGCAAAGGATGTAATGATTGTCATTAAAATAGAGTATATCATGCATTTCAACCCCATTTATTTTGCCGTTTCCATAGTCAAAAACTATCTCTTGCACTAGATTATAATTTTCATCTAGTACCACGGCTTTGCAGTAAACAAGGGTGGAGTTAACACCGAAATCGTTGAAATTAAAAAGAGTTCTATCCGAAACCATATAAATATATCTAATTTTATTATCAGTTGTAATCACTTTTTGAAAATCATATAATTCACCAGCAATTTTTTTGTAATATAAAAGTTTGCCAGTGGAGGAAACCTTCATTAAATAGTTTATTTGTTCATTTTTACCGTCATACTTTGAATTATATGTTGTAAAATAGTAATCCTTTCCACCCGCGCTTTCACCTTGTGTTTCATATTGAGGTAAATCGTCTGGTGTAAGATATATCTTTGCATTGAGTATATTATTGTAGTCATCTTCAATTCTAACAGCAATGTAAGAATAAGGAGAAAGGATAGCATCCAAAAATGCTTGGCTTAAAACGATGTTTTTTGAGGTGTTGCTATCGTTATAAGTAAGACAAATAGTATATTTTTCATCAGCAGTGACTAATATGCCATTTTCAATAGATAACTCTTTAAGATATATTGTCTCATTATTGCTTATAGTTATATTTTGATTGTTTATGGTGATCATAAAATTATCATTTAGTTTTACTTTATTGTTGCCACATGAGTAGAGTGAAAATATCAAAGGAATACAAAATAGAAGTATTAGTTTTTTCATATGTCCTCCAAATAAACTTTTATTTGTTTATATAATTTTAGCAGAAAACTATATTAATATCAAATTTCTGTCAAAAATTTTATAATTATCATAAAAAAATTGCGTAAAATTATTGACTTTATTTTTCCAATTTGGTAAAATATTGGGGTAATCATTGATATTCCGGAGTAGCTCAGCGGTGGAGCAGGTGGCTGTTAACCACAAGGTCGTAGGTTCGAATCCTATCTCCGGAGCCAGCCAAGCACACTAGAAATAGTGTGTTTTTTAATTTTGCCGTTGACCTTGTGGACAGCGTGAAACGCTGTGTTTTCGAAGAAAACTTAACAGCCACAGGCTGATCTCGAAGAGTATGGAGCGAAGCGGAATTAAACCACAAGGTCGTAGGTTCGCCCGTTCGAGCGAAAAACAAGCACACAGGCTTGTTTTTTGTTTCGCTCTCACCCTATCTCCGGAGCCCGCAGAAAAACTGCGCTTTTGCTCATTTTCGAACAAGTTCGAAAAGTATCGCTTTAACGCTTGTTTTTCTGCTATACGGCAAAATCGCATTTTATTGGCGATTTTACCGTGTTAATTGTGGAACGATGTTAACGAAGGAAATTTAGTGTGTTTTTTAATTTTTGTTATTGACCTTGTGGACAGCGTGAAACGCTGTGTTTTCGAAGAAAACTTAACAGCCACAGGCAGAACTTAAAGAGTATGGAGCGAAGTAAGAGAATTGATGTATTGTTTTATTTTTAATATTCGCTTGACTAATTTTGTTATGTTTATTATTATAAGGATAGAGTTTTATATAGTAGGAGAAACTTATGATAACGATAAAAAGAATTTGGACTGAAGATTTTTTATCTCTCGATAAAAATCGGGGGGGGGTGCGCCTTAATTGCGAATTTACAATAAATAAGTGGAAACATAAGTTATTTATTGAATGTGAAGATAAGTGGAAGAGATATCTTTTAACCGAGCGCGCGGATGCTTTCGTTATTTTGCTTTTACCGATTGCTATGCGCGAAAAGCATGACATTGCAAGTTACTTACCTATCACAAAAGATTTAAAGTGTCACTTAGAAGAGAATTTTATTCCTAAACTTGTCCAGGGTGATAAAACAATATATCATACAAGAATTTTATGTGAAACAGAAAATGAACTTATTGGCGGAAAAGCCGTTGGAACGGCAAATTCGCTGGGTGTCGACTCGTTCTATACCATATACAAATACGCCAACTGCGAAGATGAAAAATTAAGAATCACACACTTCTATATGGGAAATTCCTCACGAGATTTATGGGGAGTTCACGCAAGAAACTTCTTTACATATTTAGATAAGATTAAACGCCTTCATGACAGATACAAACTGGTGGCGGATGAACTTGGAAAGGAACTTGTTATAACAAGAAGTAACTTCTATCAATTTGTTTGCTTGCGACACTTAAACATCCATGTGACAGTTCACACATACATAACCATGGCGGAGATATTGTGTTTCAAAAAGTTATGGCAGACCTACCTCTTTTCTTCTGGATATTCGCCGGATGACCAAACAACAGTGGGGAGCAGACATCTCGATAGTGCTCATTACGACATCTTTATGTCTCAAGTTCTCACTGTACCTGATTTTAGAATGGTAAGTTCTGGTTCGGAGGTTTCGCGTTATGAAAAGACGGTTATTTTAGCCGACTATGAGCCTGCGCAAAAATATTTAAGACCATGCTTCAACATCTACCAAATCAAAGGCAAAAAAGAGATGAAAAATTGTGGCAAGCCGATTTGTAATAAGTGTTTGAGACTCCTTGTCAGCGCCGATGTTTCAGATAATCTTGAAAAGTTTAAGAATGTTGTGGATATTGAAAAATATAAAAAGCATAGAAAAAGATATTTTAAAGTTATAGTTTGGAGAAAGAAAAAAGACCACTTTTGCGCTGAATTGTATCCTAAATGTTTAGAAAAATATCCGAAAGAAATTAAAAAGATAGAAAAGGTAAAGAATTTTCTGACTTTTCACTGGTTTTAAAATAAACTCTATCAACCTGATAGAGTTTTTCTTTGATTTCAAACTAAAATTAATATGGCACTTTTCCGCTGTCATCGGTAAATTCGAATTTGGACAGTCTTCCTATCTCTGTGGGAGTAAGCTCTGGATGAAATAAGTGGTTTGCCACCATGTCTGCCATAAGAACCTCTAAAGTATCATACGAATTGTTTGTTAGCATATAAAAATCCTTTTTGGCTATAGAAATATCTTCCACTTCTTCCTTTTCGTGTTTAGGCAAATTTATTTCTAAGTCTGAGATATATTTTGGAAGAACAGTCAATACGTTAAAAGTTGATTCTGGGTTTACCATGCTCATATTTAAGTTGTTATAAATTTTTTCTGCGTCGTTAAGTTTGAGCATGCCGTGAATGTGTCTGGCGTTACGAGTAGGTTGTCTGCTATCAAAGCAAGGGTCAGAAATATATGCGCCATTGATATGATATTTTTCATCTTTTAGATATACCATGGCGTTGGCGTGCCTAGGTATTTTAGTTGTTGAGTCATCAAGATATTGAATGGCACAAGGGATGCCAACTTTTTTACAAAGTTCTGAAAGTAGGGCTGCATAGCCAAGGCAGATAATATAATTGCCGTTATTATTTAAAATATGGCTCACTCTAGTTGATGCTGTTTTGTTATCTGAATCATTATATATAAATCTTGTCACATATTTATATGCTAAAAGGTATTTTTCGAGAGGACTAAGAGGCTTATCGCAGAAAGTGGCGTTGTTGATACTATCTGCCCATTCTTGCAAGCGCTGATTGGCATCTATAACTTTATTTATAGACATACCATCTTGCAAAACTATATTAAAGTAACCATGCTTATTTAATTGATATACAAAATATATAACATTGTCTAGGTGACAAGTGTTAAATATGCTTTGGTCGCTTGCCATATGATCGGCATCAGCGTAATAAACACAGTTTCTTATTTCAAAAACGGTGTTTTTGTTATATTTTTTAGATAAAATATTTTGAATTGTGTTTGAGTTGATGTCTTGAACTTTAATATTTACAAGCAACCTGTTGCTTGTTTTGCAAAATGGATATAGGGTGCTTACAAACTCACTCCACTTTTGCGGGTCCTCAAAATCTAACATTTTTAAATTATTGATATCATCAAAATGCTCCATAAAAACTCCTATTTAAATATTATATCATGGAAATGCTGACTTTTCAAGTGAAAATTATATGAAATTTATCCCTTGACAAAAGGTTACAAATTATGTAAAATTATCACCTATAAGGGGAGGGTGGATGAAAAGCGATAGAAACTTTAAGTTGTCAAAATATTTAAAGAAATATTCGGGCTGGATAAGTTTTTATATCTTTGTTTTTGTATTAGTCACGGTTGTCGATGTTTTTATTCCTATTTTGACAGCCAACGCTGTGGAAGATATAACCTTTAACGAATATAGAAGTGCTATTTATAACCTTTTATTTGTCATTGGACTTTCGATTGCGAGCTACTTTCTTTCTGGACTTTTAAATTTTTTATATAATCGCTATGGCATGAGGATGATTGGTGATATAAGTTTAGACTGCGTGGCTCAATCTTTTAAAATTAGTTCTCAGTCATATTCTAGTCATAGCTCTGGTCAGTTTATGGATAGAATTGTCAATGACCCTAATAGGATTGTTGGTGAGCTTTCTAGCATGGTTTTTATGATTTCTAACATCGTCACCACTCTAATAATAATCATATATGTTTTCATATTAAATTACATAATAGGCTTATGTGTTGTCGCTCTTCTTATAGTTTCTTTAATAATAACCAGTGTGCGTTTAAAAAAGTTTAATAAAAACATGCAAAGTTCTGACAAAGCACGAGAAAATTTAGTGTCTATTGTCAACGAAACAATCAAAAGCGAAAAAGACATAAAGACGACGGGTTTGGAGCAAAAACTTAAAGATACGGTGAATGATAGGACTAATAACAACGTTAAAGAGAAGTACAAACTTTATAACACCAATCAAACATTGCGCTTATTTAACAACGCTCTTTTAGAAGTTCTTTTGTTAGGCGTTTTAATTCTTGGTATTGTTTTAATGGAAAAAGGCTTGGTAACCATTGCTATCTTTATGGTTATATACTCTTATCGTGGAAGTATTAAAAGCTTTTCTAACTTTATTGGTTTCTTTTTTGAAAGTATTGCCACCATTAAAAATTCGCTTGGAAGAATTAGAGAACTCTTTGAAGATAAGGAATATGAACTTGAAAAGTTTGGTAATGTTCATCTTGATAAGGTTCAAGGCGAAATAGAATTTAAAGATGTAATTTTTAAGTATAAGGAATTTGAGTATAAAAAAGACAAAAAAACTAAGGCAACCACAAAAACACTCAAAAATGAAACGCAAGTGCTTGACAAAATCAACTTCAAAATCCAGCCAAACACAACGGTCGCTTTTGTTGGTAAAAGCGGAAGCGGAAAATCAACCATTTTAAGTTTGATTTCTAAGATGTTGGAAGCGGATGACGGACAGGTGCTTATAGACGGAGTAGATATTAAAGATTTAGATAAAGATACGCTTAGAAAAAGTATTTCGCTTGTCAATCAGTTTCCATACATCTTCGACATGTCAATTAAAGAAAATTTACTTCTTGCAAAAGAGAATGCAACAGATGAAGAAATTGAGAAGGCGATTAAAGATAGTTATCTTAAAGAATTTATTGATACCCTTCCAAATGGTATTGACACAGTTGTGGGCGAAAGTGGAATAAAACTTTCTGGTGGGCAAAGACAACGCCTAGCCATTGCGAGAGCGTTACTAAGACAGACAAGCATTATCATCTTTGATGAAAGCACAAGTTCACTTGATAACTTTGCTCAGGAGCATATCAAAAAATGCATTGACAATCTAAAAGGCAAAAGCACAATCGTCATTGTGGCGCACAGACTTTCCACAATAAAAAATGTTGATGACATCTTCTTCTTGGAGGAGGGAAAGATTGTGGATGAGGGTTCTTTTGACAAATTGTTTAAAAAGAATAAAGAATTTAAAAATATGTTCACTATGGAAAACTTGCAAGATGAGTTAAAACAGCAAGAAAATGCTTGAAATATTGTGTGAAATATGATATACTATATATAGTGAGACTTTTAAATTGACTTATCAAATTGCGAGAGTCAATACCACAAAAGGAGTTTATAAACATGGAATTATATAATGAAACTTTAAGATTGAGATTACCAACAAAATTTCAATTTCCAGATCGACCAGATGTTGTTCCTCTTCATGCTCAAAATGGTCTAGCTTACGGTCCTTGTTCTTTATTTGTAAGAGAGGGCGGAACCGGTGAAGATAAGGGCAACGGCATCAGGGTGTATACAAATGTAGATGTTATACTTGGCAAAAAATGCTATGATGACAATGTCGGTGAGTATGTAGATGTTCAGGAAAAGCCGATAAGAAAGAAGGTTTTGGCTGTTGACGAAGGACGCATGTGCTATGCCGAGCCTTATCTTAGAACGACAGGCAAAAGCTATATGGTTCAAGGCGAGCCAGCGTTTTTCTTCAATCAATCTAATGAAGTTAATTTTTATGACCCTAATTTTAGACAGATAGGTGATATGAAGTTTTATGACAAAATGGTGGAGTCTTATAAAAGAGTGCTAAGACAGGAACTAGCAGAAGTGAACGATGCCTTAAATAACCACGAAGATGCAATGCATAATGTGTTTTGTTACGATTTTATTGCACAATTTGAAGGTTCTAAAAATCCTTTTGAAAAAGATAAAAAATTGACGAAAGAACAAAAAGAAGAATTTTTGAGCTTTACAGACGCGATGCTTAAAAGCGAATTTGTTAAAGAAGACTACAATTATGATTCAGAGTATTATACTTTGAAAGAAATAGCTCATAAATATGTTGAAAAGGAACTACAAAAATAAAAAGATAGAGGAGAAATTTAAGCTCCTCTATTTTTTTTATAAAAAAATTTAAACTTTTATAAAATCTTTTGAAAAACTGTTGACAATATTTTATTTGTTTGCTATAATATGCTTGCTGTTATTTATGGGGTGAAACGCAAGGTTACTTGCACTTAACAAGCAGTGGCAAGATAATTTGCGTGGACCAAATCTCAGCCTGATGATGCTGAGGTGACCGAAATGACATTTTTTTAAGTCTAACAGCGTGACACACACGGGAGCGTGTATGAGAAGTTAAAAAGTGGGTAAAAATCTCAGAAAACTCTTAGCTGTGCCATTAATGCGACATTTCGGGAAGCGTTTACAAGGAGGTAATATAGTAAAATGCAAAAAATGAGAATTAAACTTAAAGCCTATGAACATTCACTTATCGACCAAGCTTGCAAGAGAATTATTGAAACCGCTGGCAAGAATGGCGCAAAAGTTTCTGGGCCTATTCCACTTCCAACAGATAGAGAGGTGGTTACTGTGATCCGTTCTCCTTACAAGGATAAAGATTCAAGAGAACAATTTGAAAGTAAAACCCACAAGAGATTAATTTACATCTACAATCCAACAAACAAGGCTATTGATGCTTTAACAAAGCTTGAACTCCCTGCCGGTGTTGAGATTAAAATCAGTTTATAAGGAGGTAAAGAGAAGTGAGTAAGGCAATAATCGGAAAAAAGATTGGCATGACACAAGTCTTTGCCGAGGACGGAAGAGTTATTCCTGTTACAGTTGTTGAAGCTGGTCCTAATGTTGTTGTTCAAAAGAAGACAACAGAAACTGATGGTTACAATGCGTATGTTGTGGCATTTGAAAAGAAGACAAAGAATGTTACAAAACCTATTAAGGGTATCTTTGATAAGGCTAAGGTTGAGCCTATGAAAGTTTTAAAGGAAGTTGACCTTGACGGAGATTTAGAAGTTGGAAGCGTTGTAAAAGCTGACATCTTCAAAGAAAAGGATATGGTTGATGTTTCTGGAACGACAAAAGGTCATGGCTTCTCTGGCGTTATCAAGAGATGGAATCAACATCGCTTAAAGATGACTCACGGCACAGGTCCAGTGCACAGAGAAGTTGGTTCAATGAGTGCAAACTCATCTCCATCACGCGTATTTAAGAACAAGCATATGCCTGGTCAATACGGAAATGAAAAAGTAACCATTCAAAACTTAGAGATTGTTAAAGTGGACGCAGACAGAAATATTCTTATGATTAAGGGTAATGTTCCTGGTGCTAAGGGCGCTATTCTTACAATAAGACAGTCTGTGAAAGCTAGATAAGGAGTGAGAAAATGGCAAAAGTTAAAGTTTATAATATGAAAGCCGAAGAAGTAGGAACAAAAAATTTAAAGAACGAAGTTTTCGGCGTAGAGTATAACGAAGGCCTCATTCACGAAGTTGTAGTTGCTTACAATGCTAACCAAAGACAAGGCACAAAAAGCACACTGACTAGAAGTGAAGTTAGAGGTCACGCTAAGAAACCTTGGCGTCAAAAGGGAACAGGTCATGCAAGACAAGGTTCCACAAAAGGTCCACAATGGACAGGCGGTGGAGTTGTGTTTGCTCCAAAGCCAAGAGATTTTTCTAAGAAAGTCAATAAACAAGCGAAGAGAATGGCACTCCTTAGCGCACTCAGTGCTAAACTTGCAGACAAGAACTTGACAGTGCTTGACAAGTTTGAAGTAAGTTCAGCTAAAACTAAGGATGCTCAAAAATTCTTAGACGCCTTCAAGTTTAAAGGAAATGTTTTGGTGGTTAACGCTGGAAATTCCGACAAGGAACTTAGAGCAGTTAACAACATCCCAAATCTTGAAACTTGCGATGTTTCTCTTTTAAATGTATATGAAGTTGTCGCAAACAAGAATGTTGTTTTGACTGAATCTGCAATCAAATACTTAGAGGAGGCAAACGCGTAATGGAAGCGAATGAAATTATCGTAAGACCGCTACTTACGGAAAAAAGTTATAGCGGTATTCAAAATAAGACCTACACCTTTGTGGTAAATAAAAACGCTAACAAAATTCAAATCGCAAAAGCGGTTGAGGAAATGTTTAAAGTGGAAGTTGCAAAGGTTAACACTGTTGTTGTTAAAGGTCATAAAAAGTCGCAAAACACAAGACAAGGAAGAACTATTGGTAAGACAAGTGACTATAAAAAAGCTATTGTAACGCTCACTGAAAAGTCAAAGCCAATTGCCTTCTTTGAAAGCTTATCTTAATAGGAGGGGAAAATGGCTATAATTAAAAGTAAACCAACATCAGCAGGCAGAAGATTTTACACAAAGCTCTCAGCTGATGAAATAACTAAATTTGAACCTGAAAAATCTCTCCTTGTTCCTAAGAAGAAGCATGCAGGAAAGAACAGTCAGGGCAGAATAACCGTTCGTCATCAGGGTGGCGGTAACAGACAAAAATATCGTGTTATCGACTTTAAGAGAAATAAAGACAATATCCCAGCAAAGGTTGTCGGTATTGAATATGACCCAAACCGCACGGCATACATTGCGCTCCTTTCTTATAAGGATGGCGAAAAGAGATACATCATCGCTCCACTAGGACTCAAAGTTGGTGATGTTCTCATGAGTGGCTCGAATGTTGAAATCAGAGTCGGAAACAATCTTCCACTCTCAGACATTCCAGTAGGCTCACTTATTCACAATATTGAGCTTGAACCAAAGAAAGGCGGTCAGCTTGCTCGTTCCGCTGGTGCTGAGGTTCAACTTATGGCAAAAGAAGGGAAGTATGCAACTCTTCGTCTTCCAAGTGGAGAAATGAGAAAGGTACTTCTTACATGCCGTGCTACAATCGGAACAGTTGGTAATGTTGACCATGAACTTGTTTCGCTTGGCAAGGCTGGAAGAAAGCGTCACATGGGCGTTCGTCCAACCGTTCGTGGTGTTGTTATGAACCCTAACGACCACCCACACGGCGGTGGTGAAGGCAAGAGCCCTGTTGGTATGGCAACGCCTGTCACGCCTTGGGGTAAGCCAGCTCTTGGTTACAAGACAAGAAAGAAAAAGAATAAATCTAACCGTTTGATGGTTAAGAGAATTAATTAAGGAGTGGGAAGATGAGTAAAAAAGATAAACAGCCTTATGTTAGTCGAAGCCTTATGAAAAAGGTGCTTGCAATGACAGAAAGTGGCGTTAAAAAGCCTATTAAGACTTGGTCAAGAAGCTCGACAATTTACCCAGAGTTCGTAGGTTTTACCTTCTCTGTTTATAATGGTAAGAGATTCGTTCCTGTGTATTGCACTGCCGACATGGTTGGTCATAAGCTCGGTGAATTCTCACCTACCAGAACTTTCAAAGGTCATGCAGGTCAGAAGAAGACCGCGCAAAAGAGATAAGTGAGGTGAAATATGGCTACAAGAATTAGACAAAAAGCAGAAAATAGACAAAAAAATAAAGATAACCGTCCTTACGCTGTTGCGAAAGACATTCGTATGAGTTCTTCAAAGGTTAGAATTGTTCTTGACAACATAAGAGGAAAAAAGGTTAATGAAGCTGTGGCTATTCTTTCGTATATGCCACAAAAGGGCGCTAGTGAAAGCTTAAAAGTATTAAAAAGTGCTATTGCTAACGCAGAAAACAACAAAGGACTTTCTAGTGACAACTTGTATGTAGCTGAGTGCTACTCAACTCCTGGCAAACAAATGAAGAGAGTTAATTTTAGAGGTCGTGGTAGAGTTGATCACATCATTAAAAGAAGTTGTCATATAACAATCGTTCTTGACGAAATGAAGGAGGCAAAATAATGGGGCAAAAAGTTAATCCAATTGGTCTTAGACTTGGAATAAATAAAGATTGGCAATCAACTTGGTATGCAAATAAACAAGATTTTGCTAAATTCATCAAAGAAGACCACGATATTCGTGAGTATTTCAAGAAAAAACACGCTCAGTCTTCTGTTTCCAAAGTGGAAATTGAGAGAACTGAAAACAAACTTGTTGTTAACATTTACACCGGTAAGCCTGGTATGATTATCGGCACAAAAGGTGTAGGTATTGAACAAATTAAGAAAGATTTAAACAAAATCATCAGTCCTGTTAAGAATTTTATTCTTAATGTTAAGGAAATTAAAAAGCCTGACCTTGATGCTCAACTTGTTGCAGACTCTATTGCGGTTCAACTTGAAAAACGTGTTCAATGGCGTAGAGCTTTAAAGCAAGCTATGCAAAGAGTTATGAAAGCAGGTGCAAAGGGTTGCAAAGTGCAGGTTAGCGGTGTTATTGACGGCGCAAACACTATCGGCAGAACGGAAAAGTATATGGAAGGCTCTCTTCCTCTTCACACCTTGCGTGCTGACGTTGACTATGGTGTTTCTTCCGCTTTCACAAACTACGGCAAACTTGGCATTAAGTGCTGGATTTTCAAGGGCGAAATTCTAAAATCCGATAAAGGAGGGCAAGAATAATGTTAATGCCTAAGAGAGTTAAAAGAAGAAAGGTTATGCGTGGCAGAATGACCGGTAAGGCAACAAGAGGCAATACTCTCACTTATGGGTCATACGGCATTATCGCATTAGAGCCTTGTTGGATTAAATCTAATCAGATTGAAGCTGCTCGTATTGCGCTTACGCGTTACATTAAAAGAGGCGGTAAAGTTTGGATTAAAATTTTTCCAGACAAGCCTGTAACAAAAAAACCTGCTGAAACTCGTATGGGTTCTGGTAAAGGTAATCCAGAATTCTGGGTGGCAGTTGTTAAGCCAGGTAGAGTGCTGTTCGAAATTGAAGGAGTAAGCGAAGAGGTTGCTCGTGAGGCTCTTCGTCTTGCTGGAAATAAACTTCCTTGTAAGGTTAAGTTTATTAAGAAAGAAGAAATAAACGAAGGTGGTGAGAAGAATGAAGAATGAAGAAATCAAAACTCTTTCTCTTGTTGAGCTAAACGCAAGACTTAAAGAACTTAAAACCGAACTCTTTAATCTTCGTTTTTCACATGCAACCAGAAATCTCGCAAATCCACTCGCTCTCAGAAATGTAAGACGAGAAATCGCAAGAGTGCAAACTGCAATAAGAGAAAAGTCACAAGGAGGAAATGATGGAAACAAGTAGAAATACAAGAAACACTAGACAAGGCGTTGTTGTCAGCACAAGCATGAACAAGACCGTTGTTGTGAATGTTCCATACCTTGTTAAAAACAAACAATTCGGAAAAGTCGTAAAGAAATCTAAAAAATTCAAAGCTCATGATGAAAACAATGAGTGTGGTGTTGGCGATACCGTATTGATTATGGAAACTCGTCCACTTTCAAAAGATAAACATCACAGAGTTGTTAAAATCATAAAGAAAGCTGAATAGGAGGAGAGATATGATACAACCTCAAACAAGACTTAAAGTTGCTGACAACACAGGTGCAAAGGAAATTATGTGCATTCGCGTGCTTGGTGGCTCTTTTAGAAGAAGTGGTAACATCGGTGATATCATCGTTGCTTCTGTTAAAAAGGCAATCCCAGGCGGAAATGTCAAGAAGGGTGATGTTGTTAAGGCGGTTATCGTTAGAACCACAAAGGGCTTAAACAGAAATGACGGCTCGCACGTTCGTTTTGATGACAATGCCGCAGTTATCATTGACAACCAAAAGCAACCAAAAGGCACTCGTGTGTTTGGACCTATCGCAAGAGAACTTAGAGATAAGGGCTATATGAAAATTATCTCTCTCGCTTCGGAAGTTATTTAAAAGGAGAACGGAAAAATGAGTATGACAGTTAAAAAAGGTGACACCGTTGTTGTTATCGCTGGAAAAGATAAGGGCAAAAAAGGCAAAATTTTAGAAGTTTTCCCAAAGGATAACAGAGTTATTGTTGACGGAGTTAATATTGTTTCTAAACACAAGAAAGCTAGAACTCAACAAGAGCAAAGCGCTATCATCAAAAAGACAGCTCCTATTGACGCGTCGAATGTTATGGTGGTTTGTGGCGTTTGTGGTAAAGCGACAAGAGTGGCTCACAGAGAGATAGACGGAAAGAAGGTTAGAGTTTGCAAAAAATGCTCTGCTTCACTTGATAAAGAGTATGTTAAACAGACTAAAAAGGATGCAAAGAAGGTTGTTAAGGCAGATAGTAAAAACGAAAAGGAAACTAAGCCTACAACTAAAACAACTTCCACAAAAACCTCTTCCAAAGAAACAAAAAGCACGACAACTGCTAAGACTTCTGCAAGTAAAGCTGTAAAAAGCACAAAAACTGCTGGCGAAGAAAAAGTAGAAAAGAAAGCAAGCGCTAAAAGTGCTAAAACAAGTGGAACAAAATCCACAACACAAAAGTCGAACACTAAGAAAAGTGAAAACTAAGGTGGTGAAGAATGAAAGAACAGAACCATATCGTTAAGCGTTATAGAGAGGAAGTTGTTCCTGCGCTTATGAAAGAATTTGGCTACAAAAATGTTAATGAAGTGCCAAAACTTGTAAAAATCACTCTTAATATGGGACTAGGCGATGTTAAAGACAACTCCAAAAGTTTCAACACCGCTGTCGATGAATTAACTTTAATTGCCGGTCAAAAAGCCGTTGCAACAAAAGCCAAGAAGGCTATTTCTAACTTTAAGGTTAGAGCAGGCATGAAAGTCGGCGCAAAAGTTACTCTTCGTGGCACAAGAATGTTTGAATTCTTCGATAGACTCACTGCAATCGCTCTTCCAAGAGTGAGAGACTTCCGTGGAATTAGTGACAAGTCTTTCGATGGCAGAGGAAATTACTCTATGGGCATCAAAGAACAACTTATTTTCCCAGAAATCTCTTATGATAAGGTTGAGAAGATTAGAGGACTTGACATTTCATTTATCACAACTGCAAAAACTGACAAAGAGGCAAAAGCACTATTGAAGGCACTAGGCTTGCCTTTCAATAGATAAGGAGGCATTTAAATGGCAAAGAAATCATTAATAGCTAAACAAAAAAGAACACCAAAATATAAAACAAGAGCTTATACCCGTTGTTCTATTTGTGGAAGACCTCATGCAGTGCTTCGCAAATACGGAATTTGCAGAATTTGTTTTAGAGAAATGGCTAACCGCGGGGAAATTCCTGGCGTGAAAAAGTCAAGTTGGTAAGGAGGGAATTATGTTAAGTACAGACCCAATTGCAGATATGCTCACTCGTATTCGCAATGCTATACAAGCAAAGCACAAAACAGTTAGCGTTCCTGCATCAAAAGAAAAAGTTGCTATCGCTAAAATTCTTCTTGACGAGGGCTATATCGTAAGTTATGACCTTGTTGATAACGGGAATTTTAAAGATATTCTCATCACCATCAAATACGATGACGAAGGACAAAGTGTTATTCAAGGACTTAAAAGAATTTCAAAGCCAGGACTTCGCATCTATTCAAGTAAAGAAAAACTTCCAAAGGTTATAAGCGGATTAGGCATTGCAATCATTTCAACAAGCAAAGGAATTGTTACTGATAAAGTAGCTCGTTCCTTGAATGTTGGTGGCGAAGTGCTCGCTTATGTTTGGTAAGGAGGCGAAGATGTCTAGAATAGGAAATAAAGCGGTTCTGCTTGAAGGAGCAACCTTTGAAAGAAATGGTAATGTTGTTACTGTTTCTGGTCCAAAAGGCACTTTAAAGCAAAACATAGATAAAAACATCGCAACCGAAGTGAAAGATAACGCGGTTCACTTCACATTTTCAAATGAAGAATACAATGCAAAACAAGGACTTTACAGAGCGCTTGTTCACAACATGGTTGTGGGCGTAACTAAGGGTTGGAGCAAAAAACTCATCGTTTCCGGCGTTGGTTACAAAGCAAGCGTTTCCGGCAACAAACTTGTTATGGGCTTAGGACTTTCTCATCAAGTAGAAATGGAAATTCCTGCAGATTTAAAGGTGTCTTGCCCTAGTGCAACAGAAATCCTTGTGGAAGGAGCTGACAGACAGAGAGTTGGTCAGTTCTGCGCAAATGTTATGAAAAAGCGTCCATATGAGCCATATCATGGTTATGGTATCCATGTTGATGGTGCAAAACTAATTAGAAAAGTCGGAAAAGCCGCTGGTAAAGGTAAAAAGTAGGAGGCAAGATAAATGATTACTGTTAATGATAAGAATAAAGATAGAATTGTTCGTCATAAAAGAGTAAGAAATAAGATTTCTGGAACAAAAAAATGTCCTAGACTTAATGTTTATAGAAGTCTTAACAACATCTATGTTCAACTTATTGATGACGAAAGAGGTGTTACTCTTGCTTCTTGCTCCACACTTGACAAAGAGGTTGCTGAAAAGATTAAAGGGAAAACAAAGAGCGAACAAGCTTACATTGTTGGACAAACAATCGGCGAAAGAGCGAAATCAGCAAAAATTAAAGAAGTTGTCTTTGACAGAGGCGGATACATCTATACAGGTCGCGTGCAGAAAGTGGCAGACGGCGCAAGAGATGCTGGACTAAAATTTTAGGAGGAAGAAATGGCAGAAGATATTAAGAAGAATAAACAAGAAAGAAATGACAAACCTCAAAAAAATCGTAAAGAAAGACCTGTTAAGATTGATGATGGCTTAGACAAAAGACTTGTATCTGTTAGACGCGTAAGCAAGACCGTTAAAGGTGGACGCACAATGCATTTCTCTGCACTTGTGGTTATCGGAGACGGAAAAGGCAACATCGGTATGGGTATCGGCAAGGCGGCAGAAGTGCCAAACGCCATCGATAAGGCAACCGTGGTTGCTAAGAAGAATATGAAGAAAGTTTCCTTAAACGAAAACACCATTCCTCACGAAACAATCGGCAAATTCGGCGCAACAAGCGTTTTGATGATGCCAGCAGAGGAAGGTCACGGTGTTATCGCTGGTGGTGCTGCGAGAGCGGTTCTTGAAGTTGCAGGTGTTAAAAATATCGTCACAAAAATTCATGGCTCAACCAACAGAATTAATGTGGTTAAAGCAACAATGAACGGACTTCTTGGACTTAAAACGAGAGAAGAAATCGCTTCTCGTCGTGGCAAAAAGCCAGAGGAAATTTAATCGGAGGTGAATGAGATGAAAAAGAATAAAACATTAAAGGTCACCTATGTTAGAAGTGCTATTGGTTACAACAAAAATCAAATGAAAATTTTAGAGGCACTTGGATTTAAAAAACTTAACCAAACAAGAATACTACCAGATAATCCTTCCATTCGCGGAAGCTTATATCATGTTAGACATCTTGTTGAAGTGGTAGAAGAATAAGGGGTGCAGTATGAAATTAGAAAATCTTAAACCAAGCGTTGGTGCTGTTACTAAAAAGGTAAGAGTTGGTCGCGGTATCGGCTCTGGCATCGGCAAAACCAGCGGAAAAGGTCACAAAGGTCAATGGGCTAGAAGCGGTGGCGGTGTGAAAGCTGGCTTTGAAGGCGGAAACATCCCTCTTATTCGTAAAGTGCCTATTCGTGGTTTTAATAACTACAATCACCGCAAAAATTACTCAACTGTCAATGTTGGTGACCTCGAAATTTTCGAGCCAAATGCAGTTATCACAGAAGAACTTTTGTATGAAACAAGAGTGGTTGGCAAGCGTCAACCTTATGGGCTTAAAGTGCTTGGTGGTGGAGAGATAACAAAGCCTCTCACTATTAAAGCAAAGAAAGCTACAAAATCTGCTATTGAAAAAATTGAAAAAGCGGGTGGAAAAATCGAAATCGAGGAGTAATTTATGTTTAAAACACTCTTTAATGCCTTCAAAGTTAAGGATATACGAAAAAAGTTGTTGATAGTTTTAGGACTTATCCTTGTTTACAGGGTAGGATGCGCTATCGTCTGCCCGGGGCTTGACTTATCTAGTGAAATGGAGTCGGCAACACAAGGAACAACTTTCTTCTCACTCATGAATATGCTTTCAGGTAATGCCTTGTCAAACGGCTCAATCCTGGCACTTGGCGTTTCGCCATATATCACAGCTTCAATTGTTATTCAACTTTTGACTGTTGCCATTCCTCCACTTGAAAGATTGGCAAAGCAGGGCGAAGACGGCAAGAAAAAAATGCAATTCTATACAAGAATTACTGCTTTGGTGCTTGCATTAGCTCAGGCTATTGGTATTGTTGTGTCTTTCCAATCTGCGTTAAACACTGATATTTTACAAGTTCCAACTTGGGTTATCGGTATGGGCGTTGTGCTAATTTTAACAGCAGGCGCTATGTTCACAGTTTGGATTGGCGAAAAAATAACAAAGCTTGGTGTTTGCGGTAGTGGTATGAGCATCCTAATCTTTGTTGGTATCTTAGCTTCGTCTGCATCAGGTATTAGTGATGCAATCACACAGGCGATTGATGACCCTAACAACATTTGGATGATTATAATCTATATTGTTGCAGTCATCCTTATTTTCGGACTTATTGTGTTCATCGACAATTCAGAACGCAGAGTTCCTGTAAGTTATGCAAAACAAATTAAAGGTCGCAGAATGTATGGCGGTCAGGACACATATATTCCAATTAAACTTAATAGTTCTGGCGTTATGCCAATCATCTTTGCAACTTCACTTCTCACTTTGCCACAACTTATCATCAGCATTTTCTGGCCAAATTCCTCAGCAGCAACTTGGTATAACACTTGGCTCGGAACTAGCTCATGGATTTATATAGTTGTTTTGGCTCTTCTCATCTTTGCGTTTGCGTTCTTCTACTCCATGATAACCTTCGATACTAACGATATTTCAAGAAGATTGCAACAACAAGGTGGCTTTGTCAAAGGTATAAGACCAGGCAGAGAAACAAGTGAGTATTTAAAGAAAATTTCAAGAAGAATAACGCTTTTTGGTGCATTTTTCCTAGCATTCATTGCATTGCTTCCGAGCTTGGCATTCAAAGCAATAGATGACTATTCAGCACTAACAAGCTTAATCAATGCTTTCAGTGCAACAGGTCTTATGATTATCGTTTCCGTGGCACTCGAATTTGATAAAAATCTCGAAGCGCAGATGTATATGCGAAATTATAAGGGCTTTCTAGATTAAAGTTACTTTAATATTTGTATGGGAGGATTTATGAAAATCATATTGCTTGGAGCACCATTTTCAGGAAAAGGGACGCTTGCTAGAAATATCATGAAAGATTTTAACATCGTTCAAATTTCAACAGGCGACCTTTTTCGCGAAAATATCAAAAATGGCACAAAGATAGGCTTAGAGGCTAAGTCCTATATGGACAAGGGAGAGCTTGTGCCTGACACTGTGACGATTAAAATGTTAGAGGCAAGGCTAAAAGAAAAGGATTGCAAAAATGGATTTATCTTAGACGGTTTTCCTAGAAGCATTCCTCAGGCTGAGGCCCTTAAAAAAATAACTGACATCGACACAGTTATTGAGTTGGACGTTCCGCTTGACGAAATCAAGCGTCGTTGCGTAGGCAGAAGAATATGTTCTAAATGTGGCGAAATTTACAACACTTCTTCTTACGATAAATCCACATGTTCTAAATGTGGAGCGCCATTGTTCCAAAGAGATGACGATAATTTGGAAACAATTACTCTTCGTCTGGAAGTTTATGAAAAGACAACTGCACCACTCATAAACTTCTACGCTGATAAGCTATATGTTGCTAAGGGTTCTCAAAAAGGACCAGAAGAAACATATAAGCCTGTTAAAAACTTTTTAATGGGGCTAAAAAAGTGATACAAAAAACCCCGCAAGAGATTGTCTTAATCAAAAAGGCTTGCGAAATTACTCGTGACGCTTTAATTCATGCAAAAAGTTTAATTCGCGCAGGAATTTCCACTTTTGATATTGACAAATCGATAGAAAAGTTTATAATAGATAGTGGTGGTGAAACTCCTTGCAAAGGCTACATGGGCTATCCTTCCGCAACTTGCATTTCTCTTAATGAAATGATTGTGCATGGCATACCAAGCAAAAATATCATCTTAAAAGACGGCGATATTGTCAGTGTTGACATCGTTGCGTCCTATAAAGGGTATTGCGGTGATGCCACACGAACATTTTTTGTAGGAGAAGTCAGTGAGGAAAAGAAAAGGTTGGTGCGCGTCACAAAGGAATGCTTTTTTAAAGGCATCGAAAACATACGCGTGGGCGATCATATAGGCAAGATTTCTCATGCTATTCAAAAGCATGCTGAAAGTAATGGCTATTCAGTTGTTCGCGAGTTGTGTGGACATGGCATTGGACGCAATATGCATGAACCGCCTGAGGTATTAAACTATGGCAAGGAAACTGACGGAGCTGTCATTAAAGAGAACATGACTATTGCCATTGAACCTATGATTAACATGGGGAAAAAGGAAGTTGCACTTCTAAAAGATGGCTGGGGAGTGGTCACTCGTGACGGTAAACCATCGGCACATTACGAAAATACTGTTTTAATCACGGCAAGCGGTGTTGAAGTGCTAACTTTGGAGAAGGATGATGAGTATTTTAAAGGGTGATGTGGTGTTAGCAACAGCTGGCAAGGAGAAAGGAAATCTCTTTATCGCATGGAGAGTCGACGAGAAATTTTGTTATCTTGTTGACGGAAAGAGGCTTAAAATAGACAAGCCTAAAAAAAAGAGCTTAAAACATGTCTATAAGGCATCAAAAACCTCTTTTCCAGAAACTCTTTTGTGCGAAAAAGAGGAAAAAGTAAATGCGGTAATTCGAAAATTTTTAAAGGAGAGAAAAAATTATGTCGAAACAAGATGTCATTGAGTTTGAAGGAGTTGTCACAGAGGTTTTGCCTAGCATGACTTTTAAGGTTACACTTTCAAATGGACATGTTATAACTGCCTACATTTCTGGCAAGCTTAGACAAAATTTTATTCGCATCATCGAAGGTGACAAAGTAAAAATTGAGATGAGTCCGTATGACCTCTCGAAAGGTCGCATAACTTGGAGAGACAAGGGTTAAAAAGGAGCAAAAAAATGAAAGTTAGAGCATCTGTTAAGCCGATGTGCGATAAATGTAAAGTTATCAAGCGCGACGGCAAAGTTATGGTTATTTGCTCAAAGAGCAAAAAGCATAAACAAACACAAGGTTAAAAAGGAGAATTTAAGAAATGGCAAGAATTGCTGGTGTTGACCTTCCAAATGACAAGAGATTGGAATATGGTTTGACTTATATTTATGGTATCGGGGTTAAAACTTCACAAGAAATCTGCAAAAAGACAGGTATCTCGATGGATATCCGTGTTAAGGATTTAACTGAGGAGCAAGTTGCTAAGCTTCGTAACTATATCGAAAATCAACTTATCGTCGAAGGTGAGCTTAAATCAAAAGTAAGCATGAATATCAAGAAACTCAACGAAATCGGTTGCTATCGTGGTATTCGTCATCGTAAAGGACTTCCTGTTCGTGGACAAAGCACAAAAAACAACGCACGCACAAGAAAAGGTCCAAAGAAAATTGTTAGCGGTAGTGCTAAGAAAGGTAAATAAGAGGTAGATTATGGCAAACACAAAAACAAAGAAAACTAAGGTTAGAAAAAGAGTTAACCAAAAGATTGAAAAAGGTCAAGTTCACATCACGACTTCTTTCAACAACACAATCGTTTCTTTTACTGATATGCAGGGCGGAGTTGTTTCTCAATGCTCTTCTGGCAGACTTGGACTTAAAGGTTCAAAGAAAAGCACGCCATTTGCCGCTCAGACATGTGTGGAAAGAGCAGCAGAAACCGCTCTCAACATGGGTATGAAAGATGTTGAAGTATATGTAAAGGGTCCAGGACAGGGCAGAGAAAGTGCTATCCGCGCTCTTGGAACACTTGGCTTCAATGTAACATTAATTAAGGATGTTTCTCCAATCGCTCATAACGGTTGCAGACCTCCTAAAAGAAGAAGAGTTTAAAAGGAGAAAAGATAATGGCAAGAAAAATTGAGCCTGATTGCCGTCAATGCAGGAGAGAAGGTCGCAAACTTTTCCTTAAAGGTGAAAGATGCACAACTAAAAAGTGCGCTATGGAAAGAAGACCTGTAATTCCTGGACAACACGGTGCATCAAGAAAGAGAGTTACTGAATACGGACTTCAACTTCGCGAAAAGCAAAAAGTTAAAAGAATGTATGGCATCTTAGAAAAACAATTTAGAAAGTATTACGAAGAAGCTGTTAGAACGAAGGGCGTTACCGGTGAAAATATGCTTTCTCTCATCGAGAGAAGACTTGACAATGTCGTTTACAGAATGGGCATAGGAGCATCAAGAGCTGAGTGCCGTCAAATTGTTAACCATGGTCAAATACAGGTTAACGGCAAAACTGTAAACATCGCTTCATACATTGTAAAGGTAGGAGACGTCATCTCTATTAAAGAAAACAAGCGTGAAAACGAAATGTTTAAAGCTCTTAAAGGCATGAAGCTTGTAACACCAAAGTGGGTCGAATTTGACACAGAAACCTTATCTGGTAAGATACTTGCAAATCCACAAAGAGAAGATATTGATTCAGACATTAAAGAACAACTTATCGTAGAGTTCTATTCTAGATAGTTTTAGGGGGATTTTGATATGATGGAAATGGAAAAACCAAGAATCACTTGTGAAGAAACTGACGGCGGAAGCTTTGCTAGATTTGTCGTTGAACCACTTGAAAAAGGTTATGGAATAACATTAGGAAACTGCATGAGAAGAACACTTTTGAGCGCTCTTCCAGGTTCTAGTCCTATTGCATTCAGAATTGCAGGGGTAGCACATGAGTTTTCCACAATCAGAGGGGTGGCTGAGGATGTTGTTGATATTGTTTTAAATCTTAAAGGACTTGCAGTTAAATGCTCGAACCAAGAGAAGAACTTTATCACTTATCTTCGCCTTAGAAAAAACACTCCGGGCGAAGTTACAGCAAAAGATTTTGAATTTAATGATGAATGTCAAGTTTTAAATCCTGACCTTCACATATGCACACTTGATGAAGGCGCAGTGTTAGACATGGATGTTATGGTGGGCAATGGCAGAGGATATGTTCCAGCAGATAGCAACAAGGAAAAGTATGACAACATCGACTTTATCGCAATGGACAGCATCTTTTCACCTGTTAAGCGCGTAAACTTCAATGTTGAGCCAACCCGTGTCGGCAACAGCATTGACTATGACAAACTCGTTTTAGAGGTAACCACAAACGGCACAACTTCTGCAAGAGAAATTGTAAGCCTAGCTGGTAAAATCATCAATGAACATGTAAATTTATTCATTGAACTTTGCTCTCAAATGAGCGATGTTAGCATCCTTGTTTCTAAGGAAGAAGATAAACAAGTGAAACTTATGGAGCTTCCTATTGAAGAGATGGATCTCTCCGTTAGGTCCTATAACTGCTTAAAGAGAGCAGGACTTAACACAATCCAAGACCTTCTTAAAAAATCCAAGAGCGATATGTTTAAAGTTCGCAATCTTGGTGCTAAGAGTGTGGAAGAAGTTATTAATAAACTAGAAAGTTATGGCTTTACTCTTCGTAAAGATGAAGAATAATTAAAAAAGGAGAAAGAAAATGGCTAACGATAAATTAGGCAGACCTTCAAAAGAAAGAAAAGCTCTTCTTCGTGGACTTGTTTCCACTTTGCTTTGGCAAGGAAAAGTTGAAACAACTTTGGCTAAGGCAAAGGCAGTTGCAAGAGAAGCAGAAAAAATCATCACGCTTGCAATTAACTCTTATGAGGATACTGTAAAGGTTGTGAAGGATGTTAAGGGCGCTGATGGAAAGAAGGTTAAAAAAGAGGTTCTTAACGATGGACCAAAGAAACTTAATGCCAGAAGAAAGATCATGAGCTATGTTTATGATATTCAAGAACAAAGAAAGGAAAAAGAATCAAAGGAAACATTTAAGGCTCGTGTTGAAGGTATCAATCATCCACTTCTTGAAAAGATTTTCAACGTTCATGCTCCAAAATACGCAAATCGCGCAAAGGAAGTTGGACAAGGTGGCGGTTATACTCGCGTTATAAAGCTCGGCGCTCGTCGTGGCGATGCTGCTGAAATGGCAGTTGTTGAACTTATTTAACTTAATTGGAACGAAAAATCGTTCCTTTTTTATTTTGATTATATTTCATAGCCGTTTGTGACGCGCCTCAGGATGACACAGGCAATGCCTGTTTTTGATGTTTTGTGTCGACTTCGCTCAGGATGACAGAGCCTAGCGGAAATAAGAAATAAAAAAGAAAAAATAAGAATTGTGGACGATATTCTATGAAATTATGTCTATACTTGTCATTCTGAGCAAGAATACGAAGTATTCGCTGTCGAAGAATCTCATAAAATCGGCTTTATTTTTTAGATCCTTCGACACGTTCGCTAACGCTCACGGCTCAGGATGACAGAGCCTAGCGGAAATAAGAAATAAAAAAGAAAAAATAAGAATTATGGACGATATTCTATAAAATTATGCTTATTCTTGCTAAGGATGACAGATATGGGCTTGTGGTATGGTATTTGTTGGCTTTTTAATAAATTTATAAATAAATTTTATAAAAAGTTTGAATATGTTTGACAAAAAACTTGTTTTTTAGTTACAATATATACATGAGAAAAGGTTTTTTTAATAAGAAATGGTATATGAGCATAGTAAGTTTGCTGTTTGTGGCAATAATTCCGCTATGCTCTATTAATTTATATAACTACTC
>CALVZE010000014.1 GCA_944372445.1 uncultured Clostridia bacterium
ATGCTTACGCTATCTCAAATCAATTTTTGATTTTGCGAAGCGTAGAACTGAGTTCGGCGAGCATAAATCAAAAATCACACTCAGGCAAGAGTACAAAGAACGAAAAGTGGTGGATAGGTTTGATAACTGTTTGTATACAATATAATCAGAACCTATTTAAGTAGCAACAAATCGCCAATGAGCATAGCGAATGCGATTTCGTTTGGTTGCTAATAGGCGAAAACAAGCGTAAACGCGATATTTTTCGAACTTGTTTCGAAAATGAGCAAAAGCGCAGTTTTCGCCTTATATTATTAGTCTTATCCCTCCTGCAAGCATAATAAGCGCAAAAATCACTCTTAGAGCCTTTGGCGGAAGAAGTTTTAAAGCAAATGAGCCTAATATTCCTCCCACCACAACCCCTAAGCCAACAGTGACAAGAGGCAAGGTTTCAAGCGTTCCTGACAAAAGATAGATAATCGCGCTTATAAAGGAAATAGGAAAAATTATGACGATTGCTGTCGCATGAGAATATTTACTGCCTAAATGAAGCACATTTTCAAGTAGAGGAACGCATATCATGCCACCGCCTCCGCCAAAAAAGCCGTTCAAAAAGCCGATAATCGCCCCGCAAAGAAGTAGCACGCACACCTCTTTTGCCGACAATTTCTCCTTTTTTTCTCTCTTTAAACCCTTACAAGTTTCCAAAAATTTCGACATCATATTTATATTATTGATATTTTTTAAAAAAATATTTGATTTTATAAATTAAATGTATTATAATATGGTAGTTAATCTATTTTTACAGGTGGTGTATGAAAAAACTAAAAGTATTCAATTTGAAATTTTGCTTAATCATTTTGGCATTACTCATGCCTATCGCAGTAACCGGCGTTGTCGCATCCTTTTTCAAAGATTATGCTCACGGAGAAACGGGATATCTCAAAGAATATGTCGAAGAGGTCAGCGTTACAAACAGCAACTTTAATAGTAGCACAATAAATTCTATTAGCGAAAGTCCTTCGGGCTGGTCAAAGATTTTAAATAACTCATCTTCGACCGCAGGTGTTATTAATGTTGGCTCTAACTTTGAAAATTATAAAAACTCAACATATCGTCTATCAGTAAATCCGGGTAAAAAATCTAGCGACAATCAAATTTTGATGATAAACAGTAAAACAAACATCAACAACAAAAATGTTGCAAGAGAGGGCTTTGAATCCAACACAATTTCACTTGACGCTAATTCTTTTTACTCTTTCAAAGTAAGTTACAAAAGCGATACCAATTATGAAGAAGATAAAACCTATGTTTATAGAGGTGAAATCGACGGAAGTGTCAATGTTACCTCCGATAGGTATAAAGCGGTTGAGTTTGGTGATGACAACTATGTTCAAATAACCTATCTGGGCGGAACCTTTTATGTAAACAAAAACTTAACAAGTGCTGGCTCGCTCCAAAACGCCTACACAACAAACAAATCTTTCTATATCGACGATTCATATATTGGTTACAACTTTAAAGAAAGCGAAGAAAGCGAAAATATCACAATATACTCTAAAATAGAGAATGTAGAGTCCATTGTGGTTAAAGACGGCACAACTCTTTATGATGATGACAATGGTGACGGAAACACAACAACACAAGAAGGAGATGTCACTCTTAATGTAGAAGATGTTGAATTTACTGATGGCGACTATCTATTTGTCAATATTGAAGGCAGAGAGTATTATGTTAAGAAAAATGATGTAAACTTCACATTTAGTGCAGGAACTGAATATTTTAATTCATCTATCAACTTTACCCCTAACACTTCAAATCAAAACTCTGGCACATTCTCTGTAAGCAAAGGGACTTCGTATTACTCACAAAACACCAAATATAACAGCCTAAACGAATATGGTGTCGGTTCAATTTATCTAAAAGGTCTTGTTGACGAAAATGGCGAAGAAATTGAACTAAAATACGAAAAAGTAACCTCAACCGAATGGACAACCTTCTACTTCTTCATAGTCACAGGAAACAGCACTCAGGAAGTATCTCTTGAACTATGGCTAGGCGGAGAAGATGCTAGTAGCACAGGCGTTGTATATTTCGACGAAGTGCTTGTAAACAAATACAGCGAAAATCTTTTCTATCAAACATATCAAAACTATAAAGACAAATCATTTACCCAAACAAACAAAGCTGACGGAAGCACCAAACAGGTTTCTACAACGCAATTTTTAAGCTTAGAAAATGACAAATCTCTAAAACTTGATGCCAATTTAGACTTTGAAGACGATTTTGGCTATAATGGTCTTGGCGGATGGACAAAACAAGGCGAAGGAAATGCAAGAGTTCTCTCTCTTGACACACTTGAAGGCTTTGAATCAGCAACAGGCTATGACTTTGTAGGTTCAAACTTAGGCGTGGATGTTGTGATTGATGAAGACGGAAACATTGAAATTAAAAATAATAGACAAGCAATGGCACTTTGGGCAAAGAACAACTATGTTGAAGTTAAATCAAAAGATATTGAGATTAAAACACATAAAATCTATAAAGTGACAGCTTCATATAAGATATCAGAGATTACAGGCACTGCATATTTAAAAATTCAAGAAAATGAAAACATCTTTAAAGAAATACCTTTACTAGAAAGCAGTTACACCCTAGCAAGTGGAAACACAAGTGCTACAACAAATGAAGATAACAATTTCACCAATGATTACGGCACAATGACTATATACATCAAAGGCTCTGAACTTTATAACTCCTCGGTCAATATTGTGTTAGCTCTCGGTTCAAGCGATAGCGTGGCAACCGGTTGCGTTGTGTTCGATGACATAAAAGTTGAAGAAGTTGGATATCAAGAACTTGCCACTGCAGAAGAAGATAGCGCTTCCATTGTAAAAATCAATGAAAACACTGCTGAGCAATCAATCGCAAACGGAAACTTTAATGCCACAAAGGACGAAGACGGAATTTATCCACTTACGCCTAGCGATTGGACAATTGAAAGTGGCGACGGACTTAACTTTGGTGGTGTTATCAACACAAAAGGCAGCGAATATAAATCATATGTTGACTTATACAAAGAAAATATAAATTTAGGCAATGAAAATAAATATCTTTGGGCAGTAGTTGGAAATCCACTTGCTCCTAACAACTCAAACGAATTCTACAACAACATTTTAATGCTAAACAATCATTCAGCAAGTTATCAAAGCTTGACAAGTCCAACTTTTACTCTTGAAGCTAATTCTTACTATAACCTAACCTTTAACTACAAGACCCTTTCCACAAATGTCAATAAGTTAGCAAGCTTTAATGTTGGAATCTATAACGAGGATGGCGTTCTTCTATTTGAAGAAAAGAATGTGACAAGCGACAGATGGCAAACCTACGAAATATATTTTGAAACTTTCACGGGTTCAGAAAATGTCTATGTGAAAATTGATTTTGGCACAAATGAAAACTTAATGTCAGGATATGCATATTTTGATGACTTTGAATTGAATTCTATGGAAGCTGACGCCTATGACAAAATTCGCGACACCAACAAGAATATCGTAGATATGACCGATTTCTATATGCACCTCCCGACAAACAATGTGACTAGTGAATTAAGAGATTTCTCCTCTGGCGCATACACAACCTCTGGCTATGATGATGAAAAAGAAGGTGGAATTGTAAACGCATCTTACTTTAACGACAATTCTACATTTAGAATAGATACAGAGGAAGAAGATAAGCGCGTATTTGTTCTTCAAACAAAATCTAACACAACCTACACGATTGACAGTTTATTCAAGTTTGATTTGACAAGCGGAAATTATTATACCCTCACCTTTAAACTCAAAACAAACTTTGCATATTTAAGTTCCAAAGAGGACATCGACCTTGACGATCATGACTACGGCGGAATTGTTGGACTGTCTGGATTTGATTACATGACAAACCTCGTTTCAAATGACGAATATGCTGAATATACTCTTCATATCCATGCAACCGAAGATACTTCTTCAACCTTGCATTTAGCTCTTCAAAGTGATGACTTCTACACAACCGGCACAATGGTAATATATGACCTTAGTTTCACCGAGATATCTTCTGATGATGAAAATGCTAGCGAAGCATATGACAATGCAGTAAGTGCCATGGAAGATAAAAATTACGACATCAACTCCGACCGCACTTTTGCAACTTCAACAGAAGTCGAAGACGATAGTTCTAATGAAGATGCTGACAATGGTGAAGATACTGAGGCAACAGAAAACAACGATGATTTCACATGGCTTCTTCTTATCGCCTCCCTCATCACAGGCCTTGCAATAATTATTGCTATTGTTGGCTATTTCATGAGGAAGATTAAGATTAAGAAGATTGAAACTAAGCGCAAAGAAACTTATGACAGAAAAGGCACAATTCATAGAGATGTTGTAAGAAAAGAAGCGGAAGAAGAAAGAAATAAAGAGATAAGCGAACTTGAAGCAAATATTCAAAAGTTTGAAAACGAACTTAATGCTCTTGAAAAAGAACATAAAGAAAAGGTGGTTAGCCTTAGAAAAGAAGATAAATCTGAAATTTCAAAGACAACTGAAAAAGAATTTAAACTCTTCGCTCAAAAACGCTCAATTATAAGCGAAAAAATCGAAGTTCTTAAACATCAACTTGAAAATATTAAGTCGCCTGAGCATCTCCTTTCGCTTGAAAGAAAGAAATATCTTGAAGCAGAAAACAAACAAAAGGCGCTTAGAAAAGAAACAAAAAACAAAGACAAAAAGCTAAAAGACGATAAAAATGATAAAAGTGAAAACACCGACAAAAACAAAAAGAAAGACTAGCAAAAGCAATGCCAAAACCAAGTAGCAAATCAACAACAAAATGTCACTAAAAATTGTCTGTCAACACAAGCAGACGCTTAAAGTAAACACCCCTTACCATTGTTAGGTGTTGCCACTCAAAACACAAGCACTCGCATTCATTAAAAAAAGGACATTTGCTTACGCCAGACAAATAAAGAAAAGAAAAAACGATTACTACTTATCGTAATCGTTTTTTTATAACTCTGAGTGTTGTGTAAATGTTGATTCTGAAAAACACTTGCGAAAAGGGAAACGCACAATTAAATATCAAAAAAATATTATTATAATTTTTATATAATGTGGCTCAAATTTTTACATTATATGTTATACTATAATCAGTTGTTAAAAGGAGGAAATTATGATTGCTAATAAAAATTTAAAAGAAAGCATTAAAAATGCTATGAAAATTGCCAAAAAGAAGCAAATTCTCAATTTTAAATTGGATGTTGACAAAGGGTCTGGATTCCTACCAAATCATCCTCTATATTTTTCAGGAAAGTTTATATTGACTATAGAAAACAATAAGGGAGTTGTCGAAATCGAAAAAAATGGTTATACGCTTAATGAAACTGCAATTGCAGAATTAAAAAACTTTGTATTTAAAAACACAAAAAAGTTAGAAGCGCTTTTAAAAAATAAAAAAGAACCCGAAAATCTTTATGAGGGTGAACCAGATGGCTCACCAAGTTCTTCAATTATTTTAACGATTGGTAATGAAAAATTTGAAATTGATAGACTCGAAATTGCTGGAGATATTAATAAAAAAAATTATGATAAAATAATGTGTAAAATTCAAAAACTTGTTAGCAAAGCAATAAAAAAGAAAAATGCTTATATTGATGAGAATAGCCCTAATCCTGTTAAGGAAGCAGAAGAATGGGATAGAAAACGGAAAGAGAAGCAGGAAAAATTGATTAATGCAATTGCTGAAGAACGAAAAAACACTTAGTGGATTGATTGAAACGTAATTTACTGTGCTTTCCTTATTAAACATTTATATCATAATGAAAAAAGGCGCCAAGTTTTAGGTGCCTCTTTCTTTTTCTTAGCAGTCAATAAGACGCCAAATCGACCCGTTAAGAATCATAAGAACAAGGTCAACCAACCAGATGATATTCCAGCCTAAGAGAATTCTAACGATTGCAGCCACAATCTTTCCCTCAGCAATTCTTGTTACAAAACCCAAAATGAAGGCTGTAACAGGAATGATTGCAAGGATGATAGAAAGAACTCTATTCCAACCAAAATAATCTTTTCCGTGTTTTGCCATATTGCCCTCCCTTACTTATATAATACTACATTTAGACAAAATAATCTAGCAAATTAAGAAAATTAAATAAGAAAATTTTAATTATTCTTCTATCTTTTTTTCTTCGGTTGCTTCCTTTTTAACTAAAACCATGATGATTAACACTGCATAAACAATAATTTCAGCAATCGCAACTATTCCCATGATTATAGAATAGATGTCGTATGCTGTTGAACTATAATATCCGCCAAAAAAGCCACCAAAATGATTATAGATTAAAAACACAGCGTTTATTGCAGTAAAAATTAAGGTTAGTATAAGTGTCAATTTGGCTGTCTTTTTTAGTTCTTCACTGTCACTCTTCACAAAGACATATCCTCCGACAATCGCAAAGGCAATAAAGCTTAGATAGCCACACAAAAGAATAAAAACTTTTTTTAATTTTTCGCTCATAACAACTCCTTCAACCATTTTAATCAATATGCAAAGTTTTCAAATTTTGCTATAAAGTTTAAATGCTCTAATTAAAAATATTTTTTAATGTTATCGTCTTTGTTTTTGTCACTTGGTCAAAGGTTGACATGACGCCCTCAGTGCCTATACCTGAATTTTTGTAACCACCAAATGGCATCTCAAAACTTCTGTGGAAGCTTGCACCATTTATCACACAGCCACCCGCTTGCATCTTGCTTGCGACATAGAAAGCCTTTTTCATATCGCGTGTAAACACACAACTCCCTAGACCATAACTTGAAGAATTGGCAATTTCAATTGCCTCTTCCATATCATCGCACGGAATTATGCTGACAACAGGTGCAAATATCTCATCGTCTTTTGCAACATCTGCCAACTTTGGAATATCTGTAATAATAGTTGGCTCAAAGAAAGCGCCTTCATGCCTTCCACCATAAATTATTCTTCCGCCCTGCGCCACAACATTTTCAACCTGACGAACCACCTTGTCACAAGCGGATTTTGTAACTAAAACACCAATTTCGCTCTTTTTATCCATAGGATTGGCGACAACAAGTTTTGATAGGCGGACTTTCAATTTGTCCTCAAACTCTTTTAACACACTTCTTTCAACAATGAAACGCTTGCTTGCACAGCATACTTGCCCTGTGTTATACATTCTCCCCCAAACTGTTTCACTAACCGCAAGGTCAATATCTGCATCATCAAGCACAATGAACGCGTCATTACCGCCAAGCTCCAACGCTACATGTGCTAAATGCTCTGCTCCATTTAGATATGTGATTTTTCCTACTTTTGTTGAACCGGTAAAGGTTATACCATGCACATCCTTGTTTAAAGCAAGCGCATTTCCAACCTTGTCACCTTCGCCCGTCAAAATCTGCACAACACCCTTAGGAAGCCCTGCATCATGCATAAGTTTGACGAGTTTAATAAGCACGCTCGGATTTTGATGTGGAGGCTTGACAATCACAGTGTTGCCTGCAAGTATGGCTGGTGCCACTTTTTGGTCGAACAAATCGCACGGGAAATTAAATGGAATAATGGCGACCATAACTCCAAGAGGCTCTCTCACTGTGATTTGCAAGGTTCTTTCTTGTCCCGCCTCAGTCCCTTGCGGAATGACATTGCCATAGAGATGCTTGGCTTTTTCCATGAAAGCAGGAAAGGCAATAAAGATGTTGTCAATTTCAGCATAGGCTTCCGTTATCGGCTTGCCCGTTTCCTTTGAAAGCGTTTTTGCTAAATCATCGCGGTTAGCTTTAACTAATTCCAGAAATTTATTTAAAATTTCCACCTTTTGATGCACGGGAACTTTCGCCCAGCTTTCGCCAGCTTTTTTCGCATATTCAACTGCGCGGTCAGCGTCCTTCTTGGTGCAATTTGGAACCTTATCAATCACTTTCTCTGTGTAAGGATTGACTATGTCCATCGTTGACTTATCACTTGCGTCAACAAACTTTCCATTTATGATACACTGCATTTTTGCTCTCCTTTTACTTTGTAAAGGCAGTAAATGAAAGCATAAGACCGCCGGTTGTGTTTCTGCCGTCATCCACATAGCCATATTCGCCGAATGTAAACTCCATAATAAAAGGAGCTCCATTCGTGTTTTTCTTTATTTCTTCATAAACTTCATTAATTCTAGCATCAATCCCCGCGCGTCTACCACCACAGTGAACAAGGTGATAACATACAACAGGTTTTGTCAATCTTTCGTTCAATTTTTTAAGCGTTTCGCCAACGGAAGAGATAAGCTCATCAACTGTCGCTTCCATACGGATGACGGTTGTGCCTGTTGATAAGTTTGCTCCTATATTCATTGAATAATCCTCATTTGCAAACATAGGATGTCGAATTGCCACTAAGTCGCCAAGCCTATCTTTAACTCCAAGAGGGCTTGTTATTGTCGCAGATAAGAGTTTATCGCCCATAAGTTCGCTAGGCTTCATGTTTCTCCACTTAGCATACTTTTTAACAGCAGGAACGCCATCTATTGTAACAAGTTGACGCGTGCCTTCCACCTTGGTGATAATTCCCATATCACTCGTTTCTCTGTATGCGCCTGTAAACTCATTGACAAAACCACCTTTCATATAGAACAAGGCAACAGCAACGCCTTCATTCGTAACTTTGTTGTCAAGATACAAATTCCAATTTCCTGAAATTGTGTTGTCGGCAGCCGAACCGCCAAAGAGAGGCACCCTGCCTATGACACGATTGGCTCCTTTCAAGAAGAATTCTTCTTCTGTTGGGCTTGCCGTCATATACATGAGGTCAGGCTCATCATTATATGGCATCTTTGTCATGGCGCGAGCATGTTTTGTCGCACTTTCGCCAGCATCACGCGCACTTTGATAAGCCTTTCTGTCTGCAAAACCCACGCCAACAACCATATTAGGGTCACAAAGCACCATGATGCCCACAAACGGTTTGTCGCCACCTATGTAACCCTCAGGCATAATAACGCCCGTAAAACTTGTGTTGCCTATCACAGGGCAATCGTAGATTTCTTTTAATCCACGAATGACATCTTTAATTTTGTAGTCACAACTCATATAAGCAAAAACTAATTTGGCATTTGCATTTTTGCCTGCCATTCTGCCAGCCTCTAATCCTGCGAGGTAGCCATTTTTGTTTGAACTAAAACCAGTTAACGCTTTCATATATCCTCCTTTTTAACCTTATACATATTATAAAATTTTTATTAGAAATTGTCATGCGTTTTGATATAATTTTTTCATTTTTTAAAAATTGATTCTTGGATGTATTATAATTTAAATTGTAGTTTTTAATAAAAAAATTAATAAAAACATAAAAAATGCAGTAAAAATTAAAAAAAGTGAATAAAAATTCACTTTTTTATGTTTTTTTCTCTATTTTTTAAAAAATTAATATTCTTAAAAAGTTTCCACGTAACCATTTAAATACGTGAATGTAATCACTCCGTCGGTAGAAATTGTTGCCAAAATTTTTTCGCGAACATTGTTTTGAACATAATCAATTACAAATGTGTCATCATTATCGCGCTTATACATTTTATAAACTCCCGCTTTAAGCGTTCCATTATCTTTAAATTGTAACTCAAATTCGGTGTGATTTCTTTCTTTTTCCATTTCGACTTCAGTTTCACTAACCAAACGATTGTTTTGATATATCTTATACTCATATTCAATTTCATCATTTTCTACGCTTTGTTCAACAACGATGTAATTTTCTCTGTTATTTCTCGAACGAGTTGTAAATTCTATGGAAGCTTCTTCTTCACGACCTTCTTTTTCAAATTCGCGTTCGCCATGCACCTCATATTCTTCATCGCCAAACACTAAAACACCGTCGAGAGTGGAAGAAACTTCAAGTTCCAACTCTCCGTCATCAATCTCTTCTTCTGTTTCTTTGTTTATTTCGTTGTAATACATCTTATATTCCACAATTTTTCCACCCACGCTAGGAACAGAAATTGTCATACAAAAAGTATAAACGCCTGAATACTTATCATCAGTCGGAGTGTTTACAACCTCCTGAGTAAGTCCGTTTCCTATTAGCATACCATTGAACATTTCAAGATAACTTTTAACACCTTGAACATCCTCGTCAGTAAAGCAACTTGGTCTTGTCGTTTCGTTTTGAGCACCAACCTCAGCATCCAAATCGTCAAGATACATAACCGACGAAACAGCGCTCATAGCATAGACATCTTTTGCCACCACATCAACATCGCTAGACTTTCCTCCGCAACCAGCAAGCCCTAAGCCAAGTGGCAAACAAAGCGCACCGATAGCAAGAGTTGTAAATATTTTCTTTTTCATAATACCTCCCCTTGCATGCATTATCTCATAAAAAAATTGTTTGTGTCAATCAAAATTATAATAAAAATATTATCATTTTTTCTAAAAAACAGCATTTTTTTGAATTTTTTATTGTTTTTTTGCTCTTTTTGTTGTGATTTTATAAACAATATTAAACCTACAAAAAAATAAACCTATCAAATTCGACAGGCTTATTTTAAAAAATCAAAATTTTTATCTTAATTTTTAAGTTCAATTTTCATAAAGTTTTTCTTGCCCTTTTTAAGAAGACATATTCCGTCTTTAAAATCTTTCTCTTCAATAAGATATGCAAAATCTTTAACCACTTCGCCATTCACAGATATCGCCCCTTGCTGACACATTCTTCTACCTTCTGATTTTGTTGGAACAAGCTTTGAGCTAAACAAGAGGTCATTTAAAAGAATAGGTGTGCTTTCAAGAACATAAGTTGGAGCATTATCTAAGCTTCCCTCTCCACTAAATAAAGCTCGTGATGCCTCCTCGGCAATTTTTGCATCCTCTTCACCGCGAACAAATTTTGTAAGTTCATACGCAAGTCGTTTTTTTGCATTGACAATATCGGTCTTCACCATTTCATTAATTTCTTTCATCGGAATATCTGTGAAAAGAGCAAACATCATACTAACGCAAGCATCGGGTGTTTGATAGATGCCTTGATAAAAATCATAAGCAGAAATTTTATCCTTATCTATCCAAATAGCGCCTTTTTCGGTTTTCCCCATCTTCTTGCCTTCTGGCGTCAAAAGAAGCGGATTGGTTGCCCCTACAATATTGACATTAGTGCCGTTTTCATAGTTTAACTTTCTTGCAAGCTCAACTCCCGCAACGATATTACCCCATTGGTCAGCACCGCCCCATTCAAGCACACAGTTATGAGTCTTATTAAGATGAATAAAATCGTATGCCTGCATCGGCATATACCCAAGTTCAAAAAGCGTAAGTCCGCCTTCCTTTATGCGATTTGCGTAAATCTCATTAGCCAACATCTTGTTGACATTGAAATGTCTGCCAATGTCACGCATAAAGTCGATGTAACTAAGATTTTCAAACCAATCTTTATTATTGACAATTACCGCTTTGTTTTCGCCCTCAAAATCAAGGAAGACCTTTAAACTGTTTTTTATCTTTTCTATATTGTCATCAATCGTCTTTTTGTCCATAACCTTACGCATTTCGCTTCTGCCTGTTGGGTCGCCGATTGTGGCAGTTGCCCCTCCCATAAGAAGCACCACTTTGTGTCCTGCCTGCTGAAACCTACGCATGATGCAATACGGCACACAATGACCTATATGCAAACTCGATGCCGTCGGGTCAGTTCCTTCATAAAGTGCGATAGGCTTGCCACTTTCAAGCAGTTTTTTAAGCGCTTCTTCATCAGTGCATTGATAAAGAAGTCCACGCTCCTTTAATGTGTTATATAAATTTGTGTCAACTTTATTCATACTTTTCTCCGCAAATTTTGTTAAAATTTATTATTTTTCTTAAAAAATCAGCATTTTTTTCTATTTTTTTATTAAATTTAAACATTTTTTTCTATTTTTTAGATAACGCAACAGCAACGGCTAGCGAAACGGTTGCTCCAACCATAGGATTGTTGCCCATACCGATAAAGCCCATCATAGCAACATGAGCAGGCACTGAAGAACTGCCCGCAAATTGAGCGTCACTGTGCATTCTGCCAATTGTGTCGGTCATTCCATAACTTGCTGGACCGCAACGCATATTGTCCGGATGTAAAGTTCTTCCTGTGCCACCGCCAGAGGCAACTGAGAAATACTTTCTACCATTTTCCACACACCATTTTTTGTAAGTGCCAGCCACAGGATGTTGAAAACGAAGAGGGTTTGTGGAATTTCCTGTGATTGACACATCAACATTTTCATGTTGCATAATGGCAACGCCCTCAGAAACATCATAAGCGCCATATATTTTAACATCTCCACGCTCACCGCTAGAAAATCTCTTTTCTCCCAAGATTTTAAGACTTTGGCTATCTCTATCAAAAATTGTGTTCACATATGTGAAACCGTTAATGCGAGCAATGATATATGCAGCATCCTTCCCAAGTCCGTTTAAAATGACTTTAAGTGGAGTTTTTCTGATTTTGTTTGCCGTGCGTGCTATGCCCATTGCCCCCTCTGCCGCAGCAAAACTTTCATGTCCTGCAAGGAAACAAAAACACTTTGTTTTTTCATCAAGCAACCTTGATGCCAAATTTCCATGACCTAAACCGATTTTTCTTTCATCGGCAACCGAGCCGATTGTGCAGTAGGCTTGCAATCCCTCACCGATTTTTTCGGCAGCCTCACATGCATTTTTAGGATTTGATTTAAGCGCAATCGCAGTGCCGAGTGCATACGCCTCAACGGCATTGTCGAAACAAATAGGTTGTATTTCACGCACTATTTTCTCAACATCGACGCCATTTTTTAGACAGAAATTTTTAGCGTCATCTATGTCTTTTAAATTATATTTTTTTAAAGTTTCAACAGCTCTATTCATCACACACTCCTAGGATTAACAAATTTTTTACCTTCATTGAAGCGTCCATATGTCTTTGTCGACTTTTCAAAAGCCTGTTTGCAAGTAAGGTTCTCATCGCTCTGCATGTTTTTAAGCAGTAAGCCTAGGTTTACATACTCATAACCTATCACCTCATCATTTTCATCAAGCGCCATTTTTGTGATATAGCCCTCTGTTAAATTTAAGTATCTGACACCTGTCTTTTCAGTGGAAAAAATCGTTCCTACTTGACTTGTTTTGTATTTTCCTAAATCTTCCATAGACGCCCCTATCTCCAAGCCACCGAGAGAAAACGCCGACTGGCTTCTGCCATAAACAAGTTGTAAAAACAAGTTTTTCATAGCGTCATTGATAGCATCACAAACAAGGTCTGTGTTTAGCGCCTCTAAAAGCGTCTTTCCAATAAGAATTTCGCCTGCCATTGCCGCCGAATGAGTCATACCACTGCAACCGATGGTTTCAACAAGCGCCTCTTTGATTATGCCGTTTTTTACATTTAAAGTAAGTTTGCAACAACCTTGTTGCGGAGCGCACATACCGCACCCGTGTGAAAATCCAGAAATCTCTGTGATTTCCTTAGTTTGAGTCCATTTCCCTTCCTGTGGAATAGGAGATGGTCCATAACCTTTCATATTTTTAACACAGTTATCCATTTTTTCTCCTTTTATTACCACATATATTTTATCAAATCGCGTAATATTTTCCAAATAAAACAACAAAATTGTTTAATTTTTTGATAGATATGTCAGCATGGTGTTTCCATATCGCTTTTCATCATAGATAACAAATGGAGAATAATTGAAGGTATCTTTTTTGTCATGCTCGCAGACAATCACACCTTCCTCATCAAGAATGTCATAAAGTCTTGGAATTACTTTTTCATAAAGTCCGCTTTTATATGGAGGGTCAAGCAAAATCAAATCAAATTTTTCCTTACAACTATCTAAATAGACAAGTGCATCACATCTTATCACCTTAGCATTTACACCTAACGCCTTCAAATTATCTCGCGTCATTTTGGCGCTTCTACTATCTTTGTCAACAAACACAACTTCACTTGCGCCTCGGCTTAACGCCTCAATTCCAAGCGCGCCCGTGCCACAAAACAAATCAAGCACCCTGCTGTTTGGAAGAAAAAATTGAAGCTTCGTAAAAAGCGCCTGCCTAACCTTATCCGTTGTCGGACGGATATGTTCAAATTTATTTTCTAAAAGTCTTCTTCCTTTAAAACTTCCTGCATCAATTCTCATAGGTTATATTATACCAAATCATAAAATAAAAGTAAAATTTTAATAGATTTTTTCCGTGCCTTCATCATTTAGGTCGTTATTCTCATCCTTATAAATCAATTTCATAAAGTCAGAATCTATCAATTTGTCAAACTTTCCACTGCCTAAAAAGCCTTCTTGCCCTATTAAGTTATAACATCTCGCATAAGAAAATTTTTCTAAGACAGACAATTTTTTTTCTTGCCCGCCAAACTTTGAAGCTATTTTGCTAAAAAATTGTCTGCGTTTTTCCTCTTTTAATATCGTGCAAAGTTGGTCGGAATATAAAAGATAATCCGAAGATATTGCCTTTTTAATGTCTTGACCGCTGATATACATATCATACGGATTTTGCCTAATTTCAAGATACTGCCACATATCTACAAACTTTCTGTTTTCATGAAACCTACCATAATAGCCAACTTGCGCATGCCTAATCGCATCATAAAACTTTTCTTCCTTCATACATTTTAAAAGCCAGCCACACCTCCGTAAATCTGAGTGCACAACACCCTCAAATTCCTTTTTGTCGTATTTTATCGAAGTAAAGACATCTATATATCTTCCGTGGTCATATTCGTTTTCAAGTTCGTCAAACCTAACCCAAGAATAACCTAGGGCATTGTGTAAATCTTCAACAGTTTCAATACCATTCATTAAAACATATACTTTGTCAAAAAAATGTAAATAGGCAACAACCTCCCACTCTTCTGCCGATTTTAAATCCTTTTTTTCTTCAATTTGCTTTGCCATATTTACTAAATCTTCTTCTCTATCTCTTTCGTGTTGTAAATAAAAAGCGAGCGCTTTTTTAGAGCCTTTTCTTGCAAGTTCTATAATATCATCTTTTATAACCGAAAACTTTGAAGCCAATGCCTTTTTTGTAGTTTTATAAACATGCATATAATCAGATATATAAAAAGAATAAAGCTTAACAAACTCTTTTAAGAGTTTTTCATCCTCATGTCTTTCAAAATCAACATCTTCAAACTCCCTTGCCATTTATCCCCCCTATTGTTATTTTAACATTAAATAAGTGAGATTTCAATATAAACTTATAACATTTCAAAATTTTTATTTAAAATATATTTTATTTTTAATTTTGCTTTGAAATTCTTGCTAAATAATTTATAATTTAACTATTAATATTTTGAGGTGGATATGAAAGTTTTAGAAGTTTTAGACTCCTTTTACCCACAAATTGACGGACCTATTAATTGCATTGTCAATATCGCGAAAACTTTAAACAATAAAAATTTAGCAGAAGTAGATTTGCTTGTTCCAAAATACAAAAAAGAGGTAGATGTTGAAGGCGTGAACATTTTTAGATGTCCTACTGTTAAGGGTCCAGAAGGATACATGATGTGCTTGCCACAGCTTGACAAATCTATTAAAAAACTAATTAGAAATTATGACTTAATTCATGTGCATAGTCCTTTTCCACTTGGAAGATATGCCATAAATGTAGCAAAAAAATATAATATACCTACACTTTTCACCATACACACAAAATACAAAAGCGATTTTGAAAGAGTGTTGAAAAGTAAAACTTTGCAAAATTTTATGCTTAGATACATCATGCAACCTGTCAATAAATCAGATTATGTATTAAGCGTAAGCAACGGCGCAAGCGAAACATTAAAAGAATATGGATATAAAGGTAAGAACATTTTTGTCATTAGAAACGGCACCGATATGAAACCTTGCCCAAGCAACGAAAAGATAGAAAAAGAGCTTATTGAAAAATATGATTTAAAAGATAATGTTGTTTTTCTTTTTGTTGGAAGGATTGTGGAAAATAAAAACATACAATTCTCTCTTGATGTTTTGCGAAAAATGAAAGAAAAGTTTGATAAGTTTAAGTTTTTGATTGTTGGAAGCGGAAATTATGAAGACAAGCTAAAAAATTTGGTAGAGGAATACAATCTTCAAAACAATGTCGTGTTTGTTGGAAAAGTTATTGACAGAGATGTGCTGGCTTCGTTTTATAAAGTCGCCGACCTATTTCTCTTCCCCTCCACCTTTGACACCTGCGGTATCGTGGTTATTGAAGCTGCCGCAAACAAGCTCGCAAGTGCTTTGATTGAGAATTCTTGCGCTAGTGAACTTGTTGAAAATGGAAAGAATGGCTTAACATTCCCTGAAAATTCATCCGTGTGGGCAGAAGAACTCTTAAAAATTGTCCACTTAAAGTCCAAAATGAAAAGTTTAGGCGAAGAGGCTTTCAATTCCGTTTACTTCAAGTGGGAAGATGTCGCCGTAAAATACTATGAATTTTATCAAAAAGTTTTAAATAAAAAAGTCTAGGAGAATAAAATGAAAAAGGTTTCAGTCATCGTGCCATGCTATAACATGGAAAAATACCTTGATAATTGTTTCAAAAGTTTAATTAATCAAACATATAAAAATTTGGAAATAATTTTTGTCAATGATGGAAGCACCGATAAGACGCTCGACCTACTAAGTAAATGGGCGGGGGAAGAGAGGCTTAATTTTACGCTCATCAATCAAGAAAACAAGGGTATTAGCATGACAAGAAATGTCGGTTTAAGAAAGGCAACCGGAGATTATATATACTTTTTGGACCCTGATGATATTATTTTCCCGACTTTAATTGAAGAACTTGTGAATATGCTGGAAGATGATAAATATGACTATTCTTATTGTAAATTTACACGCATTAGAGATGGTAAAAAATATGAAGATTTTAATTTTAAAAACAAAAAAGATAAGTTTATCATTTTAAATAAAACGGATACCTTAAAAAGGTTTTTGGTCCATAACTTGCGATGGTGCGTTTGGAATAAATTATTTAAAGCAAATATTATCAAAGATAACAATATCTTTTTTCAAGAAGATTGTCGATATGGCGAAGATGCATATTTCTGCTTTGAATATTTTAAGCATATGACTAAGCCTGGCATTTTGACAGATAAAGTGCTTTACTATTATACACAAAGAAAATCAAGTTTAACACATTCCGCCTTTAACGAACGTAGACTTGATTGCTACTATTCTTTAAACCCTATCGTTAATGAATGTAGCGCTATGCCTGAAATTGTTCCTTATGCACACGCTCTTAGAGCCATGGTCGCCTGCGAAATGTTGTATTACATCAAAAAAAGTAACTATTCAAACGGCAATGTGATTGCTCAAATAATTGAATGGCAAACACAAGACGTGCCGTATTTGAAAAAATGCAAGTATATATCAAATTACATGAGAAACTTAATCCCGCTTGTTCCAAAAATTGCAAAAATTCTTTTAAAAAAGCGACTTAAAAATAAGTCACTTGCACTGCCTAAAAGTATGAGTGATTTTAATTAAATGGTCTATTACCATTCGTTTGTTTATTCCTTTTCCTAAAAAAACACAAATGTTTTTCGGGGACCCATTGGTGTTTTGAAAACGAGCAAAAGCGCAGTTAAAAAAATATATGCTTACGAAGCCAAACTAAAAAGTAGCGACCAACTCGCCAACGGAGTGCGAGTTGCGTTTGGTCGCTAAAAGAAAAAACAAGCGAAAAAGTGATGTTTTTCAAACTTGTTTTGAAAACGAGCAAAAGCGCAGTTTTTTCTTTTGGTGGGTTGCCGGGGGCTCGTATGAGAGCTTTCTTTCAAAGAAAGCACGAATGGCCGAGCAGGAATATCCGCCTGCCCGCTCCGACCCGGACCGTCCGGGGTTCACTCAGTATAATACAACAACCTTCTTACAAAGCCATGCTAAAAGTAGCGACCAACTCGCCAACGGAGTGCGAGTTGCGTTTGGTCGCTAAAAGAAAAAACAAGCGAAAAAGCGATGCTTTTCAAACTTGTTTTGAAAACGAGCAAAAGTGCAGTTTTTTCTTTTGGTGGGTTGCCGGGGGCTCGAACCCCGGACCCTTCGATTAAGAGAAAATGATAAGGCTTGTTATTTTGATTTGCTTTATACCTTTTAAAACCTTTATTCCCCTTTATTTATATAATAATTAGAGTTTAACTCGCACCCTTTCGTTTTATCTTGTTTTGCCTAATTTTATTAGGCATTATTTTGTTTTCTATTAGGCAATTGATTTTTAAGTAAACATTTCTACAAACCGTAAAATTTTTGTCATTAAATCTTGAATATAGAAAAACTATATGATATTCTATGTATAATTAACAAGGTTGTTCACAAGTTTTGTGAATAGCCTTTTGTTTTATAAGGAGAATTTATGGATAAATGGGAAAAAGAAATGATTGAACAAAACCGAAAAAATACTTTGGATATAGAGCAAAACAACAATGAGATATTAAAAATTCCTGATTATTTAACTGATGAAGAAAAGAAAGCTTACGAAGAAATTGTAAATTCTTTAAAAGAAAGTATAAAGTATAGACTTTCTCATTCAGATACTGAACTAATTTGGCAATATTGTCAAATCAAAATAATGAGAGATAGATCGTGGCGAGAATACAACAAAAATCCAGAAAGGTATATAAGAATTGTGACTGGAATTTGTAGTGACGGGAAAACTCCAAAGGTTATGGTAAAAGAAAATGAACACTACAAAACTTTGATTGATTGCAACAAACAACTTGAAAAAATTTTAAAAGATTTAAGGCTCACGCCAGAAGCAAGGAGAAAAAGATAATGGAAGATTTAAAAATTGAATATATTGAAATTGAAAAACTAAATAATTATGCAAACAATTCTAAAATTCACACGAAAGAGCAAATTGAACATATTGCGAATTCTATTCAAGAATTTGGCTTTAATGACCCACTTGGCATTGCAGGAGAAGATAATATTGTTTTGGAAGGAAATGGTAGAGTCGAGGCGGCAAAAAAGTTAGGTTTAAAAACCTTGCCTTGTGTTAGGCTTGACCACCTTTCCAAGGAAGAGCGGGAAGCATATGTGATAGCACATAATGCCACAAATCTTGAAACAGGTTTTGATGACGGAGTTTTATTTCAAGAGTTAAAAAAGTTGCAAAACTTTGATTTTACACAATATGGAATTGATGTTGATAAATATCTCAAAACTTGCGTAAAAGTTCAAAAAAGAATATTAAAGCCACTTAAAAGCGTGCACTATTTAATAAGTTTAGATATAAACAAAAATGATGAGGTTTTAAAAGTTATTGACAAATTAAGAAATATAGAAGGAGTTGAAATTGAGTCGACAATCAACTAAAACAGATAATAAATCAATTGCGAACAAAATATTTATTCGTAAAGAAGCAATCAAAAATTTGAAAGAAGTTAGAGTTTTGGACCTGTTTGCTGGCAGAAATGTTTTATGGAACAATATAAAAACCGACAAATATTTTGGAATTGAAATTGAAAAGAATAAAGGGAAAAATCTAAATGTTGATGTTCGAAAAGTTTTTGACAATTTAGATTTAAGTGCTTTCAATGTGATTGATTGTGATAGTTATGGTTTGCCTTTTGACTTAATGAAAAAGATTTTAACAAGACAAGATGTAAATAAAGAGACAATAGTGTTTTACACAGCAATTTCCTATCAATTCACTGGACTTCAAGAAGAAATCAAAGATTACATAGGTTTTAAAAACTTTTATCATAAAGCGCCAACACTTTTTAATGAAAAAGGTATTGAATTTTTCTATGAATATTTGGCAAACTTGGGTGTAAAGGAAGTCATGTATTATTCAGTTCACGATCCGATTGACAAACATTATGGATATTTTGTCATAAATTAGTAGGCAAATGTTATATTTTTGTGCTATCATAAACATATGAGTGTTATTTATAGACCGAAAGGAATGGCGAGAGAATATAGTCCATATGCACTAAATATTTACATAGGTTGCAGTCATAGATGTAAGTATTGCTATGCTCCACACACTTTGCAAAGGCGTGGAGATGAATATTTTGGCAAACCTGAACCGAGAAAGAACATTTTGACTGAACTTGAAAAAGATTTAAAGAAAAATGTTTACACCGAGCAGGTGCTTTTGTCTTTTGTCGGCGATTGTTATTGCGACTCTGCTGATAACGGCGAAACGACACGAGCGGTTTTAAAAATGTTGAACACCTATAAAGTTCCTGTTGCTGTTCTATCAAAAGGTGGAAAGAAAATGCTTCGAGATTTGGACATTTTCAAAGAGTTTGGCGACCGCATAACCGTCGGTGCCACACTCACCTTTTTAGATGAGAAAAAGTCAAAAGAATGGGAACCTTATGCTTCCACTCCAAGCGAAAGACTGGAAACGCTGAAAATTTTGCACAATAATGGCATCAAAACTTTCGCTTCTTTTGAGCCAACCATTGAACCGGAAGAAAGTTTGGCACTCATTCGCAAAACGCTGGAAGATAATTCAGTCGACCACTACAAAATTGGCAAAATCAACAACTATCGTTCGGCTGACAAGTGGCAAGACTGGGCAAAATATCTTGAAGATTGCGTGAAACTTCTTCGTCCAACTGGCAAGCAGGTGTATTACAAATTTTGCCTTCGCAAACTTGCACCAAACATTTCACTTTTGCCACAAGAGAAAAATCCAGACGAATATATTGTGCGCTACAACCCACCAAAGCAGTCAAGTTTGTTTGAATAAATTTTTATCTTGTTTTGCTGAATTTTATTGGGCATTATTTTGTTTTCTATTAGGCAATTATTTTGTAAGAGAAAAAATCAAAGATTTACTTGTTAGTTTGATTAACTATAAGATATAATAAAACGACAAAGGAGCATAATCTTTTACATAAAAAAAATGATTTTATATATATACTTTTTCTTCAAAATATGATATACTAAAAAAGAAAGCAATAACTAAGGAGGCTTTTTGATGAAAAACAAATTTAAAATTGAAAATATTTTTGGTTCAGATGATAATTTTGTTGTTATGCAAGTAAATCAAGACAACCAGCATTTTATAGTAAATGTTGAACAATTTATTGATGAAAGTGATATTATTGAAAACTATTTTAATGTAAATGATATTGTCGTTGGACAACTTGCTATTGAAGTAACAAAACGCGAAATTTCAAATTCAAATGATTTCTTTTTAGAACAAAATATATACAAATTTTCTTCATTCTCACGTATGGGATGTAAAATAGAAAAAAGATTAGATGAGAATAAATATCTAGCGAAAACTATTGACGATGTAGAAGTTGTGCTGTTAACTAAAACCAATTATAATATTGGCAAATATTACACAATTGAAGGTTATCTTTGGATTTTGAATGATTAAGATTTTAAATAAAATTAAATTTAGGAGAAAAAAGTATGAACAATATTGAATTTGGGAAAAAAATGCAAGAACTTGCAAAGTTCTTTAACAAACAAACAGGACAAACCCTTGATGTGTCTTTTGATGAAGAAACGGGATATTTATCTTCTCGTGTTTACAGTGGAAAAGATTATCCTAAAAATAGAGAAACATTGTTAAATTTTATTTGGGATAAAATAAGAGATTATTTACTTACAAAAAAAATATTTTTGATATATATAAAAAATGGAAAATACGGTGTGTCGTGCAATTATATTTTTAAATGCACTGATGGAAGCGATATTAACATTTATGATTGTGATGACCAGCCCACCCCGTCTTTGATTTTAAATGGTTTAATTGGTTATTATAGTGGAAACAAATCTTCTTGTTTTACAATAAGTGACGATGAGGCAGGTATTTGGATATTTACTGTTGAAAACGAAAAACTTGTTGCTTGTTATGAAACAGGTATGAATAAAAAAGGGAGCAAAAAAGAAATTGCAGGAACAGTGGATGATGTCTCTCGGGAAATTCTTGATTGTTTTAATAATTATGAGGTTGAAATAGAAAATATTTATCAATCAAATAGCGAAATCAAAAGTCTTTGTGATAAATTAGAAAAGTTAGTATTTAAAGCAAGACTTGATAAAACACCTTTTGTAATTGAACCTATGATTGTTAACGAAAAAATTGTTAATTCAAGTTTTTGCTTCAAAGATAAAGACGGACATTATTTTACCAATCTTGACTATCTAATGGACGATAATTTAGCCTGCACTATCCCCTATTATTTTTTTGAACTATTTATTGATTATTTTAAATCAAACAAAACTGATAAAATAGATTATTGGATTGAACAAGATGGAATTATCACTTTTAGTATAGAAAATAACCAAATGACTATCACATTAGATAACTTTAAAGACAAAAGAAAATATATTGTAGATGGAACCTTAAACCAAATTGCAAACGACTTAATTAGACACTTTAAAAATTATGAAAAAGAATACGAAAATGCCTACAATGTTAGTGATAAAAGTGAATTTACAACAACTAAAAATCTTTGTAATGAACTAGAGACATTATTAGCCAATAAATAACCTTTCTACTAAAATAGTTTATATTTTATATTAAAAAGGAGAAAAAATGCCAAAGAAAAAATCTAATACTCAAAATGACGAAGAATTGTTAAAAGCACTAGAAATAACAGACGAAGATTTAAAGGATTTAAGTGATAGAATTCACCAACAGGAACAAAATTTGACTGGGCGAGAAAAAGCCGATACAAAATATAACCACAGTAATGTGTATATTGTTGATGTTATGAACAACATTGACGAATATATTATTCCTGAACTGCAAGAAGCTTGTAAATTATTATGGAGTAAAAATATTTTTACTTTTATGTGCAGTAATAGGGAAGATGGTGGCTCAGCCTATATTATTTTAGGAGCTCTATCACTTGAAAATAACGAAATTTTTAATCAGTTGATGACAAAACAACCTGAAAATTTCACCATAGATGAATGGAGAGTCAATTATTTTCGACTACAAATCCCTGATGTCACAAAAATGAGTGAGCAAGAAATTTCTTCAGCTTTTGTAAAACTTGCAAGCAGCCTTGATTTGCAAGATGTTCAAAAAGTTTTTTATACAAATAGTGAAGACTACTTAATAAATTGTGGCTGCTATGATGAGATTTCAAATCCAGATTATGTTGAGGTTACAGAACCAATGCCAACAACCGCAAGTTTGGAAGTTTTAGATGAATGGTTTGCAAAAATAAATTGTCCAAAAACAATAAAAGTTTTTAATAAAAACAAAATGACAAAAAGTTTTCGAGAATATGTTTGTGAAAATGGAGACAAAAACCGAACGGATTTTGAACTTGAAAGAGTTTATGAACATCCATATTTTTTGAAAAAGCATTTAGAATATGTCAAAGCAAAAGAAATAGAAGAAAAAGAAAATGATAGGTCGTTGTGAAAATAAAATTAAACAAAATTAGAAGTAAGTTTTTGCTTGCTTCTTTTTTTGTTGTGTAAAAATTTTTTGAACTTTTTTTGCAAAAATGGGCAAAAATACCCTTACGAATTTAACTTTTATGGGGTTATATAAGTATAGGGGGTAAAAATTTTTTTTAAGAAAATCGCTCAAAATAGGTTAACGATTTTTAAAAAGCGTTGGTTATATAAGTAGAGGGACTAATATCTTTGCAAAAGCAGAGATATTTTTTCTTGACAAATTTTTTCGCGTGTTCAAACGGTGAACACACGACAATGCTAACTTTTTAACGAAAACTATTTCCGCATTATCAAATGGTGATAATGCGAGAATAGTAAAATCATTTAAAAGGAGGTGTGAAATGTAAAATTAATTTTAAACTCAAAATCTAAAATAAAAGGAGAAAAATGTTGAAAATTTGTTAAGATGTAAAGGTTTTTAAGAAAATCTAGAAGAAGCAGGATAAGAAATGGAATCAAAATTTTGTTGGAGAGCCCTAAAAACCTTATAAATAAAGGACTTTTTTGACTCACCCCAAAATCTCAATGTTTCATCTTTGATTCATTTCACATTTTGCACAAGTGGGACACCCACTTTGCCTTTTTGTGATTAAAAACTCAGTTTAGAAAGTCGAATAGAAAATTAAAAATAGAAAGAAAAGTATAGAGATAGAGAAAAGTAATTTTTAATTTTTTGAGGAGATTACGATGAACGAATTAAACTTAAATACAAAAAATATCTTTACTAATTTTGCTGATGTTGTCAAGGTTAAAGACTTACAAAAGATGTTAGGTATTGGAAGAAATACCGCCTATGAACTTATTGCTACTAACAAAATCAAAAGTGTTAAATCTGGAAATCTCATTTTGATACCAAAACAGAGTGTTATTGATTTTTTGAACAATGGAGAAAGTGTTGATGATTAAAGGAAGTTTACAAGTTAGTCACGGGACATACTATGTTGTTGTGAATTACAAAGATGAATATGGTAAACCTAAACAAAAATGGATTTCAACCGAATTAAGAGAAAAAGGCAATAAGACAAAAGCAAAACAAAAAATGAAAGAGTTTTTAAAGTCCTTTGAAATAAATCAAAATTTACACAATGAACAAAATTCGAATGAAGATGTTTTATTTGTTGATTTCTTGAACAACTTTCTTGTTATAAAGAAAAACACAATTGAGCCTGTCACAATCAATATGTATAACAAACTTGCCGAAAATATTTCAAAATATTTTAAAAATATGCGATTAAAACTAAAAGATTTAAAACCTTATCACATTGAAGGATTTTATAAAAGCGAATATGCACGAGGCCTGTCAAGCAACTCAGTTTTAAAATATCACGTCTTGATTAGAGAGTGTTTGCAATATGCTTTTATAAATGATTTAGTTTTAGTCAATGTTGCCGACAAGGTCAAACGACCAAAAGTCGAAAAATTTAAAGCAAGTTTTTATGATATTAAAGAGATTGAAAAATTGTTTGAGGTTATACAAGATAACGAATGTAAACTTCCTATTATGCTTACTGCTATGTATGGTTTTAGGCGGAGTGAAGTGCTTGGTTTGAAATGGAATGCAATTGATTTTGCAAACAAATTGATTTCTGTTCAGCACAAAGTTTTGGAAACGAAGATTGATGGGAAAAGAGAAATCTATCTTTCGGATAAGTTGAAAAATCAAACAAGCAACCGCACATTACCACTTTTGCTACAAGCAGAACAATTGCTGTTAGACAAAAAGAATGAAATTGAAAAGAATAAGGTTTTGCTTGGGAAAAATTATGATAACCGTTATTTAGACTATGTTTGTGTTGATAATCTTGGAAGATTGATACTCCCTAATAGGTTGACAAAAAACTTTATTAAAATTCTACGAAAAAACAACTTGAGGAAGATAAGATTTCACGATTTACGCCACTCTTGTGCAAGCATTATGCTATCTAATGGCGTTCCTATGAAGCAAATTCAAGAATGGCTTGGTCATGCAGATTTCAGCACCACCGCAAACATTTATTCGCATCTTGATTATTCTACAAAATTAAACAGTGCAAACACAATGACAAATGTTTTTGCATTTTCTCAAACTCAAGAAAAGGAAGAAAAAACTGACAAGACCCAAGAGCTTGAACAGGAGATAGAAAGGTTGAAAAATATAATTGCAGAAAAAGAAGATGAAGAATATTTAGAGTGGAAAAAGCAAAAAGAAAAGCGAAAAAAAGATTTTGAGATGTAAGAAAAATGGGCTATGAGATAAAAACTCATAGTCCATTTTTTATATTTTTATTAGGCAATTTATTAGGCAGGCACTATTTTTTATAAAAAATTTGCATTTTTATATTTTTTTGAGCAGTCAAAAATTTAATATAATAACACAAATTTATTAGGCAATTCAAAAATTTTATTAGGCAAAAATAGTTATATAAAAATAAATAAACTCCTTTAAAATAAAGGAGTTTCTGGTGGACCAGCAGGGACTCGAACCCTGGACCCATTGATTAAGAGTCAATTGCTCTACCAACTGAGCTACTGGTCCA
>CALVZE010000015.1 GCA_944372445.1 uncultured Clostridia bacterium
TGATTTTTGATTTATGCTCGCCGAACTCAGTTCTACGCTTCGCAAAATCAAAAATTGATTTGAGATAGCGTAAGCATGTCGTTTTAGATTATCTAATTATTAATCAGAACCACTTAAAGTAGCAACAAATCGTCAATGAGCAAAGCGAATGCGATTTCGTTTGTAAGCAAAGCTAACAAGCAAGTGATAAGTGGTTTGATAATTTGTTGACATGGGAAGATAAACTTTTCTATTTACTAAAAGGAGGCAAATATGATATATTTTCTATATGTGCTTGCGGGCATAATCTCAGGTGTGTTTGGCGGGTTAGGTATGGGAGGGGGAACGCTTTTAATTCCGATACTCACCATATTTTTAAATTTCGACCAAAAATTAAGCCAAGGCATAAACTTATTGAGTTTTCTTGTTATGGCGCTATTTTCCATGTTCATACATTACAGAAATGGCTTTATTGTCACTAAGCACATTGGCTACATAATAATTTCAGGCATGATTTTCTCTATAATCGGCGCCTTGTGTATGACGATTTTGCCTTCTAAGGTGTTAAAGGTGATTTTTGGCGTCTTTTTGTGCGTGCTTGCCATCATTGAAATTGTGAAGGTATTTAAAAAAGATAAGAAAAAAGAGGCAAAAGATAAAACAATAAAAAATAAAAAGTCTTAAATCCTTTGAAGTTGGAGAGGCGAGTAATATTTAAAACTTACATTCATTCAAACTGTGACGCATTTCGTTGTGTAACAAAATAAAAGTCTAGTTTGCTTAAATTTTAACTTTATAATTAAATAATATAATAAAAATATTTTTTTCCATATTGAAAACGATTTCAAACATTTTAAGCCTTATTGCAAAAAAATAGTGGACAAAATCTCTTTTTTATGCTATATTTATTTAGTAGATTTAAACGGAGGCAAAAAAATATGGTTAATAAAGAAAAATGTATCGGATGCGGAACTTGTGTTGCAATTTGTCCTGTTGGAGCAATTAGTTTTGATGATGATGGCAAAGCCAAAATTGACAAGGCAAAGTGCATTCATTGCGGAGCTTGTGAGGCAAGTTGTCCTGTCAGCGCAATTAAACTTGACTAAACAAAGAGGTAATTATGGAAAACATCGCTTTTATTGAACTTACTGAAAGAAAATTAGAACTCAAAATCGTGCAGAGTAGGCAAGGGCGTTATCGCGTGCTTGAAGATGTCATAAATCAATATGATTTGACGAATGATATCACAAAAGATTGCCTTTTTTCTCCTAAGTCCAGAACAGATATATTAAAAATATTAAATATTTATCGCTATACAATTGAAACTTACAATGTTTCAAAGATGATTGCTTTTGCGTCGAATATCATCGTGAAAGCGCGAAACTATCGAGGACTTTTGGACGAGATTTACACCCATACCGGCATGAACTTTACTCTTACTAATAACGATGAGGTAATTAGAGATATTTATCAAGCCATAAACAGCAAAATTGACCTTTCAAAAGGCACATGCGTTTATATTGCAGGCTATACAACCTTTATATTGAAATATAATAGGCGCAATGTCACTGACTCTTTTGTTGTGCCATATGGCTATATCAATTTGTCGGAAAAATATTCTAAGCTTGACGACATGGTAAACTTTTTTAAAAAGGAAATCAAAAACTGTCCATTTGTTGTAAATTTTGAAGAAGAGGGGATTGTCGGAGCAGGTGTGCCATTTATTGATATTTCAAAAATCAGTAAGAAACTTTTAAGATACCCTATTGATATTGATAATAACTACATTTTGACGCGAGATGGCGTGGACAAGGTTATCAATTTTTCAAAGGAACTTGATGTCGAGAAGGTGAAGAAGATAAAGGGGCTTTCTTTTGAAGGAAGCGACAGTCTTCAAGGCGGGCTTGCAATTATTAGCACTATTTTTGATTTCTTCGGAGCGGAAGAACTTGCGGTGACTGATGCCGACAAAATGGAAGGCAAAGTGCTGGAAAATTTAGTAGGCTCTCCAACAGAAAAATATAGCGACCTAGTGCTTAACAGCCTAGATAATTACTATGAGTTTAAAAAGGAAGGCTTGGCAATAAACTATAATGTTTACAATATGGCAATTCTTCTTTTCAAACAGTTAAAAGTGGTGCATAAGCTTCCACGAAACTATGTTAAACCACTAAAAATAGCTTCATATATGTTTGATGCAGGAAAATTTATTGATTATAAAAACTATGAAAAGCATGGCTTTTATGCCATACTAAATTCTGGTATTGTCGGAGCTTCTCAGAAAGATATTTTGATAGCAAGCTTTGCTTGTCAGTCTCAAAATTTAGACAATTTTAACCTTCCTGAACTTATGAAGTATAAAGAGGTGCTAACAGATGAAGATGTTGATGCAATAAGAAAATTGGGCGTGCTTGTCAAACTTGCCGTCAACCTTAATGCTTCAAGAAAGGGCGTCATTCAAGATATCATCTGTGACATATTAGGTGATTCTATCATAATGAAAACAGTGGTAAAAAGTGACCCTGCGTTTGAAATAATGCAAAGCATGAAACTTGCCGATGATTTTAAAAAGACCTTTAAAAAGAGTTTACAAATAATTTAAGAGGGGAAATGGCAGAAAATAACGGAGCAAAAAAAGTATTTGTGATAATAGGCATGGTGCTTCTTGGCATCGTGCTCTGTTATTTTTCTGTTGCTTTATATTTTTATTTTGCAACGCCTAATGATATAGCCTCAAAGCTTTCTGTTTGGAATTTAATGAGCGATAACGAAATAGGCGAGATGTATCTTGAAGCTACCTATGAGGTTCGCTATGGCGATGAAGATTTTGTGGGTGTCAATGTTGATAAAGAGGGTTATGTTCTCACATGTAATCATAATTTTGATGGTTACAACAATGAAAAAATTGTGCTTTATAATAATAGTGGTGCAATGTATAACGGAGAGATAATCTTTTCAAACGATGTTCTAAATCTTGCCGTTTTAAAAATCTCTGATTATTTTGAAGAGAGTAAAAATTTAGATTTGCCGTATGTCAAGACGGGCGACCTTCGTGCTTCTATCTTTGGCAGAGAATATCTTGCAATAGGCAGTCCTTTTGATGAGAGAAATATCTCGAATGTGTCAAATGTCGGCTATGACAGTGGCTTTGTGACAACGGTTTATGACGAGATTGATGTGGTGGATTATATTTGTTTAGACAGCACTTCCTTTACCGTAAAAAACTATGAAAGCACCTCGCAAGGAGCATTGTTTGATAAGACCGGCAGGCTTGTCGGCTTAACTTATGCCTACATGATAAACGAAGATAGTGTGTCCGACGCAGATTATTATGCGGTATCAACTGCCGGGGTTGGCTCCATAATCAAAAAAATAAAAAATGATGAAAATTTAGAGATAAATATTGAGGGCTTTGACATGCAGGAGCTTGCTATCTATCTTCAATATCAAATGAACGAAAATCAAATTTTTTACGACGGAAAGTGGCTAATGCTTGACGATAACTTAATGGATTATCATCTCAAACAAGAAGGGGTATATTTAAGTGAGGACTTTGTTTTAAACAACAAGACACTTTCAAAAAACAATTTGATAACAAGCATAAGTTACAACGGCTATTCAGAGAGTGTTGTGACGCGTTATGAACTTTACAACACGCTCTACTCTTTCGCTGAGGGAGCATCTTTCACTTTGACTTCCATAGATTTAACAACAAGCACAGTGATTAAGACTGATTTTGTAATTTGAGGAGGAATTATGAAAAAATATAAGTTTGCTATTGAAATGGGCGGTGGTTACACAAATATATATGTCAAGGGGCAAGGGTTAGCTTTAAAAGAACCTACTCTTGTCGGTGCAGAACCAACAGAAGAGGGTTACAAGGTGATAGCGCTGGGGCAGGACGCCAAAAAACTTATTGGCAAGACAAAGGAAAATATTGAAATTTTCACGCCTTGCGTTTATGGCGAACATTCAAATTTTGAATATAGCGTCGTGCTTCTAAAACACCTTTTGTCAAAAGTGGGCTTTAAGCAGTTTGAAGATAATGTGCTTTTTCTTTGCCCATGTGGAATAACTGCAAGAGAAAAAGATAATATTCTTCGCGTGTGCGAGGCTTGTAATATGGGACAGGTGGAGATTATTCCAGCAGTTTTATGTTCGCTTGTTGGCGAGGGCAGAAAAATTGATGGTTCAACTGTCAACATGGTGGTTAATATCGGCGGAACATACACCGATATAGCGGTTGTAAATATGTCTAATATCTTAAAAGGAGCAACACTTTCTGTTGGCGGAAAGTCTATTGATGCCTCTATTGTCAATTATCTTGCATATAAAGATGAACTTGTTATCGGACTCCCAACTGCGGAAACGCTAAAAAACGATGTGGGAAGTTTATATGACAATGACACCCTCAATATGGAAGTGACAGGAGTCGATTTGAAATCTAAGTCGCCTAAGACGGTGGTTATTCATTCCATGGAGCTAAAAAACGCCATAGAACCATTTTATAGCGAGATTTTGCGTGCGATTGACACCACAATAAACGCGCTTCCGCCTGAGGTCGTAACTGATATTATAAACAATAAAATTTTAGTGTGCGGAGGCTGTTCAAAACTTCAAGGACTTGATAATTATTTCAAAATGAACTTAAAATACCCTGTTTCCATTTCCGAGGACACCGATTATGTCACAATTATGGGCGCGGGCAAACTCCTCTCCGACCAAACGCTACTCCAAAGCATTTTAAACAATTTATAAGCCCGTTTTGGTGCGATAAAAGAGCATTATTTTGGTTCGCTTAAAGTAGTTATTTAAAAGATATTCAACATTAAAAAGAAGTTTGAAATGGAGTGGGCGTTCTTCTTTCTAATATAGGCTATTGATAAATATGTTTAAAAGGGGTGTTAAAATTTTAAGGTTTACAACAAAAAAATCACGATTTAAATCGTGATTTTGTTTTTAACCTCTTTTTCTTGCTCTTTTTCTTGCAGCTTCACTCTTTTCTTTCTTTGCTACGCTTGGCTTTTTGTAAGCTTCTTTCTTTCTGATATCGCCAATAATGCCGTCTTTTTGGCATTTTCTTTTAAATCTTTTAAGAGCGCTTTCAAGACTTTCGTTTTCGCCAACCTTGACTGTTGTCAACTTTCTCACCACCTTCTAGTTCTAAAATACTTATGTTATTATAAGGAATTTTATGCCTTTTGTCAAGTATTTTCTCAAATTCTATGCAATATTTGTAAAAAAAATTATCAAATTGTGGCTATTTTGTGTTATAATTTTACATGAGGAAAGATAAATATGAAAAAATTGACATTAAATGAAGCAATAAAAAAGAGACTTTTATACTATTTGGAAGAAAAGAAGATAAAACTTTCAAAATTATGTTTAAACTCAGGTTTGACACCATCGACAGTATTTGAATTTATGTATGGAAATACTAAGGTTTTGGGACTTATTCCTATCGCTAAACTCTGCGAGGGACTTGGTATTACTTTGGAAGAATTTTTCTCTGCCGATTATTTCAAAAATCTTGACTTACCAGAATAATCCTATATAGACATGTAAAATTTTTTTCTTGATTATGTTTCTAATTTAGTAAATAAATACATATTAAAAAAAGCAAAACTTTAATCGTTTTGCTTTTTTATCCTCTAAATTTGTCATTCTGAGCAAGGACATGAAATGTCCGCTACTTCATCTAATGTTTTCTAAAATCTTTGATTTTTATTTTGTCTTTTTGCTTTTTTGTGATAATATATTCTTTATGAATAAATATGATATTAATTCACTAAACGAAGAGCAAAAACAAGCACTTTATTCTACTGATGGCGTGGTGCTTGTGACTGCGGGTGCGGGTAGTGGCAAAACAAGACTTTTGACACATAGAATTTGTTATCTTTTAATGGAAAAACATGTTTCTCCATATAATATCTTAGCAATCACCTTCACAAACAAGGCGACAAATGAGATGAAAGAAAGGGTGAGAGAGATGTGCAACTTAAATGTTTGGATTTCCACTTTTCACTCCATGTGTGTTCGTATTTTACGGCAAGAAATTGATTTTTTTGACGGCTATGATAAAAACTTTACCATCATTTCCGAAACCGACCGCGATAGAATAATGAAAGAGATATGCAAGGAATTAGAGCTTGAAGATGATGATATTTCAAAAATAGAACATCATATTGACAATATTAAAAACAGCGGTGCAGAGATTGAAGAGTATTTCATGGAACTTATGAGATATGGCAACGAAAATACGCTTAAAAAATATATGTCGGCGGTGTATAAGTATGAAGAGAATTTAAGAAAAAATAACAGCCTCGACTTTGATGATTTATTAAACAAGACTCTCTTTCTTTTTCAAAATTATCCTGAGGTTTTAAATCGCTATGCTAACCGCTTCCAATATGTTTTAGTCGATGAATTTCAAGACACAAATTTGGTGCAGTATAAGCTTATAAAAATGCTTGTTTCAGTGCATAAGAACCTCTTTGTGGTAGGAGATGAGGACCAATGCATATATTCATGGCGTGGAGCAAATTTCCATAACATTTTCAACCTAAAAAAGGACTTTGATAATGTTCAGGTGTTTAAATTAGAACGAAACTATCGTTCCAGCAAAAACATTCTAAATCTTGCTAACAATGTTATTTCCAACAACAAAGAACGCATGGAAAAGAAACTTTGGACGGAGAAAGAGGACGGGCTTCCACCTGTTGTATATTCCGCTTTTGATGAGCGTGATGAGGCGCTTTTTATTGCGAATGAAATAGAAAAATTGTGCGATGAGGGGTATTCTTACAGCGATTTTGCTGTGCTTATGCGTCTTAATGCGCTTTCGCGACCTATTGAAGAGGGGTTACTTTCTTACAACATTCCATATCGCGTATTTGGTGGTCAAAAGTTCTTTGAGCGCGCCGAAATCAAGATTTTGCTTGCCTATATCAGTATTTTTGTCAATCCTAAGGACGAAATTTCGCTTTTGAAGGTCATCAATTTTCCTAAACGCGGGATTGGAGATGTGGCTATTGCAAATTTAAAAAGTGAGGCAGAGGACGGAATTTTAGAATATCTACTGAGCGAAAGGTTTAAGTATAGTAAATATTATAAAAAACTTGAAAATTTTGTCGAAACTTATAGAAAACTAAGAGAAGAACTCAATGTCTTATCGCTCTATGATTTTGCAAAAAAACTAATAAAAGATTTTCATATCGACATCGAATACGCGGGCAAAGATGAAGAAAGTATAAATAGAATGAGAAACATCGACAGCTTTCTTTCTTCAATAAAAGAATTTGAGGCAGAAAACAAAAATGCGACTTTTTCCGATTACCTTGCAGGCGTCATGCTTAGAAGCGACCAAGACGAGATAGACGAGGACGGCTATGTCAGTGTTTCAACCATTCATGCAGTCAAGGGGTTAGAATTTAGAGTGGTGTTTGTCATAGGCTTAGAGGAAGGAATTTTTCCGCTTTCGCGCGCTATGAACAGTTTGGGCGAAATGGAAGAAGAGCGCAGGCTTATGTATGTGGCAATCACGCGTGCCGAAGAAAAGATATATCTCACTCATGCCACAAAAAGGTATATGTATGGCAAGTCTAACTATGAAACGGACAGCAGATTTTTAAAAGAACTTGGAATTGTGGACAAAAAACTTCCAAAAGCGGAAACCAAAAAGAGTAAAGACTTCTTAGTGGAAGAAAAGGAAGAAGAACAATTTAATTCAGGCTTGAAAGTTGGAGATGTTGTTTTCCATAATCGTTTTGGTGAAGGCAGGGTGCTTGATATATCTAGCGACGGCATGGTTGGAAAAATCGACTTTTCAGGCTCTATTAAAGAGCTTATGCTCAATATGGCAAAACTAGAAAAATTGGAGGAAAAAGATGAATAAGTTAGAGCGAATGAAGTTTCTTGTTGGTGAAATAAATAAGCATAATGTGAATTATTACGACCTTGACACTCCAACAATTTCTGATAAAGAATATGACGCACTTTATTATGAGCTTGTTGACCTTGAAAAGGAAACGGGTGTTGTGTTTGAAAATTCGCCAACTCAGCGTGTTGGAGGCAATGCGCTTGACAAGTTTGAAAAGAAAAAGCACGAAGTTCGTTTGTATTCCATGAACAAGGTGCGTTCTTTTGAGGATTTAGATAAATTTATGCGTGATATGGCTGAGTATCAAAAAAATCCGACATTTTCGCTTGAATATAAGTTTGACGGGCTTACTATTGTTGTTGAGTATGAAAACGGAAAATTTATGTCGGCAACCACACGCGGAAATGGCGAGATTGGCGAAGTTGTCACTGAACAGGTAAGGACAATAAAGAGCGTGCCACTTACTATTCCTTTTAAAGGTAGGCTTATCGTGCGTGGTGAGGGCATGATGACCATGCACGCTTTTAATAAGTATAATAAAACGGCGACTGAGCCACTAAAAAATCCTAGAAACGGTGTTGCGGGCGCGATAAGAAATTTGGATCCGAAGGAAACGGCACGAAGAAAATTGGACTTTTTCTGTTATGAAATTTTGCTCGCAGAAGGAAAAAATTTCTCTTCTCAACAAGAAATGCATAATTTTTTAAAAGAAAACCATTTTTTGACAGGTGATTATTTCAAAATAGTGAAAACATCTAAGGAAGCGGAAGAAGAGATTGAGAGAGTTGACTTAGTTAAGGATAAACTTGATGTCATGATTGACGGAATGGTGATAAAACTCAATGAAACGGCACATCGAGAGGAGATAGGTTACACAAATAAATTTCCAAAGTGGGCAATGGCGTTTAAGTTTGAAGCGCTTGAAACTTCCACTCTTTTAAAGGATGTTGTGTGGCAGGTTGGAAGAACAGGTAAAGTGTCACCAACAGCAATCTTAGAGCCTGTGGAACTTGCGGGAGCAAACATATCGCGTGCAACCTTAAACAATATTGAGGACATAAGGAAAAAGGGAGTTATGCTTAACTCGCGTATTTTTATTCGCCGTTCAAATGAGGTAATTCCAGAGGTATTAGGCTTGGCTGAAAAATATGAAAATTCAAAGGAGATAGAAGAGCCAAAGCTTTGTCCATGTTGCCACTCTAAACTTGTCAAAAAAGGACCTCTTCTCTATTGCAAAAATCGTGATGGTTGTATGGAGCAGATTATCTCGCGCCTTACACATTTTGCAAGCCGTGAGGCGTTTAACATAGAGGGGTTAAACGAAAAATCGCTTATTAAATTTCATAATGACCTTGGCGTCAATGAATTTTCCGACTTATTTACTTTGAAGGTAGAAGATTTAATAAAACTAGAAAATTTTAAAGAAAAAAAGGCAACTAACATTATTAATTCCATAAAAAAATCGAAAGAAATCGAACTTTACCGCTTTCTATATGCCTTAGGAATAAGCGAAATTGGCATTAAGACGGCAAAGGACTTAGCGAAAAAATTTAAAAGTTTAGAAAAAATTGAAAAGGCGTCTTTTGAAGAGCTTACAGGCGTTGAGGATGTTGGCGAAATTATCGCTCAGAATGTTCTTGATTACTTCTCTGACGAAGAGAACTTAAAAGAAATAGAAAGGCTTTTCTCTTTTGGGGTGACTATCTTAAACGAAGAGGATATTTCGCTGAGCGATAATTTGAAAGGGCTTACCTTTGTGCTTACAGGGACTCTGCCAAATTATTCAAGACCTGATATGAGCGCGCTCATTGAAAAGCATGGCGGAAAGGTGTCAGGCTCTGTTTCTAAAAATACCTCGTATGTTTTGGCGGGTGAGGAAGCGGGCAGTAAACTAGATAAGGCAAAAGCGCTTGGCGTAAAGATAATCAGTGAGGCGGAAATTTTGGAAATGATGAAAGAAAAATAGTGGTGCGGACACCAACTCCTCGAAAGGCTTTGCCTTTTCGGGTTCTTTTTCTCACTCTCTTTGCATATATTTTAGTGTATAAAATTATTGCAAGGAGTAAATAATGAAATTAAAAGCAAAGATATTAAAAACTGACGAGAAAAAAGGTTATGTAGCACCAATTATAAAGGGAGTTATGGTTGCTCTTGCTGTTTCGCTTGTCGCCATCCTTCTTTTTGCTTTTCTTCTTAGGTGGACAAATATCTCTGATAGTCTGATAGCACCAGTCAACGAGGTTATTAAAGGAATTTCTATCTTCTTAGGTGTTTTTATCGGGCTTAAAAAAGTGAAGCAAAATGGTATTATAAACGGCTTATTAATCGGATTTTTCTACACAATCATCGCCTTTTTAGTCTTTTCTTTGCTTGACGGGGCGTTTCATTTTGATAGGTCGCTTTTAAATGATGTTTTGTTTGGCACGATTATCGGCGCGATTTGTGGTATAATTTGCGTGAATTTAAAAAAATTTTAGTTTTTTAATTGACATACGCTCCGAATTCTTATATACTTAAATGGTAGATTTGACTTTTAATAAGGGGCAGTATGGCTAAAAAGATAAATAGACAAAAAAAGAATTCTATAATGAATTTCGTTGCCGTGGCAGTTTTGACCGCTATTGGCATCGTGCTTTCGGTTTGTAGTTTTATTATTCCATTTACAAGCACAACATTTAACGGTTTTGCAAATTCCATTTCGCTAGGGCTTGACCTTGCGGGTGGAGTTTCTGTCGTTTATGATTGTTCGCTCTCTGAAACAAGCAACACAAGTGATTTAGATGCAGCGATTGATGCAACAGTGGCTAGACTAGAAAGCGTTATTGGCGGAGAATACTCTGAGGCAATTATAACTCGACAGGGCAATTCTGAAATTAGAATTGAAGTTCCAAGCGTCACAAATAGTGACGAGATTTTCGGGCTTATTGGCGACCCGACACCTCTTTATATGACTCTTGAAGACGGGGCGCTTGATGAGCAAAATGATATATACATTTCTGGCGCAGACATTGAAAATGTTTTTGTTTCTTATCAAGATAGTAACTATGGCGTTGTCATCAATTTCACAAATGAAGGGAAAGCAAAGTTTTCAGAGCTTACAGGAAACGCGTCAAGTGGAAATCAAAAGATTTATATCTATCTTGGCGAGCCTTCGGAAGGAGATGCGTGGAATGAACTTACATGCACAGAAACAATAACAAGCGGAAGCACTTTTATCTCAGCAGGCGAAGGAGAAAGCTGGACCTATGATGAGGCTGAGGAATACTCACTAAGAATTATGTCTGGAACGTTTAATGTCACGCTTGACTTAAAAGAAAATTCTGTTATCTCGGCGACACTCGGCACTAATGCGTTAAAGTATTGCCTTATCGGAACGGCGGTTGGGCTTTTTGTCATTTTATTAATCATGTGGCTCCGCTATGGTGACTTTGGTTTACTCACTTTCTTTGCTCTTGTTATCTATATCGTGCTTATGATTTTCTTCTTGCAAGCTATATCATTCGTTCAATTAACCTTGCCAGGACTTGCAGGTATAATATTAAGTATCGGCATGGCGGTCGATGGTGCAGTTATCATCTTTGAGAAAGTGAGAGAAGATTATCGTGCTGGCAAAAAAATTCCTATGGCATGCAAAAACGGCTTTAAGCGTGCTTTTTGGCCGATTTTCGACTCAAATATCACCACAATTTTCACTTCATTAATTTTATATATCTTAGGCACAGCTTCCATTCAAGGCTTTGCTATAACTCTTCTTATCGGCATTATCTTGTCGATGTTTATGAACCTTGTAATTTTGAGATTTTTCGTTAAGTGGTATTTGCCATTAAACAGCGTTAAAGCAAAACCTTTACATCTTCCAAAACAATTAAAACCAGCGAAGGAAGAACCTCAAATGGTGCCAGCGGGAGGTGATACAAATGAATAAGACCACAAAAAGACGCTTCTCGATTGATGAAAAGTTGGAGAAGAGCAAATTTAGTTACACAAAAAATTTAAAGTATTTCATGATTGCTCCTATTGTGATTATAGTTGTAGGAATTGTGCTTCTATGCTCGCTTGGTTTTAATCTAGGCTTTGATTTTACAGGTGGAACAAATATGACTATCTATATGAATGACCCTGCCTCCACCTCAGAGGATTTCGATTTCAGTGACCAAAGTTATGATTTAAACAACGATGCCGACTATAAAGAAGCTTCAAGTAAGATTGAAAAAGTGTTAGCGCTCTTCAATTTAGAGGCAAGCACCATTCAAAAGAGTGAAATGAACATAGGCACGGATGCCGGTTATGGTTTTACGATTAGTGACGGCGATGCGATACTTGTTAAATTCCAAAATGGCGACAGTGATGATATTGAAACTTTAAATGATAGAATAAGGCTTGCTTTCCTTGTAGAGTTTGGATATGTTGACAGCATTGATTTAGAGAGTGTAGTCGATGTTCAAAATCCAGAAAGCTATATTGACGAGGCAGAATTTTCCGCACTTGTAATTAATGGTGGAGTGACCACAGCAAGCGCCAGCACAGAGCTTATGATGAAATCGTTTTTAGCGCTCTTTGTGGCAATAGTTGTCATTCTTATCTATGTTGCATTTAGATTTGAACTTACAAGCGGACTTGCTGCAATCTTGGCACTTTTCCACGATGTTTTAGTGACAGCGTCAATAATGCTTATTTGCAGAATTGAGATAAATACGGCTTTTATTGCAGCACTTATCACAATCTTAGGCTATTCGATAAACAACACAATCATCATCTTTGATAGAATACGCGAAAACTTGAAGATGAGTAAGAACTTAGGGAAAATCGACAACAATGCGATTGCAAACAAGGCAGTGTCTTCTACTATGATGAGAACGATTCTTACAACACTTACCACCTTCGTTATGATATTCTTTATCACGGTTATCGGCGTTTCTGATATTCGTGAATTCGCTTTCCCAATCATGGTTGGTATACTTGCTGGATTTTATTCCTCTGTCTTCCTTACGCCAGGGCTATGGGCGATTGCTTATCATCCATCAAAGAAGAAGATTGCAAAAATGGAAGCAAAGCGCAAGGCGAAAGAGCAAAAGGCTAAGCGTGGCGAGCAATACGAAGTTTAAACTACGAAAAAATAAGGGTATAATTAAAAAATTATACTCTTTTTTATTTATTTGACTTAATTTTATATTTTTGTTATATTAAATTTATAGGAGGGAAAATGACAGAGGAAGAATTTAAGAAAGAACTAGAACTTAATGACAAGCTAGTCAAAAAAGAAAAGATGTCACTTAAAGAGCAGTATAAAGATTTTGCTGAATTTATTGCACAAAGCAAAATAAAGGTTAAAAAGGAGCAGAACGATGGAACGAAATAAACCTTATTACATTGCTGTTGACTCTGATATTATAAGAGCCTTGGCTTTTGCTGACATCTTAATAAATAGTGACCACTATGTGGATTTTAGAAAGGTAAGTGACCCTCATATTAGAAATTATAGCGGTTATTTAAAGAAAATGCTAAGATATATGCATGAAGATAAGCTTAGAATTGTTATACTCAACAGTGTCTATCAAGAGAATAAACATTCGCCGGCTTTGGTGAATTTTATTATTGAAAATTGCTATGTGCCTAGTATAACTTTTGAAAATTATAACAAAGTTGCTCAAACTGTTCAAAAACTTGCAAAGAAGTATTGCGAGCCATATTTTGACAAAAAAAGCGGAACATATTTGGAGCCTCCAATGACGGCATCATTTGATGCCAATGTTCAGGCTGTCGCACCAACAAACGACTCTTATCATATGGCAGAGGCGACATTAGCGGGAGTTTCGTTTGTTACTATCAATGGAAAGCATTTTGTGTTTAACGAAAAAGAAGAAGATAAGACACACAACTTGCGCTCTAAGGGTATTCAGCAAATCAACCTGAATGAGGGCTACTATCAAGAATGTGAGGATGGCAGAATTATAGTGCCAAAACCATTTAGGTTTAGTGTTTTTGGTCCGTTATTAAATTGCGTAGAAAACGGCTCTCTTTATCTTTCAGAAGTTTTAGAAGAAGGCGAAATGCTACCGGCAAAAACTATTAAAGAAGATATTCTTGCTGGTCGATATGATGCAAGAAGGCTTTAACTATTGAATTTATCATAATTTAAAAAATCATTTTTCGTGCTGGCGATAAAGATTTTGTCTTCACCATATTTTGCTTTAATTTCTTCCACGCATTCAGTGAGTTTAATCTTTTCGTCGTCAAACATGGAAAGTTGCCTATATTCTTCCACTTTGTTTAGTGATGATACGCGCACCCGAATGGCGCGTATCTTTTTATCGTAATTCCAAAAACTGTCAACTAGCTCCATGGCGCTTTCAAATATTTTTTCATAGCTTTTAATCGGCGAGATTGTCTTTGCGTGCCTAAATTTTTCAAATTCATTCGTTTTAATGGTGACCGCAATCGTGCGTGCCTCAAACTTTCCGCGTGTCATACGCATGGCGATTTTTTCGCACAAGAGAGCAACTGTTTTTTCCACCTCTTCCCGCCTTTCTATGTCGCGTAAAGTTGTTGTGCCGTTGCCTATACTTTTAGGTGGAGCAAGGTTATAGTAACAGGCGACAGGTTCCACGAGTTCTCCCTTTAATTTTGCTTGAAGTTCTAAGCCTGTTTTGCCCATTATCGCTTTTATTATGCTTTCGTCTAAATTCACAAAATCGCCGATTGTGAGAATATTCATATTTTCAAACTTCTTTTCTAATTTGCCACCAATGCCAACAATGGAGTTTAGTGGTAATTTATAAGTTATTTCTTTAAATTTTTCCTTTGGAATGACGGTTGTAGCGTCAGGCTTTTTCATGTCGGAGGCGAGTTTTGCAAAGATTTTTGAAAATGACACTCCGACTGAAACGGTGAAGCCAAACTCCTTTTTAACGCGCGTTCTTATTTCATTTGCTATCTCTTCTCCTGTCATTTTTAAGTATTTTAGAGAGTTTGTAACATCCAAAAAGCATTCATCAAGCCCTAATGGCTCAACAAAGTCGGTATAGTCTAAATATATATCATGAAGCTCTTTTGAGATTTTTTCGTAAAGGTTGTAGTGTGGAGGTAGGCAGATAAGGAGTGGGCATTTTTGCTTTGCCTGCCAAATGACTTCGCCCGTTTTTACGCCGAACTTTTTTGCAATGTCATTCTTTGCAAGTATCACGCCGTTTCGTTTTTCTGGATTTCCAGTGACTGCAACAGGCTTGTCTTTAAGCTCTTCTCTTGTCACACATTCGACAGAAGCAAAAAAATTGTTGACATCCGAGTGCAATATTACTTTCATTTTTCTCCTTTTTTTGTTACAATATATGTTGTTTAAAAGACGGAAAAATATGACAAAATGTTTAGTTTGTGATTTCAAAAAAAGAAGTGTAAGAAATTTAAAAAATGTGTTATAGACTAAAATTGGCAAACAAACCAAACAACAAAAAAAGGAGAAAATCATGATATTCAAAAATTGTAACCTTTTAGATTTAAAATTAGGCAAAACAAATTTAGTTGATATTCAAGTAGAGGGCGAAAAGATTGAAAAAATTGGAAAAATAAAAGGTGATGGCGTAGATTTAGAAGGCAAAATCGTGATGACTGGTTTTGCAAATTGTTACCATAACTATGAGCGTGCGAGCATCAATTCTTACGGAAAAATGATTGATGAAAAAGACTTAAAGTCAAAAAATATTTGCTCTGGCGTTTGTTTTGACTATTATGACACTAAAAATATCACTTTTCTTGAAGATATTGACAAATTGTCGGAAAAGATGTTTGAAAATGTTTGCTTTAACTTAAAAGATAAAGTTTTTATCAAATTTGGACAAAACTTAAACGAAATGGGCAATATAAATGCTATTTATAAGCAGTTGCCAAGCGAAGTTTTGGAGGATTTTGGTATTTTAGACAAAAACGCAGTGATTGTCGGTGGAAATTGCTTTGAAAAAGATGAGTTAGAACTACTTGGTGCATATAACACAAGCTTTGTTCTTCTTCCAAACGATGACGCAAGAAGTGGAAGAAGGTTTTTAAATATCAACATTTTAAACAGGCTAAATATTTCATACGGATTAGGCAGTGGTGAGTATGCCGAAGTTGACTTTTTTGCATTTATGCGAGAGCTACTCTCATTTAACTCCTTTGTCATGGAAAATTCCTCTCTTATGAGCGAGCAAGAGGCTCTTCTTCACGCAACGCTAATTGGAGCAAAAATATTAGGCTTTGACGGCGAGATTAAAAAAGGAAACTACGCAAACTTTGTTGTTTTAAGCGGAAAGACAAATTATGACGATATCTTCAAAAGCATAGTTTACGGCATGAGCAAGCAAAATGTGTATATGACGGTAAAAAATGGAAAAATTCTTCAACAAAATGGCGTTTTTGCTATGGAAAATTAGAAGATTATGTTAAAATATTTGTAGAGCATACCGACAACTTTCCTTATATCGTTTAAAACAACTTATCTAGGTTGTTTATAATTATTAAGTAAAGAAAATTGCTACAAAAGAATTTTGGTGTGTAACAAAAAGGAGTAACAAATGGAAATTAAAGAACAACTTTCAAGTGAGTTTGGACTTAGACATGATTATGTCGAAAACATTATTAATCTTATCGATGAGGGAAACACGATACCTTTCATCGCGAGATATAGAAAGGAAATGCATGGCTCGTGCGACGACCAGGTGCTACGCGATTTTGCTGATAGACTTAAATATTTAAGAAATCTAAATGATGAAAAAGAAAAGGTGCAAAAAGTTATCACCGAGCAAGGTAAGTGGACGGACGAGATCGCTAAGGCGCTTGAAAACGCTATGACGCTCACTGAGGTTGAAGATATTTATAGACCATACAAGCCAAAGCGTAAGACAAGAGCTTCAGTTGCAATTGCAAAGGGCTTAGAACCTCTTGCCGACATCTTACAAGCTCAAAGCAAGAGTTTTGTCTTTTTAGAAGAGGCAGAAAAGTATATCAAAGAGGAAGTGCCAACTGTTGAAGAGGCGGTGCAAGGCGCAAAGGACATCGTTGCTGAGCGAATTTCAGATAGTGCGGAATTAAGAAAGGAACTTCGTGAGATTTTGGCTGAGAAGGCGTTTATAAACTGCACGCTTTTAGAAAATGAAAACAACTTGACCTATGAGACCTATGCTGGCTTTAAGCAAGAAGTTAAAAATCTTCCAAGCCATAGAATACTTGCTATCAATCGTGGCGAAAAAGAAAAGTGCTTAAAAGTGGAAGTTACGATTGAAGAAAAATTGATGTTTGATGTCATAAATCACCACTTTAAGAAAAATAATCCTGACACGGACGCATATATGGAAGAGGTTATTCGTGATAGTTATGACCGCTTACTCTTCCCTTCACTTGAAAGAGAACTTCGCTCAAATCTAACGGACAGAGCGGACGAACAGGCTATAAAGATGTTTGAAGTGAATTTAAAGCCTCTTCTTCTTGAAGCGCCTCTTAAAAACAACATCATTTTAGGGCTGGATCCAGCATATAGAACAGGCTGTAAGATTGCCGTTATTGATAAAAACGGCGCGGTGCTTGACACCACTGTCATCTATCCAACTCCACCGCAATCAAAGACGGAAGAGAGCATTGAAAAACTTAAAAAATTGATTGAAAAGTATAATGTCAACATAATCTCAATCGGCAACGGAACGGCATCAAAAGAGGCGGAGATTTTTGTTGCAGAACTTATTAAGCATGTTGATAGACCTGTAAGTTACGCGGTAGTTTCTGAGGCTGGCGCGTCTGTTTATTCGGCGTCCAAACTTGGAGCGGAGGAATTTCCAGATTACGATGTTTCGCTTCGTAGTGCAGTTTCGATTGCACGCAGACTACAAGACCCACTTGCAGAACTTATTAAAATTGATGTGAAGTCGATAGGCGTAGGGCAGTATCAACACGATATGCCACAAAATAGGCTAACCGAAGTTTTAACAGGAGTTGTTGAGGACTGCGTAAATAGCGTTGGTGTTGACTTAAACACCGCTTCTCCAAGCCTACTTTCCTATGTTTCAGGGCTCAACATGTCGATTGCTAAAAATATCGTAACTTATCGAACAAAAATTAAAGGCTTTAAAAATAGAGAGGAGCTTTTGTCCGTTCCTAAACTTGGGCCAAAGGCGTATGAGCAGTGCGCAGGCTTCTTGCGTGTTGTGGGTGGCGAAAATATCTTAGATAACACCGCTGTGCATCCCGAGAGCTATGATGCCACACGAAAACTTTTAAAACTTTTCAATATGAGTGAAGAGGATGTTAAAAATAATAACCTTGTGTTACTTTCAAAACTTATCGAAGAGAAAGGCGAAGAAAAGGTGGCAAAGGAGTGCGGAGTGGGCGTTCCAACCTTAAAAGATATCACAAGCGAACTCCAAAAGCCGGGCAGAGATATTCGTGAAAGCATGCCGAAGCCGGTTTTAAGAAGTGATGTCATACACATGGAGGACTTGCAGGCAGGTATGATTTTTGACGGCGTGGTTAGAAATGTTGTCGACTTTGGTGCGTTTGTTGATATCGGTGTGCATCAAGACGGACTTGTGCATATCTCACAACTTTCTGACGGCTATGTAAAACACCCTTCCGAGGTTGTTAAGGTCGGCGACAAAGTGAAGGTCAAAGTTTTAAGTGTTGACTTAAACAAAAAGAGAATTTCTCTCACCATGAAAGGCGTGGAAGAAGAGGAAAAATAATGGAAAGATGTCCTAAGTGCGGAACAACTGCTGAGGAAATTTTATCAACAGGCTTTGTTGGATGCGAAAAGTGCTATGAACTTCCAAGCATAAAAAGTGCTGTCGAAAAGATGTTCAATGGCAAAAAGCATAAGGCTAAAAAAGATTAGTTGAAAGGAGAAAAATGTGTTAGGAGCAATTATCGGCGATATTGTTGGTTCAAAATATGAATTTAACAACATAAAGACTAAAGATTTCGTCTTTTTTCAACCTGATATGTTTTTCACTGATGACACTGTGATGACGGTGGCTATCTATGACGCATTGTCTTCTTGCAAAGGTGACTATTCAAAGTTAAGCGATTTGGCAATTCAAAAAATGCAAGAATATGGGAGAAAAAGATACCCGATCAGTGCAAAAATTGGCTATGGCTCTATGTTTAATGGATGGCTTACATTTAAAAATCCTGCACCTTACAACAGTTTTGGCAATGGAAGTGCTATGCGTGTTAGTTCTGTTGCTTACTTTGCAAAATCGCTTGAAGAAGTTAAAAAATTGTCCTATGCAGTCACTTCCGTGACTCACAATCATGAAGAGGGTATAAAAGGTGCAGAGGCAACCGCAGTCGCCACGTTTATGGCTCTTCATGGTGCAAGTAAAAAAGAGATTAAAGATAAGATAGAAAATGATTATTATTCGTTAGATTTTGATTATAAAAATTTAAAAAATGAATACTTTTACAATGAAACTTGTCAAGGAACGGTGCCACAGGCGTTATATTGTTTTTTAATTTCAAATTCATATGAAGATACTATCAGAACGGGAATTTCCATAGGTGGCGATAGCGACACTCTTTGTGCTATTGCTGGCGGTGTCGCTGAGGCGTTTTATGGTATACCAAAGGAGATGAAAGATACGGCAAAGCTCTATCTTGACAAATTTTTAAATAAAAAAGTAAATGAGTTTGAAAAAAAATTTGTTTCAAATGGCAAATATAGGGGAATTGATGGACGAGTTTAAAGATGTGGCGATTTCATCGAGAATTAGGCTAGCACGAAATGTCAGTGGCTTTAATTTTTTTACGAAATTGACAAGCGAAATAGACGCGGAATTTATCTTAAACACCATGGAAAAGATTTTAAACGATTTTGGCAATTTTGACTTTATTCGACTTAAAAATCTTTCGTTAAATGAATGTAATTCTCTTCTTGAAAGACATATCATAAGCCGTGAACTTATCGAAAATAAGGACATTTCAGCGGTGGCGATAAGTGCTGACGAACATTTAATCGTTATGATGAATGAAGAGGACCATTTGAGGCTACAATGTATATATGACGGCTTCAATCTCAACAAACCATACCGTATTATTAAAGCGCTTGACGAAAGAATACTATCTGAAATTGATATTGCCTATAACGACAATTTAGGCTTCATAACCGCAAGTCCGTCCAATCTTGGCACAGGCATGCGAGCTTCTGTCATGCTCTTTTTGCCAGCACTTGAAAGGCGTGGGGAACTTGATATCATGAAAAAAGATGTGCTTTCTTCTGGTTGCACAATACGCGGGCTTTACGGCGAAGGTAGTAAGAATTATGGTGGCTTCTATCAAATCTCCAATCAAAATTCGCTGGGACTAACTGAGGAGGAGATTATCGACAATGTCACTGAGAAAATTTTTGATGTCTATGAAATGGAAATGTCAGCGCGCGAGGACATATTATCAAGCGACCACTTGAAATTGAAAGATGAGATATATAGAGCTTATGGCATTTTAAAAGAATGCGCTTGTCTTGGCGAAGAGGAGATGATAAAACTTCTTTCGCTTGTTAAATTTGGCGGAGTTTTAGGCTTTTTAAATATCAAAGAAAAGGAGTTTGAAAGACTATTCACGGAGGGTGCGTCAGCAAATTTAAGAGAACTTACAAATTTTTTTGAAATTAAAAAGGAAGATGTGATAAGGGCGGAGTATATAAGTAAGAAGATTAGACGATTAGTCACAAAAGGAGGTTGATTATGGGATATAACAATGTTCAATTTTCGGATAATATTGAAAAAGTCATCAAAAATGCCAGCAAAATAGCTCTTCGCTTTGGCAGTCAACTTGTCGGAACGGAGCATATACTCTATGGCATTGTTTGTGTGCCTGATTGTTTAGCATCAAAACTGCTTCGAGATAGCGGCGTGACTGAAAACGCGCTTTTCGACCTTTTTGAACAATCTTTTACAGGCATATCTATCTTTGGCAATGTCGAACTTACACCGCGAACAAAGGAACTATTCAAGCAGGCACAACAACTTGCTATGCAGTTTAACCATTCTTTTATCGGCACTGAGCATCTACTACTTGCTATACTTCAAAACAAAAGTTGTTACGCAACAAAAATTTTAATGAGTGTGTTTAATGTCGATGTCGATATGCTTCGCGACCAACTATTATCAAATATGGAAATTAACAGCACACCATCGCAAGAAGGCAGGGAAAATAGTAGGCAGGTGGGAAGTGAGCTTCCTGAAAAACTACTTGAAATGGGAAGTGATATCACTTTAAAAGCTAAACAACACAAACTTGACCCCGTGATTGGCAGAGAAGAGGAAATTCAAAGAGTTGTGGAAATCCTTTGCCGAAAGACCAAGAATAACCCTGTTTTAATAGGCGAAGCTGGCGTTGGTAAAACTGCGGTCGTTGAGGGTTTAGCGCAGGCGATAGTCAGTGGCGATGTGCCTGAAGAAATCAAGAACAAGACAATTTTCGCGCTTGAAATCGGTGGGCTTATGGCTGGCACAAAATATCGCGGACAGATGGAAGAGAAGTTAAAAGACACCATTGAAACAATCATTCAAAACGGCAACATCATTGTCTTCATTGATGAAATTCACACGCTTGCACAGGCAGGAAGCGAAAAGGGCGAAACTAGCCCGGCTGATATGCTAAAACCATACCTTGCGCGTGGTGAACTTCAAACAATCGGCGCGACTACCACCGATGAATATCGAAAATTTATCGAAAAAGATAAGGCGTTAGAGCGTAGATTTCAGCCTGTCATGGTAAATCCTCCAAGTGTGGAGCAGACCATTGAAATTTTAAAGGGCCTGAAAGACACCTATGAGGCGTTTCATAAAATCATCATAACAAACGAGGCGATAGAGGCGGCAGCAACGCTTTCAGATAGATATATTATGGACAGAAGTTTGCCAGATAAAGCCATCGACCTTATCGATGAGGCTTGTTCGCGTGCCAAGGTTAATTTTACTTTGAAGCCACAAAAAGTTCGTGAACTTGAAGAAAAAATAAGGAGTTTGTCTGCTAACCGTGACGAGGCGTCACTTCAAAGGAATTATGAAAAGGCAGCCAAGCTTCAATCTGAGATTGTTAAACTTGAAGACGAACTTAAAGAAATCGACAAGAAGAGTATCAAGAAAAAGGCAACAAGTCAGATAGGTGCGAACGAGATAGCGGAAGTTGTTTCAAAGTGGACGGGTATTCCTGTCACAAAAATCACAGAGGGTGAAAAAGAAAAACTCATCCACCTTGAAGAGATATTGCATAAGCGTGTCGTTGGACAGAATGAGGCAGTGGATGCGGTTTCTAAGGCTATTCGCAGAGCGCGTGTCGGACTTCAAGACTCTAAAAGACCTATTGGTTCTTTCCTATTTATGGGACCTACCGGTGTTGGCAAGACGGAGCTTTCAAAGGCAATTGCAGAAGCCATGTTTGACAATGAAAACAACATTATAAGAATTGATATGAGTGAGTATATGGAGGGACATACTGTTTCCAAACTCATCGGTTCGCCTCCTGGCTATGTAGGCTTTGACGAGGGCGGACAACTCACTGAGCAAGTTAGACGCAAGCCTTACAGCGTTGTTTTGTTTGACGAGATTGAAAAGGCGCATCCTGATGTTTTAAATGCTCTTCTTCAAATCTTAGATGACGGTCGTCTTACCGACAGTAAAGGCAGAACGGTAAGCTTTAAAAACACAATAATCATCATGACAAGCAACATTGGTGCGAATGAAATTAAACAGCATAAAAAACTCGGCTTTGGAAGTGAAGATGAAAGAAAAAGCGAGAAAGAGATATATATGGACGCTCTTAAAAAACGCTTTAAGCCTGAACTTATCAATAGAATTGATGTTATTTGTATTTTCGAGCCACTTTCAAAAGAGGATTTGGAAAAAATTACCAATATTATGCTTGCAAACATCAACAAGCGCTTGGAAGCAAAAGGACTTAGCTTAGTCGTTCCAAATGATGTAGTTGACTACATTGTGGCAAAAGGTTCCAATCTTGAATATGGAGCAAGACCTCTCAGAAGATTTATTGAGCAGGAGATTGAAGACAGAATTGCCGAAAAACTACTTCTTGGCGAGCTTAAAGAAAAGGGCAAAATTAAAGCAGTTCTTCAAGAAGGTCATTTGGACTTTGAAGCGATTTAAACATAAAAAGCGTATCTTTAAAAGATATGCTTTTTTGCTAAATCACAAAAAGATGTTTTAAAATATATAAAAATATTTGGAAAAAACAATTTAATTTGCTATAATACTTATACAAAAAGGAGAAAAACTATGAAAATAAAATTTGTAGAAAAAAATTATAAGATTGCTGACAGATTTAAGACTGTTATGACCGCAAAGCTTGAAAAACTTGATAGATATTTTGGTGTAAGTGCAAGCGCAACTGTGAACTGCATCAAACAGAATAAGGTGGAGAAATTAGAGATCACCATCAAAAACAAAGGTCTTTTGTTCCGCTCTGAGGTTGCAAGCGACAACATGTATGACAACATTGACTTAGCTTTACCAAAACTTGAAAGACAGATTGTTCGTCATCGCGAAAAGAAGATCGACTCTAAAAAGACGGATAAAAAGGTTAAAGATGCAGTTGAGAATTTTGAGTTTATTGAAGATATGCCAGAGCTTAATCTTCCAGAAGTTTCAAAGCTTAAAAAATTTGAACTTGCTCCAACTATGCTAGAAGAGGCTAAGGACGCTATCGAGAGATTAGGACATAGTTTCTATATCTTCCTTAATGCTGAAACAGGCAAGGTAAATGTTCTTTATCGCCGTAATGATGGCAAGTATGGACTTATTGAAGTGACATTTTAAATTAGTATAAAAATAAGAATTGTAGGTTTAAGCCTACAATTTTTATATATAATTATGTCAAAATTTAGTCATTTTAATGTCAAATTTGTGTTTTTGGTAAAAATATTTAAAATAATTTGCTATAATGCTCGAAAAGATAGTATAATGTCTATGTTGAAAAATTGTCGAAATTTGTTAGAGGACGATGATGAAAGAAGCATGGAAAAAGAGTTGGAAATATCTTTTAATTTTGCCGATAGTTATTGTTGCGGTGGTGGTGCTTATAGTGACCTTACCAAAGGAGGAAAATAATCCACTCATGGTCACGGCGAAAGATATAGTTTTAGCGGTAGGCGGAAGTAAAGAAATTGATTATGATGTAAACATAAAACAAGCCATAGTTTCGTTTGATGTAAGTGATGAAACAAAGGCGAATGTTGACGAAAGCGAAAAGAAGATAGTGGGCTTATCAGAGGGCAAAACCGCATTAACTGTGACGGCAAAGTATGGCAATGAAACAAGCGTAGTCACGGTTGATGTCACTGTTTTAGATAAAAACTCACCAATCATACCAGAAGATCCAGACATGCCAGATGAAAAAGAGGAAGAGATAGAAGAGTCTGACGACATCAAGGTGCTATTTGATAATGTTGAAGTTGATGAGTTAGTGTTAAATATAGGCGAAAATTATAATTTAACGCTTAACAGCGACGAACCTTTTTACTCTTTTAGTCATAATTATGATGAGGTGCAGATTACCAAAATAGCAACGAATACCTATAACATCGTGGTGGGCAAAAGTGGGCATTATTCTATTATCATCCGAACGCCATCATACAAAAAGACGCTTGTTATCATTGCAAAATGACTTCTATCTAAGCAAATTAATTAAAACCGCAGTTTTTTGTTTTAACTTTTATTCTTCACTCTTCATTTATATAAATTTTTCACAGTTCTTCACTGAAAGCGACGAGTATTCATTCACTTTTCGCTTTCACTTTTTATATCATCCACAACTTTTATTTTTTCTTTTTTATTTCTTATTTCCGTCAGGTTCTGTCATCCTGAGCAGGAACGCTTGCGCCGTTCCGTCGTCGAAGGATCTAAAAAACATGAGCAAAATACGAGAAAACGACCAACACTATCTCGGGTGTATGTAGAAAAGGTAAAAAAAAGATTAAAAAAGATAAATTTTTTTGTTAAAAGTGTTGACAAAGGTGAAGCTAATAGTGTAGAATATGAATGTCGCCAATTAAGGAGCGACCAGATCTTTGATAATTAAATAGTTGAATTAAATAACTTTTACGCAAGGTTAAAAGTCAATGTTAGTTATCGAGCCAAAGGGAAAGCATAAGTGTATATGCGAAATTAACTCAAAGCAAACTGAAAAGTTTGATATTTTTAAACTATAGAGTTTGATCCTGGCTCAGGACGAACGCTGGCGGCGTGCTTAAAACATGCAAGTCGAACGAGGACAAAAACAAGCTTGCTTGGTTTTGTCCTAGTGGCGGACGGGTGAGTAATGTATGAACAATCTGGCTATTACAGGGGGATAACAGTTGGAAACGACTGCTAATAC
>CALVZE010000016.1 GCA_944372445.1 uncultured Clostridia bacterium
AACATTTGGAAAAACAGCACTAAAAGATGAGAGATGTCAAAGCGAACTGAAAAAATATTCAGTTTTTAATATTAAAGCCGGGAAGAGTAAAACAAAGGATTGTCTAAAAAATGATGATATAATTTAATTTTTAAAAGAATTTACGACAGCACCAACACTATTTAGATTGAACTAAAAGCTAATAACTATATAGTTCTTTATCTAATTTTTAATATAAGGTTTAATTGATTTTTTATTACTAGTACATTAGGTTAACATTATTATGGACTAGATAAAGAAGGGAATATCGTTTTCTTAATACAATTAAATAATCTAAAGCCTGTATTGTAAAAATATGCAAACAATATATTTCAAATATCATAAAGAACGGAAAGGCAGAACAAATTTTTATCCATCTGTTTTAAAATCGTGTAGAACAACACCTGCAAATCATATTATTGATTACACAAAAAAGGCGGAGATATAAATAATCTCGCACCTGAAAATTTGTTTAAGAAGAATTAAATATCTAATCTTTTTATATCAGACAGATTTATGAATTTCATCAATTCTTCCATATCTAAATTTTGAGTTTTATGAAGTTTTATAATTTCGCTATATGCCTTTTCTGTTGTTTTCTTATCTACTATTCTTTTATGATAAATGCCACTTATATATGTAGAAAAATTTGATAGAAATTTATCTAAGTAATTTGCTACTTGTCCTGAAAATAACAATTCTTGCATCCGTTTATATTTATTGCAATTAATATATGCGGTTTGTATTCTGCTATTGATATCTGGAGTAAGGTCGACATGGTTGACAAATGAAATAATCTCTGAATAGTAATGCTTTTGAATTTTCTCTTTATCTAATCCTCCTTCAAAATAACCAACAATATACCAAGCATCTGTCATAAAGTTATAAATCTCAAACCTTTTATCAAAAAGTTGTATTGTTGCATTTATATTTTGACTCTTGGTTTGTTTATTGATTGATATTATAGAAACAGCAACCGCAATTAATGATAAAACCGAACTTAAAATAATACTTATAATCTCTACTACCATGCTAATCCTCTAACCCCATTATTATTAAGATATGCCAATTCAGATTTGCGATCGCGAAAAAAATTTTACAAATTCTTCTTCAGATAAAATATCTTCAATATAATCACAAATTGCAAGTCTTTTACCAATTCTATTTAGGTTTTAGTGGCGGAGAGGGAGGGATTTGAACCCTCGGTTCAGGTTGCTGAACACCAGATTTCGAGTCTGGCACTTTCGACCACTCAGACACCTCTCCATCTTTTTGATTATAATACATATCTCACTACTTTTTCAAGTGTTTTTGAGTATTTTCAAAAAGACATTAAAAAACTTTATGCATTTATGTATGCATTTAATAAGTTATTTAATTTTTAGGCGTTTAAATTTGGAATTTGATTAAGAAAAGGTTATCGAACTTTACGCGCTTTGGTCATAAGCATATCGTATTCAATTGAAAAATATTGCAGAATTCTGCGTGGTGCTGGGTTAAAAATTTAGCAAACTATAAAATTCAATATTATTTAAAAATATCTAGTAGTTTATCCTGCGCTTTTAAGCGCCTACATCAATTAATTTCAAGTTGTATGCTGTTGCCAAAATTCTGATGAATTTTCCTGAGCTAGGTCTTTTGTTCTCGTCTATAATTTGAGTGTCAAAAATTTTATTAACCTCACGCAAGCCTCTATGTACATACGCCTTTTCTATGGCACTTCTAATACTTCTCTCGACACAATAAGCCTTTGTGTTGTATTTTTCAGCCACCCTTCCATACAAGCCATCACACAGATTTTTTGCCAATTCTGCGTCTTTAATAGCAAATTCGACCGCACTAACAAGATAATCAAACCCGTCCAAATCTATTCTAATTCCAATTTTTATCAACAAACGCCTAATAGATAATTGTAATTGTTCTTCTTCCATAACATTCTCCTTTTCGTGTAATTTGTGTAGCAAAAAAAGCTACCATATGTATTATAACATAGTGGTAACTAAAATTCAAAACAATTTTAATAAAAGGTGCAATATTTTACAAAACATTTATGCAAATCTTACAATTACTTTTGCATTAACACTAATATTTTGCTCGCCAAACTCCACTCCATCACAATAAGTTTTATATAAATAATTCGACGAATACGTATAATCCTCTTTAATCGAAACAATCTCCATACCCTCTCCACCTAAAGATTGACACTTACTCTTTGCGTTCTCAACAGCAAGCGCAATGGCCTCTTCATAAGCCTTATCAAAATTGGAAGATGAATAAGTGATATTTCTAATTGAAGTCACACCATCTTCAACAAGCTTGTCAATATATGTTTTCGTTTCATCTAAATTTTCTATTGTGAAAGAAATCAAAGTATTCGTGCAGTAGCCAGACAAACTTTTCCCATCATTATAATCATAGCAAGCGTAGGTAGAAAAGCTATCAATCATAACCTTTTCCGCTCCTGAGTTTTTTAAATCAAGCATAATTTTATTTGTAATTTCAAGATTACAATCCTTTGATTTGACACTGTCCATATCCACAGTTTGTATCTCCGCTGAAATTCTTGCGGTGTCAGGAGCCACTTCTACCGTCGCATCTCCGATAACCGAAATATATTTTGCTCCTGTTTCCGCCTGCACCGGCACATCAACCGAAAAAGACAATGCTAATATTGAAACTATGGCAATTAAAAATAAAAGCTTTTTCTTCATACAACCTCCTCAAAAAGAAGAGTGTGCAATCGCTTTGTTTTTATGTTGTCAGGATTTGACTAATTTTAACGATTTTTACGCTCAAAAAACTTGCGATTTAAAAAAAATATCAAAATTATATGAAAAATTAGTATTTTTTTGCAAAAAAACCTTTAAAACCAAAAAAACAATGAAATATCTACAAATTTATTTTGGAAGACAAATTAAAACTATCTCGGTGGCGTATAGATTACCGCCGTAATACCTAAGATAAAAATCATATTTATCTGTATAGCTCCGAATGAGTTTTGGAATGGTGATAATGTCGTCATTGCTGTGATATACCGATATAAACAATTTAGGCAAATCGTTTTTTATATGTTCTTTCGCCCCTTTAATTGCGCTTATCTCTCCACCCTCTATATCCATTTTTATCATGGATATTTTTTCTTTTATATCTTCATCCAAAGACACAGCATTAACCGCATCTACGCCCGCCTCTTTCACTCTATTTGCCGATGCCGAAGTCGAATTTGCATCCAGATAAAGTTTACCAACCCTTTCAGCCACAGCAAGATTTCTTATTTCAACATTAGGCAGATTAGAAAAATTATTTTTCATATATAAAACCATACTTTCGGTTATTTCATAACAATAGATTTTGTTGTAACTCATTCCATATGAAGCTATATAATCTAGCACCGTATCACCCGTATAAGCTCCCACATCGACAAACACTTCATTTTTGCAAAAAGGGAGTAAGTCTAAATCAAAATAATGCTTATAAATTTTATCGGCAACCAAATTAAGTCCATTTAAATCAAAATTATAATAATTATTTAAAATAGACAATAATACAGTTTTTGATTTATAGTCTTTTAACGAATCATACAACCAAACAAAATCTTCTCTTTTCTCTTTAAATATTTGAGCTTTCTTTTTGAAAATATCAAAGTCCTCATTTACCTCATCTAGCGTTCCCCAAAAGTTATAACTTTTGAAAAAATTTTCTAGTGATTTTTTAATATTGGAAGGTAAAAATTTATAAAATAAAACCATCTTCTTTTCAATTTCTTCCTTAGGTAAAACCTTAAATTCCTCTATTATTTTAAAAAATTTTTCATCAATAAAATTCATAATAATCTATAAATATGAAAAATGATTAAAAATTGTTAAAATAATAAAAAATAGAGAAAAAATAGGCTAAAAATGATTAAAAATCAAAATTTAATTGATTTTTTGATATTTAATTGACTTTAAAATAATTTCTTTTATGATTATAATACCGCCTAGCCTGTTCGCACTTTTTCAAATAGTTACGAGTTTCTTCGAAAGGCACCACTTTGAGCGCTCCATTTGCATCTAAGTTGTCTTCATCACTTAGCCATTTTTGAACATTGCCAGGACCTGCATTATACGCGCAAAGCGCAAGAGCCTCATTTTCAAACTTCTCTGTCAAAAGAGACAGGTAATAGGCCCCCAGCATTATATTATCTTCCGGCTTTTTCAAATCATACTCTCCATATTTTAATTTTTTAGCCAAATACTCAGCAGTTGACGGAAGCAGTTGCATCAGCCCTTCCGCCCCTTTCAACGAAACAGCGTTACAATCAAAACCACTCTCACATTTAATCACGCTTGCTATTAAGACAGGGTCCATATCATATATTTCAGCCACTGTTGCGATTTCATCTTCATACTTTAAAGGGAAAAGATAGCCATAAATACAGCTAACGCCGAACATAGCTAAAAATAAAAAGGAAAAAGTAAGAAACAGGCTCATAACATACTTCATAGAGTTAGTTTATGAAAAATACATCCTAATATGTATTAGCAAAACAAAAAGTTTTGCTAATGGCTCCGCTAAAACTTCATATAATCATTGTAACTATAAAATCCAGAAAATGACATATTAAGCCTAGAATTTACAAGTTCACGCGCCTTTGTCATATATTCATTTAAAAACTTCACAGAAATACCACAGGCGTGACCGATGCGGTTCGGAGTGTTAACTATTGCGCATGGGATATTGTGCGCACGCAAAAGCCTTGCAAACATAAGAGTGGCGGAGCGTGATTTAAACACTGCGATACAGTAATTCATAACTTCCCTCTATGCACAAAATTTCCCTATTAATATTATATTAATAATGTATTAAGAAGTTCACTCACAAAATACATTAAAAAAACAAATATATTTTTTTGGATTTTAAATAAATAAAAAATTAAAAAATAAAAAAAATTATCAAAAAAACTAGAAAAATTCGCAAAAAATTGGTAAAAAACTAGAAAAATTTAAGTTTTTTGAAAAAGGATTAAAATATATGATATATTTTGACAATTCAGCCTCCACCCTTATAAAGCCTAAGCAAGTGCAAAAAGCAATGCTAGACGCCCTTACTTTCTTTACCGCCAACCCCGGTCGTAGTGGACACCGCGAAGCTATTAAAACCGCCATGGAAATAGAGAAGGTGCGCGAAAAAGTTTTTAAACATGTAAATGGCGATATAACAATTTTCACAGGTGGATGCACACATGCTCTCAACCTCGCCATACTCGGCTTCATAAAAAGCGGGCATGTCGTTTGCACAGAAAACGAACACAATTCAGTGCTTAGACCATTACAATTTTTGCACGATAAATACGGTGTTGATTTCGATATAGCAAAACAAGCAAAAAAAGGCATACTGACTTTCGAGGACATCAAACCATTTCTACGACCTGATACCAAACTTGTTATCACAAATCACATTTCAAACGTCAACGGCGATGTGGCTGACATTTCGAATATCGGCAAAAAATTAAAAGAAAAGAAGATAACTTATCTAGTAGACGGCGCACAAGGCGGAGGTCATTTTAAATATGACATGAAAGAGATGAACATTGATATGCTTGCCCTTGCCCCTCATAAAGGCTTTTATTCTCCGCAAGGCGTTGGGTGTTTAGTGCTAAACGGCGATATTCGTCTCGAACCCGTTATTTTTGGAGGAACAGGCACAAACTCCTTAGAACTATACCAACCTCTCACTTTGCCTGAAAGATTGGAGAGTGGAACGCTAAATTCTCCAAACATTATAGCCTTCGGTGCTGGCATAGATTTTGTCGAGGAAAATTTTGTTGAAATTAAAGAAAAAATGGACGATTTGACAACATTTTTGCATTACGAACTTTCTAAACTGCCTGTTCAAATTTATACTTCAACCGAAAACACAAACGGCGTGTTCGCTTTTAACATTGAAGGATTTAACTCGTCAGACCTCGCCACAATTTTAAATGACAAATACGGAATATGTGTGCGAGGTGGCTACCACTGCGCGCCTAAAAAGCATGAGGCTCTTAACACAATAAAAAATGGACTTGTAAGAGTTTCCTTCTCATGTTTCAATACCTTGCAAGAAGTGGAAAAATTAATTTTTGCAGTTAAACACATTTTAACAAAAACTAAAAATTAAATTAATAAATAAAATTAAACGAAAAATCTAAAAAATAGTTAAAATTTTAATAAAAATGGGATTTTTTTAATATTTTTCTAAAATTTTTCTAAAAATAAAGAAAAATTCCTATTTAACTTGGTTAAAAATATATGAAAAAAATTATATTTATAATTTGTTTTTTAAGGTTAATTATTATAAAAAAACAAGGTCGCAATCGCCTTGTGTTTTTATTATTTTTTTATTTATTTTTCAGTTGTATGCATCCTACTTTTTATAAACCAAGCGCTTGCAATGTTCGCAAGTTATCACACCAACATCCTTAATTCTTGATATTGCCACCATAGGGAGTTCCATACGGCATCTGCCACAAAAATTTGTTCCTTCGAGCGGAACAACGACAGGAAAGATATTGTCATTTCTGCGCTTTTTATACTCGGTTAAAAGATTTTTTTCCACACTCTTAGAAAGTTCTTCAAGTTCCTTTGTTAGCCTTTCTTTTTCCGGCTCTAACTCTTTTGTTTCTTCATCAATCTTGTTTTTGCATTCTATGAATTGCAACCTCGCTTCATCATACATCTTTTTTGTCTTGTTGAAATCCATCAAAATTCGGTTGACGAGTTCTGCATGCTTTTGAAGATGCTTTTCTAAGAAATTTAAGTTGCTCAAAATTTTAGCTTTTAGCGATGTTATCTTGTCTAAATCTTCCATTGACAATTTGTCTAAATCTTTATTTAATAAGCTTTGTAAACTTTTTTTGTTGTCTTCAAACTTCGCTTTTACATCTTCAATCTCTTTTAAAACCTTGCTTGCCTCTGACTCTAATTCATTAGACTTAATCTGCGCATTTTTGGCAATTTTAGATAGTTCTCCCGCACGCTTTCTTGCCGGGCTTTTTGTCAACCTTTGCTCTACATTATAGAGCTTTTCATCTAACTCTTGATATTTTAATAAGTTTGTTAAATCCATTTTTCCTCCTATTCCACAAAATCAGCTAGCTTCTTGCTTCTATTTGGATGTTTAAGTTTTCTAAGAGCTTTCGCTTCAATCTGTCTAATTCTTTCTCTCGTCACAGAAAATTCTCTACCTACCTCTTCCAAAGTCTTCTGCTTGCCGTCCATAAGTCCATAACGCTGACGAATGACCTCCTGTTCGCGCGGTGTGAGTGTGTCTATTACAGCCAAAAGTTGCTCTCTAAGTAAGCTTTGAGAAGCGCTCTCCATTGGAGATTTTGAAGTTTCATCTTCAATAATATCCGCCATTTTTCCGTCATCTTCTTCTCCCATCGGTGTTTCAAGAGAGATAGGGTCTTGTGAAGTTCGCTTGATTTCTAGCACCTTTGCAACGCTCAATCCCATTTCAGAGGCTATCTCTTCTATGCTTGGCTCTCTGCCGAGTTTTTGCATTAACATTCTTGTCACTTTCACATATTTGTTGATTGTTTCCACCATGTGGACAGGAATTCTTATCGTTCTTGACTGGTCCGCCATCGCACGCGTGATTGCCTGCCTAATCCACCATGTGGCATAGGTTGAAAACTTAAAGCCCTTTGTGTAATCAAACTTTTCGACCGCTTTAAGTAGCCCCAAATTCCCCTCCTGAATAAGGTCGAGAAAAGACATGGAAGTTTTTCCTACATAACGTTTTGCTACACTGACCACAAGACGCAAGTTGGACTCACAAAGCATATTTTTTGCATATTCATCACCTTGCATAGCTCGTTGAGCATATTCCTTTTCCTCCTCCATAGTTAAAAGAGGAACCTTTCCTATATCTTTCAAATACATCTTCACAGGGTCGTCCACATTTGGAAACATGCTGATATCCGCAAAGTTGTCTTTTAAAAGGTCGTCGTCATTTGACTTGATAACCTTGACACCTTTCTTTTCTAAGCCCTGCAAGAATTTTTCTATATTCTCTGCATTTTCGCCCACTTTCAACATAGAAAAATAGACATCGTCTGCATTGATTGAGCCTTTTTTCATGGCAAGAGCGAGTAATTTATCATAAACCACCTTTGCTTTTTCTTCTGCTTTTTCATCCAACATAAAAAACCTCCAAGTTTTTATTTTTTAAATCTCTTGCAATCTTTCCTAATTCTTTTGCTATTTCTGCACGCTCATTTAGGTCATCGCAATTTTTATATTCCGAATTTAATTTTGATTGTTGTCTTTTTAGTTTTTCTTCCGCAATCATCCATACGCACTCATTAAAATACTTTTCCTCTACATTTTCATATAGACTAAAATTGTAATTTATCATATTGAGCAATAGCTTGTCCTCACTTGTCCCTTCAAGGTCATATAGCGAAGAGAGAGGCATATTCAATTCTATTATCTTCAAATATCTCTCATAACCATCTAGAAGTTTATAATAATCAATTTGATTATTGACAAAATCCTTATGATGTAACAAGGAAGATAAAATAAATTCTACCGCCTTGCTATTTCCACCTTCCACACTCTTAATCTCTTCTTTTTCTTTCTTCGGTTCTTCTACCTTTATCTTTCCACCTAAATCACGCCGTAAGACTTCAATAGGAATAAGAGTCAAATCGCGCACAATATCAAGATATGGTTCACGCTCAATATCAAGTTCAAGTTTTTTAATTTCGGCTAGTATCGCTTTCACAAACTTGCCCTTTTCTTCCGGCTTAGATAAATCATACTGTTTTTTATAGTATGAAATAAGGAAATTCATATATGGCTCTGCATTGTCAATCATTTTTTCAAGTTCTTCGCTTCCTAGGTTGTTTAACACCTCATCTGCATCTTTGCCACCATGGAGCGATGCCACTTTTAAATCGACACCTTCTCCTCTAAATAGCTCTATTGCCCTAAGTGTCGCTTTTTCGCCCGCACCGTCATTATCAAAGCACAAAACTATGTTTTTTGAATAGCGCTTTAATTCTTGAATATGGTCCTTAGTTAGTGCCGTTCCCATGCACGCAACCGTGTTTTTAAAGCCTCCCTTGTGCATGGCTATAACATCCATCTGTCCTTCCACTAGGATGATTTTGTCTAACCCTTCTTGTTGTTTAAGCTTTTTTAAAAGATTAATGGAAAACACCACTTTACCTTTCTGAAAGACAGGCGTTTCGGCTGTGTTTTTGTATTTAGCAAAGTCCGTCTTTTGCAACGCTCTCGCACTAAAACCAATACACTCATTAAAGGCGTTAAAGATAGGAAACACAAGCCTTCCAGCTAAAACATCAAATACCCTATCGTTCTTTTTGCCACAAATACCAGCGGTGACAAGCTCATAATCAGAAAATCCTTTTTGATGAAGATAGTCAACAATATCCGTCCAATCTTTACTGTAACCTATCTTAAAATCAATAAGCTCACGCCTTGTGAATTTTCGCTTTTTTATGTATTGTTGCGCTTCAATGGCGTCTTTGCTGTATAGATTTTCTTCATAATGTTTTTGAGCTAAACTGAGCGCCTCTAAAAGCCTTTCTTTAAGCTTTTGTTTTTTGCCAGCCTCTTCGCTTGTTTCTAGCTCAGGCACCTGCATACCCGCCTTGTCCGCCAAAAGTTTTACCGCATCGTAGAAGTCGATGTTTTCCATTTTTTCGACAAATTTGATGACATCTCCGCTCTCTTTACAACCAAAGCAATAATAAATGCCATCCTCTGCATTAATCGAAAAAGAGGGTGTTTTCTCATTGTGAAATGGACAACACGCCCAAAAACGCCTACCCTTCTGTTCTAGGCGTAGATAATTAGACGCAATACTGACCAAATCACTTTTTCTTTTAAGCTCTTGTAACCACTCAACAGAAAAAAATTGCAATACTATCTCCTAAAAAATTCCGCTTTAACCCTATTATACTACAAACAAAGGAAATTTCCTTTAAATTTATTAAAAAATGTCCGAAAATAGGACATTTTTGTTCTGTTTTTAGAAGTTTATTCTCTTTCTAGCTCTTTTTTATCGTCTTTATTAGACAAATATTTTTCTGAAATAGGTTCTTGCCCCTTTAACAATGCGTCATATATCGCTCTCACACATGTCGAATACTTTGGCAACTTGTTTTCCTCAATATATTCTATCGTTTTGCCAGCACACTGTTCAAGTTCTTCGCTACCTATAACTCCGTGTTTATTTGACTTATTTACGACGCCTAAATTTGACGCCATGCTTAGCACTTTGTCAACCGTTAAATCTTTCATGTTCTCATCATGGTTATTATAAACCACACCAGCTGCATTCCATGACCAACCAAAGTTGTTCCTAACATTTGCACGCGCCTCTTCCAACTTTTCGCTAAGCTCTTTGTTGTTAGCAAAAAGTTTTTGAAGCTGAACTATAAAGTAAAAGCAATTTACCGGTTTCATGCCCATAATTTTAAAATAGTTAGCAGGCTGAGCATAACTTTTTCCGTTTTTAGTGGTTTTTTCGTTTAAAGCAACATTCAATATCTCTAACTTTTCCATAAAATTAGAAATTGTCTGTTTTGACTCATTTGAACGCGTGCCAACTTTTAACTCTGAAACCGCTTTTGACATTGCACTAAATTCATCGCCTCGCTTTTCGTCGGTATATACGCTTAAAAATTTACTGAAAAATTTGTCATCAAACAGCCACTCTGTTTTTGCTTTTGCAGAAATTATCTTTACGTCCTGTTTGCTTTCTTCGGTCATGCCACCATACAAACTATTTAAAATTTCTCGCATAGCAATCCAATCCTTTTTTACCGCCTTAGCGCTAACAGTGTTAAGAGCGCTTGCGTGAAATTTCCACATTAAATTTTCTGCATACTTATTTACAATGTCAACATAGGCATTTTTTATAAATTCTTGTCGCTCAGAAATTTTCGGCTTGCCATTGACGAAAATAACAGGCATATTTTCGCCCACATCCAACCTTTCTAAGCCGTTTGCATTTAACCATTCAAATATCTTAGTTCTCACCTTGCTATGCACAGGTAGGTGTGTGGTGTCCACATAAACATAGTCTGAGAATCTTTCTGTCATTCTCCTTGCAAAAATTTTGCCAAGATAATTATAGACATCCGCTCTAAAAGAGGAGGACTTTTCATCTATCTCGTTTTTGAATTCTTCCTTCTCGTTTTCATTTATTAGATAACGTTCGATATAATCCGCCACTAAATGATATGGCTTTTCAACCTTTCCGTCCACAATGCTGACATACTTTAACGCATCTTCCATATGTCCGTTTTCAATATATGCCTTATGCACATAGTCAGCTATTTGAACTGCACTGGTCATTTTTCCGCTCGTCAGTGAGGCTAGAAAACTATCAAAATTATCTTCTTTATCGTCGCCAATTTCAAAAGTTTTCATAAACTTATATGTGTTGTTTGTGAGTATTAATTCATATATCTCTCCAAGTTCTCCCAAACTAACTTCGCCCTTCTTCACTGCTTTTTTATCAGTGTTGCCCAACCAATTTAAATTTAAATTTGTTTCTACCATTTACACCCTCCAAAACAATAAAATTTTATCATACATTGCTTATTTTGTCAATATAGCAATAAAAAAACACCGTGAAAACGGTGCATTTTATTAAAATTAATATACCTCTTCCTCTTTTGGCTTAGGCTTATCTTCAATTTCCACAACAAGCGCCTCGGTGGTTAGTAGTGTTGCTGAAACTGATGCCGCATTGATGAGCGCAGAACGCGTCACCTTTGTCGGGTCAAGTATACCTTTCTTTATGAGATCACCATATTCATTTTTAAGAGCGTCAAAGCCATAGGCGTTCTTGTCTAGGTTTTCATAGATTCTATTTACAACAACGCCTCCGTCAATACCAGCGTTAAGTGCAATTTGTCTAATAGGCTCTTCCACCGCTTTCAAAACGATGCTCGCGCCCGTCTTTTCATCACCTTCAAGTTTTTCAACAAGTTTTTTGAGCGCTGGTGTAGTTTTTAAAAGTGCCACACCACCGCCTGGAACAACTCCCTCCTCACTTGCCGCTTTTGTAGCAGAAAGCGCATCTTCTATTCTCAGTTTTTTCTCTTTCATTTCCACTTCGGTTGCTGAACCAACCTTTATAACAGCAACGCCACCAGAGAGTTTTGCAAGGCGCTCTTCTAGTTTCTCTTTGTCATAATCGCTTGTTGAAAGAGCTATTTGTTCTTTTATAGATTTAATTCTTGCTTTTATTTCCTCTTTGCTTCCTGCACCTTCAACAATCGTTGTCTTATCTTTGTCAACACGCACCATTTTAGCTCTGCCAAGGCTGTCAAGCGAAAGCGTTTTAAGGTCAAAGCCTAACTCTTCGCTGACAAAGATACCACCTGTAAGAGTGGCTATATCTTGAAGCATGGCCTTTCTCTTATCGCCAAAACTTGGAGCCTTAACAGCGACAACATTGAGCGAACCTCGAAGTTTGTTTAAAATTAAAGCAGTGAGTGCTTCGCCTTCTACATCGTCTGCAATGATAACCATCTTTCCGCCAACCTTGACAAGTTGCTCTAAGATAGGCAAAATCTCTTGTATGGAAGAAATCTTGCGGTCGGTGATTAAAATGTATGCGTTATCAAGTTCAGCAAGCATCTTTTCGGTGTTTGTGCACATATATGGAGATAAATATCCTCTGTCAAACTGCATACCTTCAACAACTGACAGCTCTGTGTGCATGGTTTGGCTTTCTTCAACAGTAATCACGCCGTCTGCACCGACCTTATCCATGGCTTCCGCAATAAGTTTTCCCACCTCTTCATCCCCAGCGGAGATACTAGCCACCTGCTCAATATCTTTTGAGCTATTGATTGGCTTGCTTATTTTTTTAAGCTCCTCGGTTGCCACCCCAACAGCTTTAAATATTCCTTTTTTCAAAATGATAGGATTTGCACCCGCAGTGAAGTTTTTTAACCCCTCTCGTATGATTGCCTGAGCAAGCACGCAAGCGGTTGTCGTTCCGTCGCCAGCTACATCATTTGTTTTAACAGACACCTCTTTAATAAGTTCTGCACCCAAATTCTCGAACGGGTCACAAAGTTCGATTTCTTTTGCTATTGTCACGCCGTCGTTAGTAATTAGTGGTGTGGCGAATTTTTTGCCAAGCACCACATTTCTTCCCTTAGGACCAAGCGTTATCTTGACAGTGTTTGCAAGCTTGTTAACTCCTGCCTCTAACGCCTTTCTTGCACTTTCGCCCTCTAAAATTCTCTTTGCCATAATTCCTCCTCTCACTCAATGATAGCAAGTATATCATTTTGTTTTAAAACAATATATTTCTTTCCTTCAAAAGTGATTTCGGTGCCACTATACTTGCTGTAAAGCACCTCTTGCCCAACTTTTACCGCCATTTTCACTTCCTTTCCGTCAACCATGCCACCTTCTCCAACAGCGACAACGGTTGCAAGTTGCGACTTTTCTTGCGAAGCGGTTGGAAGAATAATACCACTCTTCGTTTCCTTGTCGGCTTCCTTTGGTAGCAAAACCACCCTATCAAAAATCGGCTTTATTTTCATAAATATCACACTCCTTTTTGAAAATAAACAGCCTAAATTTGCGCATTTCTATTTTTCCATGCGCTTTTAAGCTCTATAAAAGTATAAAATTTTACCGGCAAAAAGTAAAGTAATTATGTCAATAAAAATAAAATTCTTAGAATAATTGAATTATTTTTCAAACTCTTTTTGTCGAATTTTTGCATATGTTTTAAAAATATTTGGGTATCTTTGAATGCCTAGCTCCGCCACCTTTGACATACGCTCTTTAAACTCATCAAACTGCTCATCTTTCCAACTTTGCGAAGCCAACTCAACCTTTCTTGCCACCGCGTCAAGTTTAAATTTAAAATATGTAGATAGGCTTAAAAACTTATCGTTGTCATTAAAACTTTTGTCTTGAACAATAGATAAATAGACATTGTTTTTTAAATCAACCTCTTCATAAGGAAGTTCATCCTCTCTTTTCATAAAATGGTAGTAGCCAAGCTTTTCCATATAGGTATTTAGGTCAATGTTTAAATTGCCTAAATATTTTATCGCAACATTTTTAATTCTACAACTTTCTTCTTTTGTCGTAAGCGAAAAGTTGTGTTCAAACCATTTGTTGAAATCATCTTCTTCAAGCGCCGAAAGAACGGCAATTAGTTGCAAATTTAACAGATGTAATTCAACAACGCTTTCTCGTGCCAAATCAAACGATTTAATACTGCCGACTCGAATATTGTTATATGGACCTTTTAACATATTAACCTCTAAAATTATATATGCAAAAGATAGGTAATATGTAAAAATTTTAGATAAAAATAACACTTAAAATCAAAATATGGTCGAGGTGGCGGGGCTCGAACCCACGGCCTCACGGTCCCGAACCGTGCGCGCTACCAACTGCGCTACACCTCGAAAGAGAAGTTATCTTTAAGTTGCGACCAACTCGCCAGCATTTGGCGCGAGTTATGATTGGTCGCATAAAGCGCGAAAACAAGCGAAAAAGCGATGCTTTTCGAACTTGTTTCGAAAATAAGCAAAAGCGCAGTTTGTATTTCTCTCTTATTTTTAAAATCATAACCACTTTAAGTTGCGACCAACTCGCCAGCATTTGGCGCGAGTTGCGTTTGGTCGCATAAAGCGCGAAAACAAGCGAAAATATGAGTTTTTTGAGTTTACTCAAAAACGAATAAATAGCGCAGTTTTCGCGCTATGGAGCGGATAATGGGAGTCGAACCCACCTCTCAGGCTTGGGAAGCCCGCATACTACCGATGTACTATATCCGCATGACTGAGCTAAATGCTCAGTGAAGTTTTTAACTCGTAATATATTATTGCTAAATACATCAATATTTTTATTAATCTAATATTTTATATTAATATTTAGTCTTATTTTAACTCAATTTATGAAACTAAGCTCACTCTTGAATGTTTGGCGGAGTGACGATAGGACCTACCGCGGAATTGATGGTGATTTCTGTTATAAGGTTTGAGATATAGCCGAGTGCAATTTTAACGGGTTTACTATTTCTAATATACCCCTTAGGGTCATCAAGACGAGAAAATTCAATTGAGTCAACAGGTATATCTACGCTCATTGTAACAGAAAGTTTTAACAAACTTGCAGGGCTTACCAATAAGCTTCTCGTGATAGTTACTCTGACAACTTCCTCGGTGATTTTTTTCACATCAATATAGTCCTCAGGCTTGATATTGACCATAACTCCGTTTTGTGGATTTTGTAATTTGTCATACACAATTTTTTCTAGCATAGGTTTAACCAGATGCGGTTTTATAACTTTTTCTTCCATAAAAAACTCCTTTCAAGATAGCTAGGAGTATTTTATCACAAATAGCAACAAAAAACAAGAAAAATTAAAAATTTTTATTTGTAGCAAAAATTTTTTCGTTGTGAATGACAGACGGATGCTTTGGTTTTAACCTCTTTGCACGCTTATGAAATCTCAGCGCCTTTTTGATGTCACCTTGCCTATAATAAATGACACAAAGATTGATTGAGGGAATAAAATTGTAGCAATCTACTAAAACAAAGCCACCTTTGGCAATATCAAACTTGCATTTTAAGGCCAATAAGTAGTAATATTTCGCCTTCTCATAGTCATTTTCACTAAGAAATATATTTCCTAACTGTGATAGTATTTCAGCGCGTGGCAAATCATAGAGAAAACTTTTAAACAGACTTTCTTTGGCGTTAATTTTATCATTCAACTTTAAGAAACACTCTGAAAGATTTAAGCACGCTTCAATTTTGTTTTCCACCCAAGCATCTTTTCTATCTAAAAATTCTAAAAACATACCTATTGCCTTTTCATAATAAGCATTGTAATAAAGTTCCCGAGCATAGTAAAACATAGCACGCGCGGAAAGTTTTTCTCCTTTCAGTATTCGTCTTTCATAAATTTTTAAGTTTCTATCTCCTCTCGGCGCGTCACTTTTAAAATGATAAATATTTATTTTTTCATGAATTCCCTTGCCGTGTGGCACTATAACCTCATGCACAGGTTCAATCCAAAAAAATGTGCCGTCGTTTTTTAATATTCGTTCTCTTTCAAAGACAAATGTGGGCTTATACTTTTCGTCAAAGCCGGTCACATAGTTAAAATATGCAACATCGAAATTCGGTTCGCTTTGTTTTAATTTTAATATCTTTTCTATGTCCTTTGGAAAGATAAAATCATCGGCATCCAGCCACATATTATAGTCACAAGTGGATTTTGAAAAAGCAAAATTGCGCGCCAAGGAAAAATCATCACACCATTCAAAATCAAAGATTTTATCAGTGTAATTTTGTGCAATACTCTTAGTTTTATCAGTAGAACCGGTGTCAACAATGATTATTTCATCTGCAAAACTTTTGACACAATCAAGAATTCTAGGCAAAACTTTTTCTTCATTTTTTACGATAAAACAACAACTAAGCGTCCAACTCATATTACAAAATATGCACCAAAAAAAATTTGAGTTAAAACTAGCATTTTAGTAAATTCTAAAATTGACTTTTGCATTTTAAAGTGATATATTAAAAACATGAATATTTGTGAAACTTGTCCGCGTCACTGCATGGTAGATAGAAAATTTAGCACGGGCTACTGTAATGAATTAGATGAGATAAGGATAGCGAAAGTTATCGATAATTTTATGTGGGAAGAGCCCTGTGTCACTGACAAAAAAGGTGTTTGTGCTATATTTTTTTCTGGTTGTAATTTAAAGTGTTCATATTGTCAAAACTATGAAATTTCAAGAGGAAGAGTGGGAAAAATTTATAGCGAAAATGATTTTGTTGAACTTTTAAAAGAAAAAGAAAAAAACAATTCATACTTTGACTTTATAACACCAACACATTTTTCAGATGCAATTTTAAAAGCATTAGCAAAATATCAACCAAAGATACCAATCATTTGGAATTCCTCTGGCTATGAAAGTGTGGATATGCTAAAAAAACTTGATAAATATATTTCCATTTATTTACTCGACTTTAAATATATGGATGACGAATTAGGCAGAAAACTAAGTCATGTTTCTAACTATGTGGGCGTAGCAAAGAAAGTGTTAGATTTTTGTGCTAAAAAGAAGGATGTTTTTTGTGACAACCTCATGAAAGAGGGCTTAATTTTACGCCACCTTGTTATACCCGGCGAAATTCAGAACTCACTTGACACGCTTGACTATTTAGCCTCAAAATATAACGATAGACTTATAAGTTTAATGTCGCAATTTACACCAACTCCACTTAGCCCAATAAAGAGAAAGCTGACGCCACTTGAATACAAAATTTTGGAGAATAAATTTTTAAAGCTTTTTCAAAACGGCTATATTCAAGATTTTGACAGCGCAAGCGAAGATTTTATTCCAAATTTTTCGGAATAATTTAAATTTTGTTGACAATTTTTGACAAAATGTATTATTCTACTAATGATAGTTAAACTATATTTGGAGGAATTATGACAACAAAAAAGTTTATCTTGTTCAGTGTTTTTTTTAGCGTTCTTGCAATCGTCTTTTTTGTGTTATTTGAACTTAATTTCATAAGCAACTTAACGTTGTATCTTACCTTGGTTTACATATCTTTCTTCACAGGACTAGCCTTATTTTACAATTCGGTGAATTTAAGACACTCCTCAAAGATAACTTCTTCCAATATAACACTTATAATTTCTATCATTATCGTTCTCGCCTCAATCGCTCTTTTAATATATGGCTTTGTCACAGGCAATATTGACCTTTGGTGGAATGTTTAATTTTAAAATTTAAAAATCTAAAAAACTCTCTTTATTTAAGAGAGTTTTTTATGTAGATTAATAGATAGTCATTTGATCTAAAATTTCTTGAAGCTCTTGATAATATTCAACAAGTTTGTTATATTCATATAGTATAAAGACAATGCTAACGGCAATTATTATTAATCGTATGATACTTCCACACATCCAGCCCTTTATAAAAGTTTTACGTGCATTACTTCCTGCAGGAAATATGTAAATTCCTAGAATTAATCCCGTAATCATTCCAACAAATAAGCCAAACCAAAATCCACTCCAAAATTGGCTTTTTTCAAGTCTTTGTGAAGGATAGTAATAATTATTTTCATCCATAATTTTAACCTCCTTTTAATAATCTCACCTTATTGTAATCCCCCCCCACTTTTGTCAAGTGATTTAACAAAATTAGTTAAAAATTTTTCTATTAAACGCACTTTCTAATAAAAATACAAAAAAACATATTGAAATTTATAATCAATATGTTTTTAGAAGTATAAAAGTTTAGCTACTTTTTATTTTTAAGAATTAAGCTTTTTGACCTCTTCGATTAGCGCTTCAAGTTTTGAATTTATTTCAGAGATTTTACTTTCACTTTCCTTACCTTTGGCGTTTTCCGCTTCGCTTTGCAGTTTTTCGATTTCTTTCGTTATTTCTTCACGCCTCTCATCATTTTCGGTGAGGTTAGCTTCTTCTAGATTTTTGATTGCAACTTCAAACTCTCTATTGAGATTATCTCTCATTTCGCTCAACTTGTTGCGCTCTTCGTTTATCTTTTTGTTGATTTCTTCAAGGTCAGTGTTCTTTCTTGGTCTGCCACGCTTGCCTTTTGGTTTAACCTCTGTTTCCGTGACTATCTTCTTTGGACGACCGCGCTTCTTAGGTTCTGTCTTAGGCGTTTCAGCCGTTTGAGTTTTTTTAGGTCTACCCGGCTTTTTCTTCTCAACATTCTCTTCTGCTTTCACAGGAGTCTTTCTTGGTCTACCACGCTTACCTTTCGGTTTTTCTTCCGTTTCCTTGACTATCTTTCTTGGACGACCTGCTTTTTTCTTTGGTTTTTCTTCAACAGGTTGTTCTTTCTTATCATCTTCAACTTTTACTATTTCAAATTTTGCTTCTTTAACATTTTCGTCAGGAAGAACAATTTGAGGCTCACTTACTTCCTCCTGCTTTACCGGCTCTTCTTTCTGTTGCTCTTTCTCATAATCATTTTTCTTACTGCTATTTACAACTTCCACATCTTTGTCGATATTTTCAATAACATTTTCTGCTACATTAAACACATCATCCTTTTCTGAAACATCATTTACATAATCAAAGGCATCTAAACTGTCAAGATTGATGACTTTCTTCTCTTCTTTATCTTCTTTCTTTTCTTCCTTTCTTATAAAGTTACCATTTGCATCGTAAACATTGCCCTCGGTGTCATGGAACAAGCCATCTTTATCATAGTAAGTTCCGTTTTCATAAACAAAATTACCATTTTCGTCATACTTGCCCGCTGGCGTGTTTTCCTCAGCTTGCGCATCATATTCGCCTTGATGTGTGTTTTTAAGTTTAATTTCGAGTTCCGCAATTTGTTCTTGCTGTTCTTCGTTGTTCTTCTTTAAACTATCCAACCTATCAGCGAAAGCTGTGGTCACCACCTTTTCCGCACTTACACAGAAATTGTTGAAGAAAGTTTGATATTCACCAAGCATAACTTGCTCAACATTTTTCTTGCTATCATCAAGGTCTTGTTGAAGGTGCTTAATTTCCTCTTCAAGTTCATTCTTCTCTAAGAGATATCTTGCGCGTTGTTGTTCAAATTCTTGTTCTAACTGCTCTTGCTTAGCGATTTCCTGCGTTTGTTGCTTTCTTAAATAGTTGCTTTCAATTCTATTTGTCGTTTCTTCTTGTTGTTGAAGAAGTCTGTCCACATTTTCTTTTGAGGCTTGAAGCTTATTTTGATAATCTTTCTGCACATTATCAAAGTTCTTCTTACGCGTGTCTAATTCGCTTTCAAGTTGTGCAATTCTGACAAGCATCTTTTCTTTCTTTTTAAGATAGATTTCACTCTCTTTCATAGCTCTATCTAAAACAACAGAGCCATTTACTCCAACAGAAGAAAAGTCATACTTTTCATACTCAACATCGTTCTCTTTCGCCTTGTTGAATTCCTCTTTTTCGCGTCTAGCTTTGAAATCCAAAAATTCGCGAAGCACAGGCTGACCTTTTTCAATCTCTTGCGGAGTGAAGAGTATTTGATAGTCAATGTAAGATGGCAAATCAACGCAAGCATTATCCATAAATCTTCCAAACATAGATACGCTTTGGTATAAAGAATTTAAAAGAGCATTTTTTCTTGCGCGAAGATAAATGGAGAAAATAAGATTTAATAGGTATATTAATGCCATAACGAATATTGCACCTGCAAGCACATCTGCCGTCATAACATTTCCAGCAGGATCAAGCACGATAAAGAACACCGCCATAACAATCGACCATGCGATACTAATCAAATTAAGATTTTTTATGTTGGAATTGTAGGAAGAGGTTTTAAGAGGCTTTTCCACCAAATTTTCCGATGACATATAAGAGGAAGGCGAGCCTTCACGGAAAAGTATGTATTGTTGCCAAAAATAGCATAACCTTTTTGGGCCTTTCGCTTTTAACATGTCATTAAATTCCCGAATATTCTCTTCGGTTATCACTTTGCGTTCAAAAAGCCAAAAATTCACTTTGTCTAGCGTTCGGTTTAGGCATGCTTCATACGAAAAAGCAGATTTAATGAGAAAGAAAAGCACAATCAATGCTTCAACTGCTATTGCGATGATGAAAAGCACATCCTCAGAAATTTTTGGGGCTATGTCACCTAAAAAGTCAACAATCCCCGTTACGATATCTAACATCATGGCGATATCCCTCCTTGATAGACTTAGTATAGCACAAGAAAAAAATAAATACTAATAATTTTCAATATTTTTTCAAATATTTTTTAATAATTTTTTTAGTATTTATTTTATTCCCTATTTTTTTATAATTTTAAAGTGATTTTTTAATAATAAAACACATTTATTCTTCGTTAATTTCTATTAAATCGGTATATTTTAAATTTAATAAATACATTTTTTCCACTTTTACATTAAGCCCGCTCTCAATGGCATTTTTATATAAATAAAGTTGTGTTTTATATCTACCAATTAATTTTTCTCGGTTTTTTGTGGAAGAATATTTATAATCAATTAAAATCGCCTTATCACCATTTACTATAAATAAATCCACAACGCCCTGCACCAAAATTTCATCCTTTATCTCAACATTTTTAATAAGATTTTTAAGCGCATCTCGCATGACAAATTCTTGTTCTTTAAAAACGTTCCCTGATTTTGTGAACGGCTTTAAAAGCTCTATATTTTTATATAATAAATTTAAATCAATTTTATCTTTGATATCGTTTAATGAAGAAGTGAAATATTTTTCTAGGTCGTCCTTGCTGTTAATTTCATTAAAATCAACAGTCTTTAAGGCTAAGTGATAGGCATTGCCAATTTCCACGGCGTCCAAACTTACTTCCACCATGCTCGAAGGCAAAAACACTTCCTGTTCTTCATATTTTTTTGTCAAGCTCGTCACAGAATTTTTATAGGCGATATTTTCTTCCTTTTTAAACGGATAACTAAAATCTAAATATTTTTTTATCGCCTCTTCCGTTTTCTCGTCACCCTTGCCAAATATCTTCGACTTTTCCTCTATTTCAAAATCTTCAACTTCTGTTATAATATGATAACTCACCGCCCCTTTCTCTAAGCTTTCTTCCTTTAATAGACTTTCAAGCTCGTTCGGGCTTAATGAGGCAAAGATATAATCAAAATAGCAATCGAATTTTATAGAATATGGATTTTTGTATTCTCCGATTATATACAGCCTATTTTTCGCACGCGTCAATGCCACATAAAAAATCATCATCTCTTCTTGAAAACGCTTTTGTTCGTCTAAGTATCGTATTGCCAGAAGTTTTACCGTCTTTTCTTCCTGCCCTTCCTCATACCTCTTTACAGCGATACCAAAATTTTCGTCCATAGCTATTTCACCATGGCGTTCTTGCTTTTTTAGACTTTTGCCCGCACCTATCAGGATGACAACAGGATATTCTAATCCCTTCGTCTTATGAATGGTGGTTAAAAGTATGGCATTTTCGCCACTCGCCTCTCCCACATCCTCAACATCAACGTTTTCAAAATATGAAATGAGCGAAGGCAGGTCATGGTCATAAGTGGAATTTTCTATCTCATCCAAAAATTTGTTTACAGAGGTGCGAAGCGACTTTTCGTTTACATATGCGTAATAGCCCGTTTTGTCAAAAAGTAGTTCAAAGGCACGCCTATAACCATAGACGACGCCGTCTTTTTTAAACTCCTCTAAAAGTTCTATCGCCTTGCTTGTTTTTGCTTCCTCATAAAGTTTTCCACCCTTTCTTAGCCTTAAAATATCATCTTGATTTAATCTGCCGAAGTTTGACATTAAAACTGACAAAAGCGCTATCTCGTCGTCATGGTCAAGTGTCACTTTTAAGATATTATGTAAGACTTTTATCTCTGGCGTATCCAAAAGGTTCTTTTTCTTGTTGGCAGTAACAGGGTAGCCTTTTTCTTTCAAAAACTCAGCAAGTCGATTGAAAAAAGGCGAACGACTGCGTGAAAGAATGGCAATATCTTGAAATTCGCATTGCCTATAAGTTTCAAGTTCTGGATCGTAAATTTTAGATTTCAAAGCCTCTTCTATGCGCACTAAAACGACTTGAAGTTCCTTTTTATATTCATTGGAAGATAGCGTGGCTTCTTTGACACTGTAAATTTCCTGCAACTCTTCCTCTTCCACTTCGTCAGGAACGAGCATATCAACAACCACAACGCCGTCATCTTTAAAGTCTTTTTTTGCTTCAAGCATAGCAGTGTTTTTATAGTCAATATTGGCGTTTTCTTTTGTCATTGCGTCTTTAAAAAGGTCATTAATAAAATTTAAAATCTTTTCGCTTGTCCTAAAATTCGATTTTAAAAAGAGCGCCTCGTCATTTTCATCAAGCGTAAAATCTTCAACATCTTTTAAAAAGATTTTACTGCTTGCAAGCCGAAAGCCATATATACCTTGCTTTGCATCGCCCACTGCCACAAAGTGAGAATTTTTTGCCACCGTTTTAACTATTCTTTCTTGCAGGCTGTTCGTATCTTGATATTCATCGATAAAAACATATTCAAAATTTTCATTGAAGAGGTCATTTGCGATAAGGGTAAGCATATTCTGTTCTAAATCTGAAAAATCTAAAATGTTTTTGGCGTTTTTAAGTTTTTTATATTCATCTGAAAAAGCCACATAAAGTTTTATTAGCAAAATTTCAAGCTCGCCCTTTCGCTCTTCCTCTATCTTTTCGCTTGTTAGCGATAGCCCTTTTATATCTTCAAAAAGGGTTTGTAAATCCTTTTTTATTCCTTTTAAAAGCGAAAGATTTTCCTCGCCGATTATTTTTGCGCTAGGAAGACGCGGAAAAGAGTAGGTTTCTAGAAATTTTGCTTTATCTAAAAGCGAGCCTTCATATATACCCTTTAATTTAAAATCAAAATCTAAATGCGCCTTTTCTATTCTCTCTTCTGCCAACCTGCAAGCGCTGTCTAAGTTCTTCTTTACCACCTCTTCCGCTTCGTCAAAGATGGAGTTTTGTTTTGTCAATATTTTTTCAATATAACTTTCTTTATCGGCAACCGCTTCCATCATATCATTAACTTCCATGATGGCATCAAAAAGTTTTTGTTCACTAATAAAGGCATAAGAAATTTTGAAAAAACTCTCATCATTTTTTAATTTTTTAAGACACTTTTTTATTGCCTCTTTTTTAAGTTTATAAGATAAATTTTCATCTGCCAGCGTAAAATTTTCCTTTAACTTCAAAATGTTGGCATATTTTTTTAAACAGTGCTCGCAATAAGAGTGAATGGTTGAAATGTTTGACACTGACAAATCGTCTATCTGTTTCAAAATAAAATCATCGACATTTTTTATGCCTTTTAAATTTTTTAAGAGGCGCTCTTTCATTTCGACAGAGGCATTTTTGGTAAAGGTCAAAATTAAAAGTTTTCGAATAGGCACTCTCTTTTCACATATAAGCTTGGTGATAAGTTTGATTAAAACATAAGTCTTTCCGCTTCCCGCTGAAGCTGAAACTATCAAATTTCGTTTGTCAAAGGAAAGCACTGCCTCTTGTTCTTTAATCTCCATTAAAATATCTCCTTTTCTTTCTTTCCAAAGCCTCGTCATACTTACAAACAGCTTTATACGGACAAAATTTACATTCTCCTTGAAGAGGCTTAGGCATAATATATCCCTCTTCAATCTCTTTTGTCGCCTTTTCAGAAACTTTTAAAGCGTAGTCAAAATACTTTTGAAAGTCAGAGATAAAATTGCCATACTTGAACTCAAAATCGTCCTTCTTCGCCTTTCTTTCCGCACCTATTAAATCACTTCTAAATTTTTCTTCTTGAAGGCGATAATCTGTGGCATAGACAACTTCGTTATCTTTTAGAGTTATTCCATTCAAGAGTTTTGTCTTGGCGCCTGTCTTTTTAAACTTATTTTTGCAATCAAAATAATAAAGTCCCGCGCAGGTTTTCTTAAACTCTTCACATGCCACCTTGCCATACAAGAGAAGTTGTAACTTTTTGCCATAATATAAATCTTTTAAAACACCGTCAACCTCACCCGTCTTATAGTCGATAATTCTTAGATAATTTTTGTAAGCATCCACGCGGTCGATTATGCCAACAAATTTTTTATCAAGAATTGTGCTTTCCACCTTTTTCTCTACGCCAAGAACTACAAAGTCGCTCTGTTTTTGCTCATAGACTAAATTTAATAACAAAATTTTGCACTCTCTAAAAAGGTTATGTGTGAATGCAAGGTTGTTAAGCGAAGTTTCATCAAAATATTTTTTTGCTAAACTGTTAAATTTTCGCTTTAAAAATTCTTCCACTTCTTTTTCTCGTAATGTCTTTATGTTAAAGTTATTTTCTTCCACAAAAAGTTTATTAAGTTCATGCTTGAAACTTCCGATTTTACGCTTGTCCTCCTTGGCATATTCCTTTTCTTT
>CALVZE010000017.1 GCA_944372445.1 uncultured Clostridia bacterium
CTTTTCTTTTATTTTTAATGTGTATGAAAGAAAATGCTTAAACGGACAAGCAAAATAACTCTCAAGCTGTGACGCTGAAATTTTGTCGCCAAGAGGATTAGTTTTCAAATTTTCATAATCAAAACTAAACATGTCTTTATCGACAACATTATGCACAGAATTTGCCAATTTTTCATCAAGCACGCCGATGAGCTTTTTGAAATTTTCCTCAGCTACGCCTGCATTTGCCAAATGAAAATTTAAAAGTTTATGTTTGCCTTCTTCATCTAAGTCTACTCTATTAAAGTTTAAAAGCGAAGAGGTCACAAGCTCGCATTTGCCAAAAACCTTCACTAAATCATTGACAAAACTAGCCTTTCTTCCCTCGCCACCTAGCGGAGTTGAGATGAAAAGTTTGCGCTCCGCATGCTGTAACACTTCAAATAGTTTTAATCTGTTACGCCTGTTTATCACCCTTATTTCCGGCTCTATCTTTTTTAGATAATTGAGTTTTGATAAATCTTCGTCTGTAATCAGTCCGTTGTCTTTCTCAGTGCGAGGCAAAAGTGAGGCAGTTGCACCTAAAACAAAAAGGTAAGGCGTGTCAGCAAAATAACTTTTAGTGGCATCGCCAACATATACGGCGTCAATGTATGATGGCACGGTTTCCACCTTGATACTTTGAAAAATCGTGCTTATAATCGTTCTAAAATCCTCTAACGAAAGCTCTAACTTCTTCTCTTTAAGCTCGTCTAATATCTTTTCAATATAGACAATCGCCTGCTCGTTTTCGCTTCGTTTTTGTAGGTCCTCTATGTCTAAATTTTCGAAGTTGTCCTTTATAAGCGTGACAAATTTTATAGACATAAAAACATATTCTTCAAGCGTGGCACTAGATTTAAAAACAAGCATATCAAATATTTCGTCAAGGGCGTTTGAGCGTGCAGTAAAGTCTTTGACACTGTCTATGTCATAATAATCCACCATCTTCAAAAGTGCATCACGGTTCTCTATGTTTATAAAGGGTGAAGAAAGAAGATAGTTTATCCCCTCCTTGTTTATGCCGGCAGTAAGTGACAACATCTTCAAAAAAAACTTGCTCACAGACACATCGCCAAGCGTCAAAGTGTAATCAGCATAGACAGGAATATCATATTTTGAAAATAGTTTTGTTATATTTTTAAAATAGCTTTCTTCTGGCACAGCAATAGCAAAATCCTTAAAACGCGCACCGCCATGAAGCATATATGTGATATGTTTGGCTACAAATTCTAATTCGTCATTTTCATCACTTGCAACGATGTTTACAAAATATGGCGATGAATATTCTTCCGTCTTGACAGAAAAGACATTTTTTAAAACGGCAAGTTTATCTTCGCTTAGATTTGGCGTCCTTTCCTGAACTTTAACCATTATTCCCTTTTCATTTGCAAGCGCCAGCATTTTTTTTATGGTGTCCGTTTCATAAATATATGAATTTCCATAACCTAACGGCTTAGCTACCCCTATTGTGACACTCTTTACCTTTTTTGAGAGCGCACAGATAAAGGAAAAAATTTGACGAGAAAAGCTATCAAAGTTCACAAAATATAGATTGTAATCTTTTAAATCAAAAAAATCACTTTTCTCTAAAAAGAAATCTAAAAGTCTTGATAAATCCAGCTTGTCCTCGGTTAGTTTTAAGTATTCCTCATAAATAAGCCTAAGGTCGTGCATTTTTTTTGAAAGCACCGCGTCCTCGCAGTCCTTTATATCCTCCACCTTTATCTCGCAGTTCAAAAACTCTTTGATAATCTCTAAAACATTTATGGCAAGCTCTATGCCATAATTTTTAAAATATAAAAAATTATTTTCGCATTTTTTTATGGCTTCATAGGTGTATAAAATTTCGTCAAGTCCGCTAATTCGCGCATAGTCAATGTTATGCTCTCTTAAAAGTTTTCCTGCAAGCCTTGAAATCCCAACAACCGAGATGTTGAAAGTGGCTTTTATCTTTAAGACATCAAATATTAAGCTCTCTGCCTGCATAGAAAAACTGTCTGGCACAACCACCAAATTCTTTTCTTTTAAATTTTTGTAGTCAATCTCTTTAATTACCTCTTTTGTTGCCTCATAGAGAGTTGCTGAGGCTATAAATTTCATCTCCATGCCTTTATTTTAACATAAAAAAAGATATTTTCAAAGCGAAAACATCTTATCATTTTCCTATTAATCAATTTGCTTTTATCGCATGCTTTTCGGCAAGTTTTTCCTTTAACTTATCGCTTTTAGAAAAGAACTTATTTAGCCTAAGTGATAATTTTTCATTTTCAAGTTTAAGTCTTTTCAAATCTTCTTTCACTCTAAATATTTCTTTGTCTTTTTTGGCAAGTTCAGAATAAGCCTCTCTTAAAAGGTATGCGGAATTGTGTTTTTCTTCGCGCACTCGCTCCTCTGCTAGTTCTACCGCGTTTCGTTTAATGAGCTTGACAAGTCCTGAAAATAAACTATTTATATCACTGTCAGTCAAGGATTTTTGTTTGAATTTAACGATGTTGTTCGGCACTTCCTTTTTTAGATTTTGGTATTTATTTTGTAGTCTTGTCATCAGCGTCATATCTCCACCGCTCAGTTTAAAACATGCCGAACGCACCGACTCGCCACTATTTCTCAAAAGCTCTATCTCTTTCATAAATTTATCTTCCTGCTCCTTTGTGAACGGAACAAGTTTATTTTTCGTGTGTTTATTTATGTCAATTTCAAGGCGTTGCATCCTTTTACTATCTTTTTCAAGGTTATCGACCTCATGATAATAATAATTTCGCACACTGTTAGCCTTTCTTTTGAATTTTTCCGCATGCTTTATAAACGCCTCACGCAAAGGTTTACCTACCTTTTTTGTGTTTTCCACTTCCAAAAATAAACTTTTAACCTCATCGTCTTTCCAAATATTCATAATCACCTCTCGTTTTTAATATTGCCAAATTTAAAGAGGCTTAAACAATAAATAAAAAGAATTTTAAGGGAAATTTTAACAAAAAAAATAGTGACAATTATCTTCACTATTTTTCTCTATTTACTCTTTGTCTTCTCTTTCGTTTGTTTTATTAAAGCCGAAACTATTTTCTATTTCAATAACTTGCTCTGGAACATATATTTTCTTTCTTTGAATCGTAAATATCTTATGCTCATGAGTGGCGACATTTTCAAACAAAACCTTCTCAATTTCTTTTATTTGATATTGTCTTAATTCGCTTTCTCCTTCCACTTTTACAGGTGTCGGCTTCCCTCTATAGGTCAAAATAACACGCGGAAGGTTGCCCGCTTCCAAATCCTCATCAAACCTTTTTTTCATGATTTTGGCTGAATAAGGATTGTTTGAACCATTGTCAAAAAGCAACTTATTTATTATTATTCTCAAATGAACATTGCCGTTTTCATAACTAAAAACTCTTGCTAAATTATCATTTTCAACAGTAAATACCGTCTCGGACCCGCCAGGTATCTGTTTGCCGTTTTTGTTAAAGTATTTTTCCCTGGCGAATATATCGTTTGTAAAAATCTCAGCTTTAACATTGTCTGGAAAACTTGAAAAAAGTTTTTTCATAACGACACGCAAATCTTTGTCAGCCAAAACCTTGTTCACATATTTAAGTTCGCTTTCTGTCTTGTAATCAGTAAAATTACTCATACCTCCTCTCCTTCTAGTTTCATTCTAATCTAAAATCACCATTTTGTCAAGAGTGAAATTCGACAATTTTCAAAATTTTTTAAACCTTTTTGTGCGTTTGGTGAGCATACTTAAATAAATCCTGTCATATTTTACTTTATGAAGAAAATTATATTGAAATCGGCATATCCATGCTTTATTAAAACCGAGGAAAGCTCTTTTGAGCTTGACGAAAACGACAAACTTGAAATAGTCGATGAAGACAAGATTTTTGTCTATCCCGCTGTTTATTCAAGACGAAATATTCCTTTTTATATAAACCTAAAAAACCTTCAAAACACTTCACGCTATTCTGTTTATAGCATGGACGACTTTACTCTTCTCCTATTGAATGAGGAAAATGAGCTTGTAGTCACAAACAAAGAAACTCTTTTTTTTAACGGCGAAAAGTGTGTTGTGTCTATTTCGCACCATGAAATAAAGTTTGAATTTAAAAACTATATGGTTGCCTACTCCTGCCCTCATGACACTTCAAACTATAAGGTATATAAAATAGAAAATTTCGCTTGCATAGAATTTCAACACGACCTCTATGTTTTTAACACCTCTTCATCTCGCCTTTCTCACTTCGACGGTGATGATATTGAATTTGAGAAAAACACTCTTAAATTAAGCAAGCGTTTATGTGATTATGAAAACAGAATAAAGAAAGCTAATTACAGCTTTTCTAACGATAAGATTAAAGTGGAAAACATGTCTTTTGACTATAATAAAACAAGCGATATATATGAACTTTCGCCATACCGATTTTTGGAGGCAATAAAGGTCAAAGATTTTCGATTTGCCAAAAATCTTTTGGACGCAAGTTTGAATATTAATGAAGATAATCTGTCAAGGTTTTTAGGAAATGTGGTCAATTTCCTGCCTTTGTCCACAGACGATTTCATAGTAATTAGCGAATCTTCAAAAAATTTTGTCCGCTTTGAAACAAAAAACGGACAAATTGTGGATATCTCAGTGGATAAGTTAGATTAAATTCATGTTGTATTTATAAAATCCCAACAAAAATCAAATTTTCTGAAAACCTATTGTAAAAATTCTTTACAAGGAGTTTTAATGTCTTTTGACCGACCTCTTCTGGGAAATTAGGCAATTTTTCATAAGACAAACTAGATAAAAGCCTTATTAAGTTATATTCGCCTTTGCTAATTTGTTCGCACTGAAATGTTTTACAAGAAGAGCAGACAAGCTCTCCAACCTGATGATTTATGTAGATATTGTCATGAAAATCTCCACCACAACACGAGCATTTTTCGCTATAAAGTTTCATGCCGTAAATTTCAAAGATATTTAGCAAAAATTTTAATAATACGGCTAAATGTGTGACCTTGTGAAAAGCTAGAATTTTCAGTCCGTTAATTAGCGACATAAACACTTCATAACGCTCTCTTGCACCCTCAAAACATAGTTTTTGCACCACTTCAAGCATGGCGTTGCCCTCAAAATATTTGTCTATGTCCTTGGCTATCTCATTAAAATCTTCAATTATATCTACGCCAGTTACAACATTATTAATCTTCCCTTCTTCAATTATATAGTCGCCAAAGCAAAACTGTTCTTTTGCGTATTTCATTTTGGCTTTATCGCCTCTAACACCCTTAAAAGTCACCCAAACTTTGCCTTGTTCAAGAGAAAAAAGAAGAATATTTTTATCCTTCTCTTTTATGTTATTCCCTCTAATCACAATCGCCTTCAAGTTTAAACTCATATTCGTCCTTTGATATTAAAATTTTTATAACTTGCGTTTTAAAATATATTTATCGCTCGCGCTCTTTGTCTTTATATTTTTCATTGACAATATCTTGTGCAATATACGGATTTCCTGTCGCTTTGAATGCCAGCCAGCATAAATAATGATATTCAGAATTAAATTTACCTTTCATACCTCGACCTCCCTTTCTAGTTTGCGCTTTTCTATTCTTATTATAACTTAAAAATAGGGTATGTCAAATAAATTTTCAGCCTTTTTTGCCAACAATAATATTTTTGCAATATGCTTGACAAAATAGTTAAAAGATTATAACATATCTATATATTGCATTTTAGGAGGTCAAAATGCTTACAATTATCTTTTCAATAATAACAATTATTTTAGGAGTTGGAGGAATAGTTCTTTTCACTCAACCCGCATTCGGCATCTACAATTTTAACGGTGAAGGAAATTTGGACGGTTACACCTTTCTTGACGCATCGCTATTTGATATGATTAAGTTTGACAATGGTCAGCACGCCTACCTAACGGTCGCAGCAGTCGCACTCATACTTGCTCTTGTCTTTGCTGGCGTTATGCTTATCATCACTGTAATCAATCTTATCACAAAGGCAACAAAAAACAAGTCCTATGTCAGCGCACGCTGGTTCGCACTCTTCTTCTTTATCTTCACTGCACTTGCTGGAATTATGCTTGCAGTTTGGTGCAACGAAGTTGTTATGGGCGGAAGCTGGGCAGAACTTCCACTAATAAACGGCATCACCTTCAGCATCGGCTGGGGAATGATTGCGACAATGTGCATCTCACTTCTCACCGTCATCTTCGCCCCAGGGAAGAATAAATAGATTATCAAAAAATCAAGCAAAGTTTGCTTGATTTTTTATTTCTTATTATAGACTGATTATTTAAAGTAAATGAATATATTTTTATATATTTGACAAATAAATTTAGCTTTCTTATAATACTTTTGAGGTGAATATGGAAGATAGATATTCCTATTGGTTAAACAATATCAAAGATAAAAATATCGTTAAAAATCTTAAAAAACTAGACAGGGAAAAAATTAAAGACAACTTTTCCTCTTCTCTCTCTTTCGGCACCGCGGGAATGAGAGGTGTTATGGAACTTGGCTCAAATAAGATAAATGCCCTTACCGTCTGCAAGCTTGCAAGTAGCGTTGGAGAATATTTAAAAGATAAAAGTGCAAAAGTAGTGATATGCTTTGACACGCGAAAGAATAGTAAGTTTTATTCTAGGCTTTTTGCGAAAACGCTGAAAACTTATGGCGTAGAAGTGCTTTTGTTTAAAAATTTCTCACCTACTCCTGTGCTTGTCTTTGCTACTACCTATTATAAAAGCGACCTTTCAATCATAATAACTGCCAGCCATAATAGGAAGGAATACAACGGTATAAAAATCTATGGCTCAGACGGCATTCAGATAGATAAAGATGTTCAAGAAAAGATAACTGAACTATTTGACAAGACTGATGAAGTAGAGAGCTACAATAATGTATACGATAAAAAACTTGGGAAAGTTAAATGGATTAAAAATGATATAATTGACAAATTCCTAAACGGAATATATGAAAAAAAGAAGAGAAAGTTAAAAATCACATACACTCCTTTAAATGGAACAGGTTTCAGAGCGGTGAAAAAACTCTTAAATTATAATGGCTTTACTTTTAAAGCAACGCAAGTTAAACCTGACCCTTCTTTTACCACTTGCGAATATCCAAATCCAGAATTTGAAGAGGCGTTTAATGAAGCTTTAAAAGTGGCAAGAAAAAATGATAGCGACATCATCATCGCCACTGACCCAGACGCCGACAGGCTTGGTGTTATGGTGAAACATAAAAACGAGTATATAAAACTTAGTGGAAATGAAGTTGGTTATATCTTTGCTGACTACTTACTTACAGGCACAAGGGACAAATTTATTGTCACAAGCGTAGTCACCAGCCTGTTAATAGATGAAATATGTAAAAAAAATCACGCAAAGGTGTCTAAAACACTTACTGGATTCATGAGCATGGGAAGTAAAGCAAAGGAACTATCAAAAAAATACGGCAGAGAAAACGTAGTCTTAATCTATGAAGAAAGTTGCGGATATTGTGTAAGCAATGCCTTTGATAAGGATGGCATTACTGCTTCGCTTCTCATGTTAGAAATCGCGGAAAGATTAAAAAATGCTGGAAAAACACTTATAGATTATCTTGATGACATATATTCTAAATATGGTAAGGTATCAAGCCTATCTAGTTCGATTGAACTAGAAAATTCCGAACGCGTTATAGATGAAATAAGATATACAGGATTAAAAGAATTGAAGTTAAATATTTTAAAAATAATCGACTATCAAAAAGATGATACAAATTTGCCAAAGCAAAACTTTTTAGAGTTTATCATAAAAGACGGTTCTTTCATTCTCCGTCCTAGTGGAACCGAGCCTAAACTAAAAATCTACCTCTTTCATAAAGACGAAGATTACGCAAATAAATTATTAAAAGAATTAATAAATTATATAAAAGCTTTAATAATATAAACAAAAATTATTTTTAAAAATATATTTTTATGTCATACAAAAAAATAAAAATTTAAAATTTATTTAATGATTATCAGTCCGTAATTTTATTAAAAATAATTATTTCTTATTAAAAAATATAATAAATTAACGAAAAATAACAAAAAAACACTAAAAAATCGCATTTTTTTGTGTTTTTTTATATTTATTAAATAATTTTTTATTATTTAGTGGATTATATACATTTCTAATCATTTAGCAATTTTTCAAGTTGTTTACATTTTTCTTTGTCCATATCAAGCACATTTTCAAGTCGATATTTGATGCCTAAATTTTTATATTTTTCTTTCGCCATACTGTGATATGGAAGAAGCTCCACACGCTCCACATTTTTGATATTCTTTATGTAATCTTTAAGTTTTAATATGTCCTCTTTGGTGTCATTATACCCTGGCACAATAACCTGCCTTAACCAAAGTTTCTTGTTTTTTCTTTGACAAGTTTCCAAGAATTTATTGTATTTATCAATCGCTTGACCAGTGAGCGCCTTATACTTTTCTTTGTCAATCGCTTTAACATCCAAAATGACTAAATCGACATAATCTAGAATTTCCTCATAATCGTCACCGAAGCCTGAGGTATCTAAACATGTATGCAAGCCATGCTTTTTACATTCCTTTAACGCTTCTAATAAAAATTTTGGTTGTTTAAGTGGCTCGCCACCTGAAAAGGTCACTCCGCCGTCATCTCCAAAGTAAGGCAGATATTTTAATATCTTTTTAACAAGTTCTTCTGCCGTCATTTCTATCTTTTTAACGCCTGTCCATGTTTCTGGATTGTGACAATAGGCGCACCTAAGCGGACAACCCTGCATAAAGACGACAAATCTCACGCCCGGTCCGTCCACCAATCCCATAGTTTCAAAACTGTCAATATTACCTTTAACCATTTTTAATTTCCTAACTATCTATTTCTATCTTGATGTGTGGAAAGTTCTTGCAATCACTTCTTCTTGATGAGCGCGTGAAAGCTTATTGAAGTTGACAGCGTAACCACTAACTCTTATCGTCAAGTTTGGATATTTCCAAGGGTTGTTCATGGCGTCAATAAGTAGCGAACGATTTAAAACATTGACATTGATATGTTGCGCCTTTTGGTCAAAATAACCGTCTAGTATGCTAACCAAATTCTTCACTCTTGCCTTGTCATCCTTCCCAAGTGCGTCTGGAACAATGGAGAAGGTGTTAGAAATTCCATCTTGACAGCAGTTACAATATGGAATTTTTGCCACAGAGTTAAGAGAAGCAAGAGCGCCCGAAGTATCACGCTCATGCATAGGATTAGCGCCTGGCGCAAAAGGCACACCTGCGCGCCTGCCGTCAGGAGTCGCACCCGTCTTTTTGCCATACATGACATTTGATGTGATTGTAAGAAGTGACAAAGTCTTAATAGATTTCCTATAAGTCTTATTTTCGTCTAGACAAGCCTTAAATGCCTTAACAAGTTCAACAGCAATTTCGTCCACTCTGTCATCATCATTGCCAAACTTTGGAAAATCGCCAGAAATTTTAAAATCGACAATAACGCCCTCATCATTTCTAATAGGACTGACCTTAGCATATTTAATTGCAGAGAGCGAGTCTACAGCAACAGAGAAGCCTGCCACACCGAACGCCATCAGTCTTTCAACATCAGTGTCGTGAAGTGCCATTTGAATAGCCTCATACGCGTATTTATCGTGCATATAGTGAATGATATTCATGGCATCCACATAGGTTTTAGCCACAAGTTTCATAGTTTTGAGATAGTTTTTCCAAACAGTATCAAAATTTAAAACGCTTTCCTTGTTTTTCTTTAAGCCCTCTACCACCAAAGCTCCGCTCTTTTCGTCAACGCCTCCATTGAGAGAATATAGAAGAGTTTTTGCTAAATTACAGCGCGCGCCGAAGAACTGCATTTGCTTGCCAACCTTCATAGCAGAGACACAGCATGCAATAGCATAATCCGAGCCATAAATAGGACGCATAACATCATCACCCTCGTATTGAATAGCATCGGTCTTTATAGAAATATTTGCGCAATAGCGTTTGAAGTTGGCTGGAAGTTTTGAAGAATATAGAATGGTTAAATTTGGTTCTGGTGACGGGTTAAGATTGATGAGCGAATGTAAATATCTAAATGAATTCTTTGTGACTAAACTGTGTTCGTCATCTAGCATACCGCCAACACTTTCCGTAACCCAAGTTGGATCACCAGCAAAAATCTCGTCATACTCTGGCGTTCTCAAATGTCTAACAAGGCGCAATTTTATGATAAATTGGTCGATAAGTTCTTGCGCATCTTTTTCAGTCATCAACTTTCTTTGCATATCTCTTTCGATATAGATATCAAGAAATGTTGAGGTGCGTCCTAAACTCATTGCCGCGCCATTGTCCTCTTTTACGCCAGCAAGATAGGCAAAATATAGCCACTGCACCGCTTCGTATGAATTTTTAGCCGGCTTCGATATGTCATAGCCATAACTTTTTGCCATCTCTTTTAGCTTGTTAAGCGCCCTTACCTGTTCAGCAACTTCCTCTCTTAACTTAATGTTTTCCTCAGAGGAAACATCAATTTTTGCATAGTCTTTTTGTTTGAACTCAATAAGTTTGTCAACACCATATAGAGCCACTCTGCGATAGTCACCTATAATTCTTCCTCTGCCATAGGCATCAGGAAGTCCTGTTAAAAGTCCTGCTTTTCTTGCGCGTCTAATCTCTGGCGTATAAACATCAAACACGCCGTCGTTATGTGTCTTTCTAAATTCCTTAAAATGCTGTTCAAGAGTTGGATTTAACTTTTTGTTATACGCTTCAAGTGCTTTATCAGCCATCCTTGTGCCACCATAGAGATTTACAATTCTCTTTAATGGCTTATCAGTCTGCAAGCCGACAACCACTTCGTTTTTCTTGTCAATATAGCCCGGCTTAAAACTTGTTATGCCAGAAACTGCGTCAAGTTCAACATCAAGCAAGCCTACTTTTGCCTCTTTATGTAAAAGTTTTTCACATTTTTCCCATACTTTTTTTGTCTTTGACGAGATAGGAGATAGAAAACTGTCATCTCCTTTATATTCCTTATAGTTCGACTTGATAAAGTCAGCAACATCAATGCCTTCACGCCACTTTTCACCACTAAAACCCTTGTAAATATCGACATTTTCTTCCATATTTAATTTCTCCTTTTTTGTTTTTAAATTTTCACTAAAAACACATTATGTAGCAAATTTTATTCATCCTTATGCCTATATATTGTATAACATACAAAAAAACTTGTCAAATAAAATTGAGCATTATCTTAATTTATTTAAGTTTAATTTTTATTTTAAAAATATGTGTTGCCACATATTTTTAAGCCTCGTTATTTATAGATGAAAAGATATTATCTAGCACTTTGTAAAGACTTGCAGAGGAGTTTTCGGTGTTGATGTAGAAACATCGACCTTGAAATTTCTCGTCTATTCCGCGATATACATTGAAACCATAGCCATCCTCTTCCACCTTTATAGTCAATTCGTTGAAGCCTAAGCCGTTAAATTCATAGTAGCCATCAAACTTAAAGTTAAGAAAATAGCCGTCTTTAATCATCTTGTCATATAGCTCTGGAAATATCACTCCTAGCGCTGGCGTGTCATAGGCATTTTCAATGTATTTTAAAAACTCCTCTTGTATGTCCGCCTTTTGTTCATCTGTAATCTCGATAACCTCTCCATTTGCGATAAAACTCATATCGCCATAAGGAAAGACATCTAAAACTCCTAATATTGCTGAAAACATCATTGGCACTCCTATTAACGAAAATAATAACCTTCTCATAAAGAACCTCCACTATGCAAGGTAGTTTGTGAGAAAAACATATTTATATACAAACGACAATCGAAAAATTAGGTGAAACATCTCAAAAACCAAGTTGTGTTTTTTAGATCCCATGTTGGGGTCCCCTAAAGTGGCGCTTTTGGGGAAAAGGAGCAAACAAACGAATGGTAAGTGATTTGATGAAAAGCAAATCACGAAATGAAGTGCAGTTTGCGACGCCGAAGAGGACTAGGTGGAGAAACCAACGGAGTAGCCGTTAGAAAAGTTTACTTTTCGTGTCGGCGTTAAGCGGAGTTGGTGTCTGTCCTAATTTTCTGCAAACTGACTATTATATAAATCAGCGTAAAAACCACCTTTTGCCATAAGTTCTTCATGGTTGCCACTTTCAATAACATCGCCGTCCTTCAAAACAAGGATAATGTCGGCATTTTTGATTGTGGAAAGGCGATGTGCGATGATGAAGGAAGTGCGCCCTTCCATAAGTTTATCCATTGCCTTTTGAATAAGCTCTTCTGTTCTTGTGTCGACAGAGGAAGTAGCTTCGTCCAAAATTAGCATAGGGTTGTTTGCCACCATAGTTCTAGCAATAGTCAAGAGTTGCTTTTGTCCAGCTGAAAGATTGACCGCATCATCAATTACTGTGTCATAACCTTGTGGAAGCGTTTGAATAAAGTGGTCAACTCCAACGCTTTTACAAGCTTCGACAATCTGTTCGTCTGTGACATTTTCTTTGTTGTAGCGTAAATTTTCCTTTATTGTTCCTTGGAAGAGCCAAGTATCTTGAAGCACCATACCAAATAGGTCGTGGATGTTTTCTCTCGTTAAGTCCTTGATTGAGTGTCCATCAATTCTTATATCGCCAGAATTAATTTCATAGAAACGCATAAGAAGATTGACAAGGGTGGTCTTTCCAGCGCCCGTAGGTCCGACAATCGCCACCTTTTCGCCCGCATACACCTTGACCGAAAAGTCTTTTATGATTATTTTGTCTTTGTTGTAGCCAAATTTCACATGCTCAAATTCAATTTCGCCTTTAACATCGGTGAGAACTTCTGTCTTATGCTCTTCGTTTTCAAGCTCTTTTTCTTCTAAAAACTCAAATACGCGTCCGCATGCAGCCGAAGTTGATTGCAAACTTGTGAGCGATTGCGCAATCTGAGAGAGTGGGTTAGAAAACATACGCGCATAAATCATGAATGCTGCAATTGGTCCGAGTCCGATTGTTCCATTTGCCACAAGCACAGCACCAACTACACAGACAGACACAAACGCGAAGTTTCCAACAAAACCCATAATAGGCATCATTGCGTTAGACAAAAATTGTGATTTCCAAGCACTTGTATAGAGTTTTTTGTTAATTTTGACAAACTCTTCACCTTTATCTCGCTCGGCGTTAAATAACTTTATCACATTATGTCCAGAATACACCTCTTCGATATGCGCATTTAAGTCGCCTAAATTCTTTTGTTGCATGATGAAATATTTTTGTGATTTTGATAGGCAAATTACAATAATCAAAAAACCGATAAGTGTTGCTCCTATAACTGTGAATGCCATAATCCACTGCGTCACAAACATGGCAATAACAACGCCAACAAAAAGAATAATGTTGGAAAACAAGCTGGACACTGACTGGTTCATAGTCTGACCTATCATGTCAACATCGTTTGTCACGCGACTTAATGTGTCACCGTATAGGTGCGTGTCAAAATATTGAAGTGGAAGCTTATTTATCTTCCATGAGATATCGTCTCTAAACTTAAAGACTATTTTCTGCGTGGCGGTTGCCATGATGAAATGTTGAAAATAGCCAAGGACTGCCATAAATAACGCAAGGGTTAAAATGGTGAGCGCTGTTCTTGTCACAGCATCTAAATCAATACCGCCTGCCATAAGTCCGCCTGAAATAAGGTCGGTTAGATCACTTATGAGATTTGGCGATATGATTTGGCAGACAACAGAAATTGCTCCTAAAATAAGCGAAATACCGATAAGCCAATAGAATTTTTTGCAATATTTTATAAGTTTTGCCATGGACTTTTTAAATTGTCCTTTTGCCACTTTTTCTCCTGTCATCACATGCCTACTCATTGTAATTCCTCCAAAGATAACTGCGACAAGGCAATCTCTTTGTAGATAGGACAATTTTTGAGTAATTCCTCATGTGTGCCTATTCCTACCATATTGCCACTGTCAAGCACGATGATTTTGTCTGCGTCTTTAATCGTGCCAATGCGCTGAGCCACAATAAACTGAGTTGTGCCTGCGGTATGTTTTTTTAGAGCCGTTCTTAGTTTTCTGTCCGTTTTGAAGTCCAATGCGGAAAAACTGTCATCAAAAATGAAGATGTCTGGCTTTCTGGCAATCGCACGCGCAATCGAAAGTCGTTGTTTTTGTCCGCCAGAAACATTCGTTCCACCTTGTGCAATGCGCGCTTCAATGCCTCCTTCCATTCTGGAAACAAAGTTTGTAGCTTGTGCAATTTTTAAAGAATTTCGTATCGTTTCCTCATCTGCATTGTTATCACCAAAATCAATATTGGATTTCACCGTTCCGCTAAACAGCACACCGCGCTGAGGAGTATAGCCTATCTTTTTGTTTAGCGTTTTAGAGTCGTAATCTTTCACATTCACGCCATCTATTAGCACTTCGCCCTCGGTCGCGTCATAAAGCCTCGGAATAAGGTTAATAAGCGTGCTTTTGCCACTTCCCGTCGAGCCAATAAAAGCCACCGTTTCACCTTTTTTGACGCTGAACGAAATATTGTTTAACACATATTCATTAGCATCAGCATATTTAAAGGAAACATTTTTAAATACCACATAATCTTCGCTCCCTTCCGCTTCGTCATAGAACTTTTCATCTTTGAAATTGCCTGAAATTATGGAGTTGTGAGTGAAAAGCACCTCATTAATTCTCCTAGCGGACACAAGCGAACGCGGAAGCAAGATAAAGATGATGATTAAAAGCATGAACGCCATAACGACCTGCATTGCATAGGATGTGAACACCATCATGTTGGCAATGTCGACCGCATCCTTGACAATGTAAGCGCCTATCCAATATATAGCAAGCGTAAGCGATGTCATGATAAGCGCCATCCCCGGATTCATGATTGCCATAACTCGGTTTGCAAAAAGATTGTTTTTAGTAAGTGCCAAGTTGCACTCGTCGAATTTGTCATTTTGATATTCTTCTGCGTTAGACGCACGAATGACCCTGATACCTGTCAATTTTTCACGCGTCACGCGATTGAGATTATCGGTTAAAGTTTGAATTTTCTTAAACTTTGGAACAGCAAAGAAAAAGACAATTAAAGTGATGATAATAAGTGCCACAACCGCTCCTGCCGTCACCACCGACCACTGCCAGCTTTTGCCTACGATTGTCACTATCGCCCAAACCGCCATGATAGGAGCTTTTATGAGAGATTGTGTTCCCATGGCAATTAGCATTTGAATGTTGTTGATGTCATTTGTCGTTCTCGTTATCAAACTTGCCGTTGAAAACTTGTTAAGTTCAGTCAGAGAAAAACTTTCGACTTTGCCATAGAGCGCAAAACGAAGACTTGCCGACAATCTCGCGCTTATCTTTGCCACAAAGAAGTTGACAATAACTGCTGACAATAAACTTCCCACCGCGCAGGCAAGCATGTAACCGCCGTTTATTAATATTTTGTTTACGCGATTTGCCATCTCTGGCTCTTGAAGATATTTAATGATGTTTGCCATATAGTTAGGAAGCTCTAAGTCGAGCCAAACCTGTAACACCACTAAGCCTAAAATTAGGAAAACATAAAGATAATCAATCCATTTTAAATATCTAAACAATTTAAACATTTTTTCGCCTCTTTTAACTAATAAAATTAAGCATATTGATTTTATCATTTATCTATTTTTTTAGCAAGCAAAATTAAAAAAATACCGCCATAAATTTTATGAAAAAAACAAAAAAACTTATGAAAGACACATAAGTTTTTTATGCGAAAATTTTTAAATATTTCCACTTTGTTCTGCCCATTTAAGAGTTGGCGCCACGCCTCTTCTAACATTCCAAATCTCTTTGTCAAGGTCAAAGATATTAACAAACTCGCTTTCGTCAGCATATACCTTAGAGTTCTTTGGATTTTGTGCCAAAAGGTCGTTTGTATTCTTAGAAGAATATAACTTTTCGCCCGTAAAAGCAAAAGAATTTTGTAATTTCCCTTCTTCATATCTTCCGATTAAAGCGCCAAAATCTCCGTTTAAATTTAGAGAACTATATGACTTGTCTATCACTTTTTTGCGCTTATAAAATTTTCCGATAATACCTCCGACATTGTTTTCTTCGCCTAAAATTTCGACATTTCCTCTTGCAAAAGAATTGTCCATATCGCCACGATTTAATCCAACAAGCCCGCCAAAGTTGGAATTATTTAGCGTGCAGTTTAAAGATAAATCTGTAAAGCTTTCGCTTATCGTTCCTCCGCCATTTTCTCCAACTAAGCCACCAACGCTACCTTCTCCACCGATCGAACCTGTGACAAGGGCATAACTTTTAGAAAGGTTAGCCTTTTCGCCCATCCTTCCAACAAGCCCGCCAAAGGTGACATTGCCAGCTATATTAACTTCAAGAGTGGCAGAAGAATTTATGATTTCTCCACTTTGAAACTCGCCAGCCATCCCGCCAAAAACTCCATCGCCTTGTAAAGAGATTTTCGCTTTAACCGAAGTGTTTACAATTTCGCCGTTCAAGGTTTTTGCTATTCCATAAAATTCAGAGCAAGAATTGTTCGAAAACTCCACATTTAAGTTACTAACCTTGCCTTCTAGGTTTTGAAAGAGTGCGTCTTTGGAAAAATTATATATTCTATGCCCGCCACCGTCTATCTCGCCATAGAAAGTAAAAGGTGTCCAATTTGTTTCTGCCATATCAAGGTCATCTACCACCAAAATGTTGGCGTATTTTGCGTTGTGTGCAAGCGTCGAAAATTCCTTTGAGGTTTTTGCTTCAAGATTTGGCGGAGAAATATAAAAGCCGATTAACATCAAAAACAAATTCACAATGCCGATTGCAAACAAGACTAACCTTGCAATACGATAAAATTCTGTTGTGTTTTTCTTTGCAAGGTTATATATAAACGCACCGATGCCAAGAAGCACAGATAAAAGCGTTAAAACAATGACCGCATCCTGAGGAATCCAAAGATACATGCCTTTCGGAAAGAGCAAAACAAAGATAAGTAGTATTGTCACAAGAAGCATAGGTGCATAGCATAAACAGGAAAATAAAGTTAAATCTCTCTTTTTCTTACGCCTTGCCACCTCTTCGTCTGTCAAATATTTATCTTCACGCTGTTTAGCCTCTTTTACAACCTCGCCATAACGCTCTTCTTTAATAGCCATTAAAGCTAAACTTATTGAACTGTCGAGTGTCAATTCCAAAGCGGAAAGCCTGTTTTCAATTTTGTCAACCACTTCAAAATATTCGTCAAAATTGTTTGCGCTCTCTATCTTTTCAAAATAGTTCTCAAAGGCATGAATTTGTGCGCGATAGTAATCCACCGTCTTTTTGTCTTCAACCTCATTTAAAATCTTGTCATTTCTTGCGATGAACTCTTGTAGTTTGGCTTTAAGTTTAATCTTGTCTAATAGTTCATTGCGGAAGATTTTTTTTGCGCTATTGGTGTTGGCATTAGCAACGATTTGAGCATAATGCTCCGCTTCTTCCTCGTTTGCATAACTTAAAACGCTCGACCAGTCGTCTAACTCTGAAATTTTGACATTTGTGGTGAGCAGTTCCGCCTCGCTCCTTGCATGAGCTTTGATTTCAATAAGTTCCCAATAAAGAGAGGCGTTTGTCTTGTCGTTGCCTATCGCGACACTTAGATACTTCTCTGCCAAGCGGAAAAAACCATGCTCCTTCAAAAACTTGGCAATCTTAACAAGTGCGTTCTGTGGATTGTCAAAATAAGAAAGATAGTAATCAAGTTGATGTTCTGCACTGTCTATATCATAGAAGCACACCTCCAAGATTAAATCCACTAAATTGTTTAAAAAGCTGTCTTTCTGTTCTGACGAACAAAATTGTAACACATTTTTTGTCGCCGTATCGTCACGGAAATTAAGTTTTTCTTCCACTGTTTTAAAATGTCGCATAAAAAGTGCATACAAACTCGGTGCATGACCATTATTTAACTTTAAAATCTTGTTGTAATATTCATCATCGCTAGAAATTTGTGCGATTTGGAAATAGAAATTTACAAGCTCATCTCCGCTTAATGCTTTTTCCACGCATTCAATGAGTGGCTTATTTCCTGTTTCAATCGCCTTTTCTTCGGCGTTTTTTAAAAACTCTGCCCTAAACGAATTGTTATAAGGTAACAAAAATGGAAGATAAGTTATGTATGTGTCTACATCATTTTCTTTTACAATAAGCGCTTCCCAACGGTCAATAAACTTCTCGGCAAACTCCTTGTCAGAATACTTTAAAATATCTTCAAGAAGTTCTTTGTTTTTAAAGTTATCTAAGCTTGCAAAAAACTCCTCTGGCGTTTTAATTCTTTCTTGGCATAATAAGGAAGCAAAATATATCTCTCCGCGATTATCTCCCTTTTCCTCTTCAATAAGCTTTTCGGCTGTTTCAAAATCGCCGTTTTTAAGGCTATAATAAATCCATTTTGTCTTGTTTTTTTCTGAAAGTGGAATGTTTTCCACGTTGTAATGCCCTAGTTCCTTTGAAGAAACAGGTTTTGGACTTACAACTGTCGGCTCCACCTTCTCCACTGTGCGTTTTTCAAGAGTAACCTTTTCGTTGTAATCTCTTTCGATAGCTTTCGATACATAATTTGTTAAATCTAAAACAAATGAAAGATTGTTGACAGACAAAAGCACTTGTAAGAATGGAAAAGCTTTTTTTATGCTGTCAAGCGCCACTTTGTTCTCGTCATAGACAACAATAAAAGAAGAAGGAAAACGCTCCTTTATCTCTATACGATAAACAAAGCGGTCATAAAGATTTTTGATTTTAGGAGATGTTAAATCCTTCTCATCCTCAACTAAAAGCACCTCGCATTTAGCCGTGGAAACAGCCTGAAAAAGACGAACTTCAAGATTGCCCTGCGACTTTTTAGCGTCTTCTCTAATAAACAGGTTAAATTTTTTAAGCGCCTCTTTCACCTTAGCGTAGTTTCTAGACTTTGGATTTGCATTAAAAACAACTTCGCAAGGAGGAATTTTGCCTTCCAAAAACTCCTTTCGTGCATTCTCTATAAACTCTGCTTGTTCCTCATAACTTTTTGCCACTTCCTTAGGCGCATACTCCACCGCTTTTTTATAATCTTCATCTTCAAAATATGAAGGAATCTCTTTTCCAAAAAAAGACGGATAGCGCTTACCGCCGTCCTTGCTGATAAAATATATCACCTTGTTTTTTGCTTGCAATCTGCCATAATATGCTTCATAGGATTTCGGATATAGAGAAAGTATTTTGCTAAACTCATTTTCCGCACTTTCAAACTTATATTCTCTAAGTTTTTCATAGGCTTTGACAATTAAAATTTCTTCTTCCCCGCTAGAATATTCATCGACATAGATAGTCCCACAGAACAAGCATTTATACATGTTCTGCCCTACCTCTTTATATCTCTTTCCTCCACAATTCTTACAAACTCTTTCTCTCATACTTTTTTCTTTCTTGAAACAAGACTGTTTATGTCAGCGTTAAACTTGTCAAACAATTTCAAATCTGCCTCGGTGACACTAGGCGGAAACACCTTTAAAACATTGTCAAAATCAGCATTGGTAATTAATATAACTCTATCTTCTTCAATCGCTTTTAAAAGAGGTTCGTCCTTAGCTCTGTCACAAAGTTCGTCTATGTCTGCACCGCTGAACATATCTGTCTTTGCGACAATCTTGTCAATATCAAAATCCTTAGAAACAGGCACGTTTTTCATGCTCTTTTCAATCATAAACTTGCGCGCTTTGGCATCTGGGAGAGGAATGTATATCTTCTGTGAAAAACGCCCAGAGCGTAAGACAGCACTGTCTATATCCCAAGGTCTATTTGTGGCACCGAGCAACAATAAGTTAGGATTTTTTCCACTAAATCCGTCCATTTGCTGTAAAAATTCATTTACGCGTTTATCGTTATGCGTATCTACTCCGCGCTTGCCTAAAAGACTGTCCATTTCATCAATAAATATTATTGCCCTGTCTTGCTTATTCGCCTCTTCAAAAAGAGCGTTGATATTTTTTTCGCTTTCGCCGACCCATTTGGAAACAATATCAGAGCCTTTGACAGAATAAAACTTCGCTCCCACCTCGCAAGCAATCGCCTTTGCTATCATCGTCTTGCCTGTGCCGGGAGGACCATAGAGAAGCACTCCACCGCCCGTCTTTTTGTTGTATAATTTATATTTGTCAGGATGTAAATATGGATTTATCATCCTTATCTTTATCGCTTTCTTTACATCTTCTAAGCCAGCTACATCCGAAAAATGAATGTTCGGAATTTCTGCCGATTGCCACTTTTTAACATCCTCGTCACCGCTATCCTTTTCCTCTTTCTTCTTCTCCTGCATGTTGGATGACAATTCCACAATTCGCCTTGCTCTTTTCATCCTTGCCTCGCGAAGAGTGCCTTGGCTAGCCTTTGCTAGTTTCATCATCGTTTCGCCCGCAAGCATAAAATTACGCCTAGCCAGCGTAAAGTTGCCCTTTTCTTTTGCTTCTTTGCCTTTTTGCATATAAAGGTTAAAGGTGTCATTTAGAAGTTCGATATCTTCCACAATTTCTCCTATGCTTCACTGTCGATTTTCTTTTTTAACTCTTCAATCTCTTTGTCGATATCTTCGTTTGAGGCCTGTTCGCTGGATGAAGCTTCCATAATAAATTTTTCAAAGTCGTCAGCGTTGATGTCCTTGCCGTCTTTCGCTTTGCCAGCCGAAGCAAAACTCTCTTGGCTTATCTCCATAAAGCTGTCAATCTGCTCTGTCTGAGTTTCAACAGCAGTGATTGCCTCTTCAAACTGCGCCTGAATTTTTTCAAATTCCTTAGCGTCAGCAAGCTTGCTCATCTCTTTGCTAATCACACTCATGCCCTTCAAAAATTCTGTGGTCATCATGGTGACATCGCGCATTTGAGCGGTAATTTCAAAGTTTAAAAGCATCTCTTGCGCACGCTTTTGTTGTTGCACTGTCATGCGGTAGCCTGAAAGCGCCAAATTAAACTGAGCGTCGAGATTTTTTTCCTTTGCTCTCTTTGCGGCGTCTATAAACACTTTCTTTTGTTCCTCTAACCTTGCGATTTGCTTGTTCATCGAATTAACCGTGCGCTTAACAAGCATCTTTTTTTGAATTTCCTTTTGCTGTTTAGTTCTAAAAAGTCCCATTTTTTATTCCTCCATTTTTGCTTTTTTTTTTTTAGTTTTTTCTTCGCTATTGCCAATTATCTCTTCGTCTTTTAAAGCACCTTCTTTTTCAAAGCTTGACAAAAGTTCTTCATCTTCCTTTTTAAGTCCATATATACTTTCATTTTTGTCATAAGCACCTTGTATCTCAGAGAAGAGGTCATCGGCACTTGTAAGCACATCCTCAGACGCTATTCTTGTTTCTAGCGCTCTGTTTAAAAACTTTGCTAAGCCTTTTTGGTCGGCTAGAAGTTCACTTAGTGGCACCTTTGTTTTGGTTTTAAAGAAGGTGTTTGAGTCGTAAGCGTCTTTAAGTTTGTTCATAAGGCGTATGTTATATAAAAGATACATACCTCTTTGCACAATGCTTGCCTTCTCCTCTTTTAGATGATTTATCTTTTTCGCGTAAAAAAGTCTTAAATCTTCTGTCTTTTCCGTCTTGCCTTTTTCAAGTAGTGCGTCAATCTCTTTTTGCTTTTGCATAATTTCCGCTTCCGCTGTGCGTTCTTGCCTTTCAAGTTCGCAAATGGAGTTGACTAAATCCTCGCGCACTATGTTTTTAAATTTATTTTTCTTAAATGGCCACCACATAATCTCTCCTTTAATAGTTATCTCCCTCATGGAGTTTCAAAACTTCGCTTAGCAAATTTTTATATATAGCCTTTTTTGTTTCGTCTGCATATTCTAGCGCTTTTTCGTATTCCTTTAATTTGACAATGTCTTTATATAAAGTGGCGTTTGATTTTAACGCCTCTTCTCGCCTAATCTTATACTTACATAACATCAGCCCAAAATAGGCGTCTGCACAGGTCGAGTCGGCAAGTATTACCATATCAAAATTGGTTTCTGCAAGCTTAAAAAGCCCGTCCTCTAAGTTTATGTAACCGAGTTTAAGCTCGTTTAAAATGCTTTCACGATTTTGACAGTTCTCGCTCACTTGAAGTTCTCGTTTCATGCCTCTTTTGTCCTTTGTGCGATATATCCTTCCACTTCTTCAATCATCCGCCAAATCGTTTCGCTGTTCTCGTCCTTGCTTATTTCAATCTTCATATCATCAAGGCGCGCCAAAATTTTCTCGTCTATCACCTTTATCTTTTCATTTTTAACAGGGTTCAAAAAGCGAACAATCTCCTTTAAAGAAGTTAGTTTATTTTTCAACTTTTCATTTGTCTTGACAAGTTCGGTCATGCTTTCTAGGTTCTGCACCGCCTTTTCAATTCTACGCTTGCTTTCCACAACATCTCCGCCCTCTGTCATCTTCTTTTTTGGGTATTTAAGTTCCCTCACAAGGAAAAATATGGCAAGTCCAATAATTATCACCGCTATCGCGATATATACATACAACATAATCTACCTCCTAAAATTGTTGCCCACAATTACTACAAAATTTAGCGTCAGCCAAATTCTTAGCTTGGCATTTTGAGCAAATCTTCTCCTGTTTTGTGCCACAGTTGTAACAGAATTTTGCGTCCGCTAACAATTTTGTGTTACAATTTGGACAAGTTTTTTCTTCTTGCACCATCAATTCGTCATCAAGTATAATGTTTGAAATGTTAAGCGAAAACACCATAATGCCATACTCACGCTCAAAGATAGTTGAAACTCTTTTTAACGCACTGTCCGCAATTTTCTGTCTTTGCATGAAAATTTGGTCATATTTGACACTGTTCTGTGCCACATACTTTAAAAGCGCATCTCCTATTTCTGCAACCATCCTTGACATCAATCTCTCTTGAAGAGCGTCAGCTGTCAAATCGCTTTCGGCGCCAACAAGATACAAAAAGCACTTTCTAGGGTCAGACACCTGCACTTCAAACTCGCCACTCATGCCAAGCTTATAAGTTTTTTTCAGCACCGGGTCGAAAAGAGTGAATTTGTTTGAGGTTCCCCAAAGTAGTTTTAACTTTGCCGTTTTAGACACAAAGATTATTTCAAGCATTGCGCCCTTTTCAAAATCTACAATCTCCGAAAGTTTATATCTGCCCTTGGACAGCGTTTGAAGCATCTCGCCATTGTAAATTATAAGTGCGCTGTGTGTTTCTGGCACTATCAAGGTGGTTTTTGGCGAAATTTCGCTTACAACAATTCGAGAAAATAGCTTTTCATTCGTTCCGCTATACTTAATTAAATCCACTCGTCCTTGTCCTTTTTATAATCTCAAATTTATTATAACAAATAAATTAAAAAAAAGACAAGTAAAAGAAGAAAATTAACTAAACTAATAACTTTTTTTGTTTTTATATAGAAAAATTTAATTTATAAATATTTGACCTAAAAAATAAATTCATGCTAAAATTTGAAAAGAAGGAGAAAGACTATGAATGTAATGTTTAATATTTCGTACGGACTATACATACTCTCAGCAAAGACAGAAAAAGCAAACGGCTGTGTGATAAACGCTCTGTCACAAGTGACTTCCACGCCAAACAGAATCATGATTGCAATAAACAAAAACAACTTCACCACAAGTCAGATATTAAAGACAAAGAAGTTTAATGTTTCCATTCTAAACGAAGAAGCAAATTTTGACCTTATTAAAAGATTTGGCTTTGCAAGTGGTAAAGACACAGATAAATTCGAGGATTTCAACGGCTATAAAACGGCAGAAAATGGCATACCATACATCACAGAAGGCACAAACTCTTATATATCAGCAGAGGTTGTGGAGGTTAGAGATTTAGGCACGCACTATGAATTTTTGGCGGATGTGACAAAGGAGGTTTCGTTAAACGAAATCCCTTCAATTACCTATGCCTATTATCAGAAGAATATCAAGCCGAAAGTCACCCAAAAGAAAAAAGTGGTATATATCTGCTCGGTATGTGGATATGTCTATGAAGGCGATCCGCTTCCAGAAGACTTTGTCTGCCCACTCTGCCTACATGATGCAACCTATTTTGTTAAAAGCGAGATATAAAAATTTAATTTAAGTGAAATTATAACTCATCAAAATACAATAAATTTTAATTAGCGATATTATTAATGATAAAAGGATAGCAAATTTGCTATCCTTTTTGTAAGGTTAATTTAAACTAAGCGTTATATAATTTTGAAAAATCTACTGTGAAAACCTTTGTTTCTGTGGCACCTTTTTCGGTCACTTCAATTCTCCAAATTGGAAGCTCTTCATGTCTATATGTATCGCCATCAGATATTGCTAGAATATAGTTCTTTGTTTCGTTGCTTGCAGTTGAGCGTTTAATAAGAGAACCGTCTATTTCACTCTCTTCAAAAGGTTTGTCGGCAGTTTCTTTATTTCGCCAACCGATTATCGCCGAGCCGTCCACTCCCATTTTGACATTTAAGACAACATATTTAGAGCCTTCCACCGTGCCCCACGCTGAGGCTTGCTCTTTGTTCATGGTGTTTGCACTTCCGTTTGCCTCATATTTGTTGTCGCCTAGATAGGTTAAACTAAAATCGCTGGCATTTGTAAACTTGACATCGCTTCCAGAAAAGGATGCGCCACTTGACGGCGTTATGTAA
>CALVZE010000018.1 GCA_944372445.1 uncultured Clostridia bacterium
GGCAACAGAAGCCGTTTCACATCTCAATATTCTTTTCCCAAGCGAAACTGAAACAGCACCCGCTTCGATGAATTTTTCCTTTTCCTTCTGCGAAAAGCCACCTTCTGAGCCCACAATGATGGCGATATTCTTTTGTTCTTTTAAACAACTTAATCGTTCGCCCACATCCGTTCTTTCATTTGCAAAAAGCACGATATCAAAGTCTTTAAAGCGATTTATCACGCCCGCCACATCGGTAGCCTCTGCTATTTTTGGCACAATCGTTCTTTCGCACTGCTTGCAGGCATTAAGTGCTATTTCGTGTAACCTTTCCTCTTTATTCTCTGTCACCTTAGCAATGCAATATTCACTCATAAATGGCACGATTTCGCTCATACCAATCTCTGTTGCCTTCTGTACAATAAATTCAAACTTAGGCTTCTTTGCCACAGCTTGAAAAAGGACAATGTTTTTTGTTGGATTTTTCAAGCATTCTGATTCGCCGTTAATCTTACATGTGGCGACCCCTTTGCCAATAGCAACAATTTCGCAAACATATTCAAATTTTGTGTTAAGACTGACGATGATTTCTTCGCCAACTTTAAGGCGCAAAACATTTTTAAGATGATTAAACTCATCGCCCTTAATTAAAATTTTATCACCGTCTTTTTCTCCAAAAAATCTTCTCATATAACCCTCTCTTTATTATTTTACACCAAAACGAAAATTTATCAAAATGATTTAAAAAAATATCTTTATAATTTTATATTTTAGTGATTAAATGTCTTTTTTAATAATATTGATAATTTGATTGAAATTATCTTTGTCTTTCTTTTTTCTATTAATCTCACTGACAACATAGAAAGAAACAAAATAAAGCGCAAAAACAAGGATATATAGTATAAGAAAAACAGGATAAGGCAAGCCTAATATTTTCATGATATCATTTCCAGGCATAAAATACATAGGGTCATTTTCAATCTTTAAGACATAGATTTCAAAAAGCGCATAAGTTAGCACACAAGCTAAAACGACTAACTCTTTATACATCGTTTTAAACTCAAACTTCGTGAATCTTAATGTAATCATCAAAATTGTGCATATCAAAATCAAGCAATGCGTGGCGATAGAATACAAATTTTCAAAGAGAATATATTGGTTATTAAATCCTACACCAGGGTAGGCAAAAAATGCTATGGCACAAATAAGCCCGGTTATACTAACAAAATTATACATAAACCTTTTGTTGGCACACATTGAAACAAATAGCAAGAAAACTGATATTGCACACCATGGTCTTGGCAAGAGAATGTATAACACATTTTGGAAAGAAAAATCTGTCGTCTTTGAAAAGTTGATGACACGCCTTGTTACTTCAAACAAAATTAGTATTGCCACAAAGCACCAAAGAACTATTTTTTTGATTTTTACACTTTTAGAGCGAAAGAGAAATGTGAATGCCACAATAATGATAATGCAAGTGGCAAGCGTCAATATATGCAACAATCCCCACTGCCCGTGAATAGACGGATTAGGATAACTGCTTGTAAGCCATTCCAAAAATGTCATCTAATTCTCCTTAGGTTTATAATAATAATAACAAAAACAAAATTTTAAATCAATATTTATTTTAATAAATTGTAGAAAATTTTTAAAATATGCTATAATAAACTTGATAGAGGTTTTAAAGTGAATAAATTTATGAAAATAGCAATTCAAGAAGCAAAAAAGGGAATGCTGAATGGTGATGGCGGTCCTTTTGGTGCTGTCATAGTCAAAGACGGAAAAGTGATAGGTAAAGGCCACAATAAGGTGTTATCAAAAAATGACGCCACCTGTCACGGCGAAATGGAGGCAATTAGGTCGGCAAGCAAAAAACTAAAAAATTTTGATTTAAAAGGATGCGAGCTATATACCACCGCCGAACCTTGCCCTATGTGTTTGTCTGCCTGTTTATGGGCAAATATAGAAAAGATTTACTATGGTTGTTCTGTACTCGACACCGAAAAAATCGGATTCCGTGACAACAAATTTTACAATCTACTTGGCAAAAACAAAAAGTTAGACAAACTAATTCAAATTGACAAAAAAGAATGTGAAAGCCTATTTGAAGAATATAAAAATTTAGAAAACAAGAAAAATTATTAAAATTTAATACTTTTTTTGCATTTTTTCAATTTTTTATGGTTTTTTATATAAAAATTTTACTTTGCACTCACAGTTAGCATTATATTGGAATTCAACTTTTGAATTTAGACCATAACTGCTTAACATCATATTCTCTTAATAATTTTAGATATTCATCAAAACGGTCAACTCTAATCGGCATAGCTTTTTCATCTTTAAATAAAATTAAAAGGCAGGGCGAAATGTTGTTGTAATTCTCCAAAAATTCAAAGCCTATCGCTTTTCCTTCTTTAATCAATCTTTTAACTTTTGCATGATAGTTAAAATACATAAAAAAAGTATGTGCGATATTAACAAAAATATGTGCTTTCTCATAAGTTAAAAAGAAGGAGAAATTATGAGAAACGCTTACACTCTTATGGAAAACAATATAAATTTATTAGCACAAAACACAAGACTTGACATCATCGGCGAACTTGACGCTATCATCCAATATGAAGCACATATTGCAAGTAGCACCGACCCAACATATCGCGCTACGCTACAAGATATTGTCAATGAAGAAAAAGTGCATGTCGGTCAACTTTTTGGACTTTTGTTTATGCTTGACCCTGCAAGCAAAGAGGGTTTTGAAAAAGGCTTAAACGAATTTTCAAAGCAAAATAATTATAAAAATTAAAATTTATAAAAATAACCTTTTATTTTAAATAACTTCAAAAAAAGAGTATTTTTTTATTAAAATACTCTTTTTGTCACTCAATACCCTTTAAAATTTTAATTGCATTAATTCTATCTTTGCTGTTATAGACAAAGGAGCCTGAAACTAAAATGTCAACACCTAAATCACGAAGTTTTTGAGCGTTTTTCTCATTCACTCCGCCATCAAATTCTATCTTGAAGTTAAGATTGTTGTCCTCTTTAAACCTATAAACTTCTGCCACTTTTTTATACATCTCTTCGTCGGTCGCCTGTCCTGACGCACCCGGTTCTACCCCCATAACAAGCACAACGTCAGCATTATAAGCAAACGCCCTTATCTCTTTAAAAGGTGTAGCAGGATTGAAGCTGATACCTGCAAGCACATTGCATTTTTTGATGTACTTCAAAACTTCCGCAAGTTGATTTTTGTCTTTAAAAGCTTCATAATGCACCGTGACAATATTCGCCCCCGCGTTTATATATTTTGAAACATCATTAGCTGGTTCGTTGACCATAAGATGACAGTCAAGCATAATAGCGCTGAAACTGTTAATTGATTTCACAACATTATAGTCATAGGTGTTTTTACCAACAAAATTTTCATTCATAATATCGCAATGCAAAAATTCCGCATAACCTTGCAATTCTTTTGCATAATCGACTATATTTTGAAAATTATCTAGCGGGTCGGTGGAAACAGCCACATCAACAATTCTTTTCATATTCACTCCATAATTTTTAATTAAATTAGTTTTTATAATTAAATATTAACATAACGCAAGAAAAAATCAAAATTTTTTCACTTTTTTTATATTTTCTCGCAAAATTTTATAGTTTTCATAACGAATTTTGCTAATTTTGCCATCACTGACTGCTTTCACAACTCCACAATCATCCAACTTTAAATGTTGACAACTTTTATATTTGCACATGTGAGCATATTTGATAAAATCAGGATAATAGTCTTTAAGTTCGTTTTCGTTTACAATTAAAAGCTCCTCAGAAAGCTTTGAAAAGCCCGCTGTATCAGCTAAATAATTTTCGTTGCCTAAATCGTAAAGTTCCACAAGCCTAGTCGTCTGCTTTCCGCGCATGACCTTTTTACTGAAATCTCCAACAACCGCAATTTCCTTTCCTAAAAGAGCGTTTATAATCGACGATTTTCCTACCGCACTTTGTCCAGCAAGAGCTGTCACGCCTTTGATATACTTTTTGAGGTTTAAAACGCTTTTGTCAAGTGTGGAAATGCTTACAATATCTACTACATCTTTATAAATTTTTTCAACATCTTTTACAAAACTTTCACTTAAATCGCTTTTGTTTATACAGAGAATTGGTTTTATACCTTTGACCATACAAAAGACTAAAAGCTTGTCAACAAGAAGAAAATCTGGCTTTGGCTCCATGGCTACAACAATAATCATCGTGTCAACATTCGCAAGTGGTGGTCTTATCAAAATATTCTTTCTTTCAAGCACCTTCTCTATCACATCATTTTTGCATTCCACCTTGTCACCCACAAATATACCGTCTTTTTTTAAGTTTCGTGCTGACATTACAAAAGGTTTTCCATTTAATTCAACCGTGAACTTATCGGCGTTCTTTTTGAGGATTAATCCATTCACTTGCCACCTCCAAGTTTGTTTCTGAGTTGCCCACACGCCCCTTCGATATCCTCGCCCATGGTTCTTCGCACGGTGGCACTTATGCCATGCTCGTTTAAAACATTCATAAGCCTATATGCCTCTTTGCGTGGCACTCCGTTTAAGTGCTGTTCTTTAACAGAATTGAGTGGTATTAAATTCACATGACAACTTCGACCTTTGAGTAGATGTGATAATTCCAACATATTTTCAGCGCTTGAATTGACATTTTCAATAAGCGCATATTCAAACACCACACGCCTACCTGTTTTAGAAAAATAATAGTCGCAAGCATTTAATATTTCGCTTATCTTATAGGCATTCGCTATCGGCATAATCTTCTTTCGTATCTCATCATTAGGTGCGTGAAGAGATATGGTAAGCGTTATAGAAAAGCCGTCATCGGCAAGTTTTTTAATCTTGTCCACAAGTCCACAAGTGGAAAGAGAGATGTTTCGCTGACTGATGTTTATTCCTTCTTTTGAAGTTATTAGTTTTAGAAACTTTGCAACATTATCATAGTTGTCAAGAGGTTCTCCACATCCCATTAAAACGACATTTGTGACCCCGCGCTCTTTGACCGTTCCGCCGACAAGTTTGTTGAAAAGTAAAACTTGCAAAAGAATTTCGCCAGCACTCAAATTTCTTTTAAGCCCGCCTATGGTTGAAGCACAAAACTTACAGCCCATTCGACAGCCTACCTGTGTAGACACGCACACCGTGTAACCATATTTATATTTTAAAAGGACGCTTTCCACCACACTGCCGTCACTTAATTTTAGCGCCATTTTTTTAGTGCCATCAGCACTCTCTAAAATCTTCAAAATTTCATAATTAAAATAGTCGTTTTTAATTTTTTCCTTAATTTCCTTGGAAAGATTAGATATTTCCTCTAAACTCTTTGCCTTATAAAGGGCGTCAAAAATCTGGTCAGCGCGATATGACGGCAAACCTAAATTTTTTACATATTCTTTAAGTTCTGAAAGCGATAAATCTAATAACACAATCTCTCCTAAAATCTATATCCATTTAAAAAATCTTTAACATCGAGCACCTTTCCACCTGGCGCTTGACATTTCAAAATTGAAAAGGTATCTTTGCCTGTTTTTATTAAAAACATCTTTTTGTTCACAGTCACAACATCACCTATGCCGACATTTGGCAAATCTCCAGCTTCCACCTTTGCCTTATACACCTTAATTCTGTCATCACCAAGGTAAAAGTAAGCAGTAGGATTTTCGACATACGCCCTAACCTTGTTCACCAAATTCTCAGCACTCTCGTTAAAATCTAAGAGTGCGTCCTCCTTTTGAATAAGTTTTGTGAAAGTTGCCTTGCTGTCATCTTGTTTAGTAAATTTCACCGTTTTATTCTCAATTTCTTCCAAGGCTTGAAGAAGAAGTTTTGCTCCAACATCAGCAAGTTTTGGCATAAGAGAATTGTAATCATCTTCGCCCAAAATTTCCACTTCTTTTTGAAGAATTATATCTCCGTCATCCATGCCGACATCGGTTTTCATAATTGTGACACCCGTTTTTTTATCGCCATTAAGTAGCGCCGTTTGAATTGGAGTCGCACCTCGATATTTAGGTAGCATTGACGGATGAACATTTATGCATAGCTTCATATCAAGTAGTGCTTTTGGCAAAATCTTGCCATAAGACGCCGTCACAAAGATGTCAGGGTTGATATTGTTTATTACATCTAAATTTTCCTTTAATTTCTCAAACTGATAAACTTTTATACCCCTTTCTTCTGCCAAATGCTTAATGTTAGGAGAAACTAATTTCTTACCGCGACCAGCAGGCTTATCCGGTTGACAAACAACACCGACAACTTCATGCTTTTCAATAAGCTTTTTTAAAACAATCTCCGAAAAGAGAGGAGTGCCAAAAAATAAAACTTTCACTAGCCCTCCTCATGTTCAAATCTGTCTCGATATTTTTTACCCTCGTCGGTGTAGTCGACAAAAAGTATGCCGTCTAAGTGGTCAATTTCATGACAAACGCAACGCGCAAGATAGTCTTTCGCGTCAAAAGTGAACTCTCTACCCTTTCTGTCGAATGCTTTAACTTCCACAAACTTAGGTCTTTTAACCTCACAATAAAAGTCAGGAATAGACAAACATCCTTCACTGTCCTTTACAGAACCTTTCGTCTTTAAAATCACAGGATTAATTAGCTCTAAATACTCATTTTCATCCACTTCAATGATGATAGCTCGCCTTAAAACTCCGACCTGAACCGCCGCAATGCCGACACCTCTCTTCTCAATCATCGTCTTTTTCATATCGTCTAAAAGCGTAGCTAAATCTTCGTCAAAATTAACAACAGGCTTTGACTTTTTTCGTAGTGTTTCGTTTCCAATTTTTATAATATTTCTAACTGACATCTTTACTCCTTAACTTAAATTATTTGGATTAACTTCAAAGAAAACCGAACTTTTGCATTTTTCATCAACACAGTTAAATATCTCATTTTCAATTTCTTTCGCCCTATTAAGTTTAAAACGCATAAGAATTTGATAGCGATATTTAGTTTTAATTCGATTTAGTGGCGACTTCATCACATCAAGGTAGATAAAATCATCCTTAAACTTCTCTTTCACTTCCTGCACCTTATTATAGCACACTTTAATCTCTTTTGCCACAATATTTTCATCTTCGTGAGAAAATAATATTCTAAGCACCTTCGTATATGGCGGAAAGTTGGTAACTTTTCTTAAATTTGCCTCTTTTTTGAAGAAGCCTTTAAAATCGTAGTTCTGCGCATAGCGATAGACATAGTGACGCGGTGAATAGGTTTGAAGAATAACTTTGCCTTGCTCCTTGCTTCTTCCAGCGCGCCCAGAAACCTGAGTGATAAGCTGAAAAGTTCGCTCTATGGAGCGATAGTCAGCCTGATATAGACTTTGGTCAGCATCAATTATACCAACCAAGATAACATCTTCAAAATCGTGTCCTTTGGCTATCATTTGAGTGCCGACAAGTATGCCAGGCTTTGCCTCGCGAAACTGAGAAAGAATACTCCTATGCGCTCCCTTAGTCGAGGTGGTGTCATTGTCCATGCGAAAAACAGGAACATCAGGAAAATAATTTTTAAGCTCCTCCACCACTCTTTCCGTGCCAATCGCTCCCTGTTTAATGTTGTGACTGCCACAGCTAGGACAGATATCAAGCGCACGATAACGCTTACCGCAGTAGTGACATTTTAACTTGTTTTCATACCTATGATAGACAAGCGAAACATCGCAATCTTTACACTTTGCCACATATCCACATTCTCTACAACGCTGAAAGGAGGAAAAACCTCGACGATTTATGAAAATCATCGCCTGTTTTTTCTTTTCAACCACATTGCCAAGTTCCGCTATGAGAGGTATGGAGAAAATTTCATTGTTGCCATGCCTTAACTCATTTAACATGTCAATAATTACAATTTTCGGCATTTCCATTCCGTTGACACGCACAGGCATTTCTACGAGTTGATACTCACCTTCAAGCGCCTTTAAATAGCTGTCAATGCTCGGTGTGGCTGAGCCTAAAACCAAAATACAATCGTTATACTTTCTTCTAAATTCAGCAATTTCATGAGTGTCATAGCGCGGATTGCTTTCCGAAATATAACTTTGTTCATGCTCCTCATCAATGATGATAATTCCTAAGTTTTCAATCGGCGAAAAGATAGCAGACCTAGCGCCGACCACCACGCGCGCCTCACCAAAAAAAATTCTTCGCCATTCGTCAAAGCGTTCGCCTGCCGACAAGCCACTGTGAATTAACGCCACCGCTTCACCAAAGCGCGCTTTAAAATTTGCAAGCACCTGAGGGGTAAGCGAGATTTCTGGCACAAGCATAAGGGCGGTTTTGCCCTTTTCTAACTCCCTTTCTATGAGGTTCATATACACCTCAGTCTTTCCGCTTCCTGTAACGCCGTGAAGAAGATAGGTCTTATTTTCCTTAATCGTGTCAACCGCACGCTGTTGAAGAGGAGTAAGTTCTCGCTTTTTTAAGTCTAACTTATCATAGTCAACTTCTCGCTTTTTCTCTTCAAAAAAGACTTCAACCTCGCCTTTCTTTACCAAAGAAGAGAGTGGAGCATAGCCAAATTCAGCAGAAACCTCACTAAATTTCGCAACCTTGTTATTTTTTAAAAACTCTAAAATTTCCGCTTGTTTTCGCGCGTTTTTCGGCAAGGTCGCATCATCACTTTTCAATCTTACATAGCGAACTTTCAATTCTTTAACCTTACCCGTTCGCATCTCGCTAGGAAGAAAAAGACGAAGAATGGAAGCAAGTTTTAAATGAAGATTGTCTGCCATATAGTACATAAGTGAAAGCATTTCTTTTTTAATGACAGCAAAGCCGTCAACCGTGCGAATGATAGATTTAATCTTTGATATATCATAATCTGTTTTGTCGGTTATATCGACAACAAAGCCCTCTAATACCCGTCCGCCAAAAGGCACAACAACCCTCTCTCCAAAGGTTACCTCTAAATCGTCTGGAATGACATAAACGAATTCCCTATCAAGCGCCTTAGCATCTTGGTCAATTATGACTTTTGCAAATTTCATCTTCTCTCCACAAAATTAATGTATAAGTGATTTTGATATAAAAAATCACCATCCAAATAGGATAGTGAAATTATACCACATCTTAAAGAAATATCAAACTATTCTTCTTCACCTTTAAAAGTGATTTCGCCTTTATAAATTTCATCAAGTGCGATTGATATAGCCTTTCTGTCAGCCGTTGCAAGCTCTTCTCTTCTTGTTGCCTCGATTTCCTTTGCACGCTTGCTTGCCAAAATTGAAAGAACATATTTATTCCCTGTTTTAGCAACAAGCTCGTCAATTGGTGGTTTGTTCATCATAGCTTTCTTCTCCTATTTCGGCTATATTATAGCACAGCAAAATCAATTTGTAAAGAATTTTTATAATAATTTCCTAAACTTGCAATTTCAAAGCACATTCAATTTTGCTTAAATTAAAAATGACTTTGCGTAATACTAATTCACAAAGCCAAGAGAAATTAAAATTGCCTTATCCACCTCTTTCATTTTAAAACTGTCAATGTTTGAAATTTTTTCTTTAAGCCTGCGTTTGTCAAGTGTTCTTATCTGCTCCAATAGGACGACGCTGTCCTTAGGCAAGTGATATTTTTGAGAGGAAAGTTCGATGTGTGTCGGAAGCTTTGCTTTACTTAGTTGGCTCGTTATAGCAGAAACAATGACAGTTGGAGAAAATTTGTTGCCAACATCATTTTGAATTATTAAAACAGGACGAATTCCGCCTTGCTCACTCCCAACAACGGGACTGAGGTCGGCAAAATATATCTCTCCTCGTTTATAAGTTTCCATCATACCTTCCTATTAAACTTTGATAATCAGTTAAATCTGCAATCTCGAAGGGAACCATGTCCTCATAGATACTATTTAGTTCACTAATAGAACGATAGTCCTCCTCTACAATCATCTTATGCTTAAATTCTCCACAAGTTGATTTAATAACAAAATCTTTCAAACTTTGTCCATTTTTTTCAATTTTTTCAACTTTTTTCATCATTTCGTCATAAGGATTGCTCATAACAATTTTCTCCCGTTTATCAAAATTTAATACTTACTCTTAGTGTGCGAAAATATTAAATTTTTATGCTTTTGTACGCATTAAAAAAAGTAATGATTAGCAAAGTAATCATTTTCCTTTTTACAAGAGAGCGAATTAAGACAAAATTTTTATCTTTACAAATTTTACATTAAAATTGCCACAGCTCCCACTATATCTTTTGTATGCGAAAGAGAAATTTCAACAGTCTTACCTTTTGCGAGCATTAAAGCTTCATTATGAAGAAGGATAATAGGCTTGCCATTTTCAAGATGACTTAACTCAATATCTTTATATGCTATATTTTCCTTTGTCACATTTAAACACTTATAGACCGCCTCTTTTGATGCCCAAAGCGTTGCCACCTTTTCTTTCTTATTTTTGAACTTGGCTATGTAGGCTATTTCATTTTCAGTGGCGATTTTTTCTAGTAGTCTTTCTTCATTTTTTATTCTTGAAATGTGTTCAATGTCAAAACCTATCATCTTCTGCTCCTAAAAATAATTCATTCACAATCTTTTGTGCTACACTATAATCATACCCCTTATAGATGAGATGAGCAAAGCATTTTTGCTTGTTTTTTAGAGTATTTTCGCGATTTTTGGCGAATTTTTCTGCAAGAATTTTTGCGCGCTCTTCCTCAGCTTCATCACTGACATCTTCTACAAGTTCATCAATGATTTCCTCGCTTATGCCCTTTTCCTTTAACTTGTTTATAATAACACGCTTGCCTTTCGTGGCAGAAAGTGACTCAAAATAGTTTTTAGCGAAATTTCTATCATCAAGATAGCCATATTCTTTCAGTTTTTCTACCGCGCTTTCAATATTATTTTTCTTAAAGTTTTTTCGGTACAGATAGTCTTTAAGCCCTTTTGTGGAAACATTGTATCTTTCAAGATAACTAACCGCAGTCAAAAACGCTAGCTTTTCATCGTTTTCTTCTTTTATGCCATAGAGTAAATCCTCGTCAATCTCTTGTCCCGTTTTTAGATTATATTTTGCAAGCGTTTCATCTAAAAACACGCCGAAAAAAACATCATCTACATATAGATGATATTTCATAGGCTGTTTAGATTTTTTTATTTCAGTAATTATCATTATGCGTCCTTTTTCACATCTTCATGATAAAAAACTTCTTTATCGCGCTTAATCGCATAGTCAATTTCCTTTTGCGTGCTTTCACTGATGTAGCCGTTGATGTTGACAACATAGATAAAATCAGCTAAATCTATCTTTTTAAAATGCGCTCTTATTATCTTATCGCGCTCTTTCTGCGTGTCATTCCTGCCAACAAAATCATAGACGCATTGCAAAACGCAATAGCCAAAGGTCACTTCCAAATTCCTCGCAATTTTAATCATCTCGTTTTGATATCTCATGCTTCCGCACAATGTCACAACTTTCATTTCTCTACCTCACTTAAAACTTCACTTGCCACTTTTGTATATGCTCTAACAAGTCCGCCTGCGCCGAGTTTTATACCACCGAAATACCTTACCACAAAAACACATACATCAGAAAGTTTTTTCTTTTGAATAACAGAAAGAATTGGTTTTCCAGCAGTCGAAGAAGGCTCGCCGTCATCCACCGCCTTTTCTAAAAAAGGATTTTTTAAAGAATAGGCATAACAAATATGAGTTGCTTTCTTGTGTTCTTGTTTAAGAAAATTTAATGCATCATTTACTTCTTCTACACTTTTACAAAAAAGCTTATAACCTATAAATTTTGACTTTTTCTCCAATATCTCCACGCTGTTATCAAAAGAAATTTTCATATTTATATTTTAACAAAAATGAAAGTAGAAATCAATTATTTTTATAAAAATTATAAAAAATGGCTATTTTTTAAGATTTTTTCGCAAAAATTTATGCATTTTTTGTGTTTTTTTATTAACAAGCCTCTTTTTGCTTATATTCTAGAAAATAAAAAAGTGGCTATTTTGCCACTCCTTTACAGGACTTAGTCCTCTTTTACATAATAACTTCCCTCGTGTTGCGTTGGAGGAAAAGATTCCCCTTTTTCAAGGTATGTTTTTCCACCATTTTGACCGTCCCTGCTGTAAGCTGTATACTCACCAGATTCAGGAACATTTTCACCAGGTCTATACTTTTCCATATTTACCTCCCACACATAGAATGTGCAAAAGACAATAGTTTATTCAAAAATTTTTGCTGTTTATTTGTTAATTTTATTTTTCTTTAAAATACTATCTTATGCGCTCTTCTTGTGAAAATTCTTTGTGATGAGAATGAGCATCATCACCCGAATGTTTACGCTTAAATATTTTAAATATTGAAGATGACGCACCTTTGACAGACTCGATTTCTTTGCTTGCTGAAGTTAAAAACTTATCAACAAAATCATTGATAATCTTTATATTTCTACGATAATCCTCTGATTTTGGATTCAAATGAGCCTTTACTTTTCTTAATTCTTCAATACAAATCTTTTCATGTTCTTTAACTAAATCAGTTCGTCCATCATTTTCAATATCCCAACCATTCTTTTCAAAATTATATTTAAATTCGCTAAAATATAAATCTTCATATCCAAGCCAAACCAACTCACCAAAAAGATCTTTACAATCAGTTTGTTTTATGTTCCTTAAAACAGCATAACAATTTGCTAATACTGCAATTCTCATATATTCTGGAGTAAGTTTTCCATAACTATCTTCTATTAACTGCGGAGAAACATTTGACGAGAAACCTAACTGATTATAATAATATACAAAACAATTTTTCGGGTACTCATAACCATAACCAAGAGCAATCCCTCTTCTCATCATTTCAAGCATAACATCTAGAATCTCTGGCGAACTAACAAATACCCAAGATAATGAATAACTTGCTATTGTTTGGGATATATTCGCACCTTTGTCGAGCAAATCCTTTATTTCTCCGAACTTCGCTTCATTTTTGTTCTCTTTATACTCCACAATTGCTTTATAAAGCGCAACATCTAAAGAGCATTGCTCATTACCCAATTCATTAAGCATTTCTTCAGCTTTTGAGAATTCATGATCCATAACTGCTTTTTCTATTTCACGTAGAAACGTAAAAAACCTTCTTTCATATAATTCCTTATAGTCTACAAGAACTCTTTCAAATGACGCACCTTTGTCGAACAAATCCTTTATTTCCTCAAACTTCGCTTCGCTTTTGTTCTCTTTATACTCCACAAGCGCTTTATAAAGTGCAATATCTAAAGAGAATTGCTCATCACCTAATTCATTAAGCATTTCTTCAACTTTTGAAAAATCATGATCTATAACCGCTTTTCTTATTCTATTTCCTAACGCCAACTCTTTTTCATTTAATTTTCTCATAAACTTTACCCTCCACATTGGTGTCAAAAGGATAACACAAAAACCAACTGTTGTCAATACCTCTTTTTTAGAAGGCGCACAGAAAAATTAATTGCAACAAAATTGCTTATTAAAATAATCAAATCTAGAAATTATAGGTTATACATGATTTAAAAATACAAATAATAGAGTTCGAATTTTAATCAATATATCAACTTTCCTTATTCTCGTTATCATACACCTCATTAAAGTCGTAGTTTTTTCCTTTATATTTCCATCCCACCATAGTGTCTACATTGCAATTATGAATACTCTTAAAAATATGATTTTCAACATCTGGAATTTTTTTAGACAGTTCTTTGATTAGGTTTTTAATATTCAGTCTGGCACTCGGCGAAATCTCATCTTCGTTTTGTGCCATCTCAGTGAAACGGCAAGCACATTGCAAAAATTTTAGTTCGTTATAGTCCTTCCACGCAAGAATATCCTTCTCTTCAACATAATAGAGTGGTCTTATCAACTCCATACCTTCAAAATTTTTCGAGCGGAGTTTTGGTGGCATCGCTTGAAGTTGCGCCCCGTAAAACATCCCCATAAGTGTGGTTTCAATAACATCATTAAAGTGGTGAGCGAGCGCTATCTTGTTACATCCAAGCTTTTGCGCCTCGCTGTAAAGGTAACCCCTCCTCATTCTAGCGCAAAGATAGCATGGAGATTTTTCCACATTCACAACACTATCAAAAATATCACTCTCAAAAATATGGAGAGGAATTTCAAGTTTTTTTGCATTTTCTTCTATTTGCTTTAAATTTTTTTCGTTATACCCGGGGTTCATACAAATATATAAAACTTCAAAATTTACATCGCTAATCTTTTTTAACTGTTGCATAAGTTTAGCAAGGAGCATACTGTCTTTTCCACCCGAAACACAAACTGCTATTTTATCACCTTCATTTACAAGTTTATATCGTTTTAGCGCAAGAATAAACTTAGTCCATATCGACTTTCGAAACTTTTTCATCAAACTTCTTTCTACTAATTGAGCATAACTCAGCTTAGTTAAATCTTTACTCATTACACATATAATACACTTTTTTATGTTAATTTTCAAGAAAAATCTAAAAAATACAGCATTTTTTATGATTTTTTCGTGTTTTTATGTGATTTTTATTAGTTTAAAAAATATTTATAATAAACAACCTTTATTTTGTAATATATAAAAATTTCCTTGCTAAGTCCATTTTGTTTAATCAAGTTTAAGGTAAACCAATCCTTCTAGTTTGTTTTCACTATAAATCATCAGCGTCCTGAACAGGTTGTTCATACGGATTTTCAGGCACGCCCGTATAAGAACCCAGCGGGTCGGTTTTACTTTGAAACTTCTTCTTTTTCTTCTTAAATATGCTCATATGTTTAATATGTGCAAATATAAAATATTTAACCGCATTTTTTACAACATTGTTATTTTCAACAAAAATACAACAAAAATTATTCAATAGCAAAGATATGATAGGTTAAACATCATTTTTATTAAATAAACACAAAATTTTGGATTTTTAATTGGATATAAAGAGTTTTAGTCTATAAATTTTCAAACTAATTAAAAAAGAGTTTTACCGATAAAAGTAGAACTCTTTTTTTATTTATTATGCTAACTTTAAAATGGTTTAACCTTGCCTCTTTTATTTACTTTCTCCGCCGTCATTAATGTAAAGTATGCCCAAGGTGTTTTCTCCACAGTGGCTAGATATGGTAGCCCCCGCCTTGGTTTCGTATATGGTTTTAAAACCGCGCTCACGCAGTGCTGTTTTTGCCTCCTCAACCATTTTTTCGGTTGCCGTTGTGTAAGTGACGAAGCCCACCGATAGGTCAGGATTGTTAAACTCGGCAAGAGTATCTTCGCAATAACTTTTAACCACTTTTTCCATGTTTCCGCGATATTTTTTGTGCGGACCCATTTTGCCGTCTTTCAAAATTATTTGAGGTCTTATTTGCAGAAGATTAGCCCCAAAATATGACAAAGCCGAACATCTGCCTCCCTTATACAAAAATTCCAACTTTTTCAAAACAAAACTTGCTTGAACAAAAGGGACTCTTTTTAAAGCGCTTTCATACACCTCTTTTATATCTAATCCTTCTTTTACTAAATTTGAGGCATATATAGCTTGAAGAGCAATTCCCGTCGAAAGAGATTTACTGTCAACAATATAGACATTCTTAAATTTACTTCCAGCTTCCATAGCGTTTTTGCAGGAACTAGAAATTTCGCTTGACAAACAGAAATGAACAACCCCGTCATATTCTTTTAATAAAGAATTAAAATATTCTTGATATTGCACGGCGTTTATTGCCGAAGTCTTAGGCAAGGTCTTTGTATCTTCGTAAAATTTGAAGATTTCCTCTGGTAAAATTTCTCCGTCTAAATATTCTTTATCACCTAAAATGATTGTGTAAGGCAAAGTGTGTATGTCATATAACGATAAAAGCTCCTTTGGTAAATCTATTGTGCTTTCAGCAGAAATTGCAATTTTCTTCATGTTTCACTCCTCTTATCTTATTATATAGGAAAAAGAACCAAAAAACAAAACATTTTTAAATAATTTAAACTCTCTACTTAAATTTTTATTATTACCAACATTACGAAATCTACCTATTCTGTCATGTTGAACCACATCACAAACGGCACTTCAATTCGCATTTTGGCATGAACAACAAAACGCTTACCATTCATTTGTTTGCTTAAAAAATGACAAGCATTTTTCACCAATATGTATTCGCCGGCAAAACATCTTAAAAAACAAGCTGTGTTTTTTAGATCCTTCGACGACGGAATGACAAGCGTTCCTGCTCAGGATGACAAAACTTAGCGGAAATAAAAAAGAAAAATTAAAAATTATGGATAATTTTATATGTTTAATTATAATCTAATCCTCTTTAAGTCGCGACAGCGTCACAAACGGCGTTCCGTTTCGTGGTTTTTATAAAACCACTTATCACTCACTTGTTTGTTCCTTTTCCCAAAAAACATAAATGTTTTTCGGGGTCCCATGAGTGTTTTGAAAATGAGCAAGAGTGCAGTTTTCGCCGATGTTATTCTGAGCAAGAGAGCAAGGCGACTGCTGTCGAAGAATCTCATAAAACAAACTTCTTTCTCTTAGATGTTTATTTTTTAAATAAAGAGGATAATTTCTTGCCTTAAATGTTTTTACTATGTTAAAATATATTTAAGGAGGAAATCTATGAAAATAACAAAGGGAAAATTTGCACTATTCTTAATAATGACTATTATCTTCACCGCTTTTTCTATTTTTGCGCTTGTATATTATTATAGCGAAACCTATTCATCATTTTTTAATACCACCAAAACAGAATTTGAAATTCCAGGATTAGAAGAAGGCTTTGTTCCGCAAGGAATGGAATATGAAAAAACCAATGATATATTTTTGGTTAGTGGATATATGGCAAACGGCTCAGCTTCAAGGCTTTACATTATAGACAACGAAAATGAAGTAAAATATGTAACTTTTACCTTTGAAAATAAACCATATAAAGAGCATGCTGGCGGAGTAACGAGTGACGGTTACGGATTATGGATTGTTGGAGATAGCACTGTAAATTATCTCCACCTAAGCGAATTGCTTAATGCACAAAATGGCGATGAACTATCCATAATGTCGAGTTTTTCAGCACCAAACGGAGCAGATTTTGTTACGATTTACGATGGAAAATTGGTTGTCGGAGAATTTCATCGTGAAGGCAACTACAACCGCGACAGTTCTCACGAAATTATCACCTCCTCAGGGAAAGTTAATAAGGCAGTCTCTTTCGCCTATGAGATAGACAATAACGGCGATTGCGGATTAAGAACGCTCAATCCTATATTTGCCATTTCAACCACTTCTCTCGTGCAAGGCATGAGCATAACCGAAGACAAAATCATACTTTCAACTTCATATAGTTTGCCAAGTTCTCAAATTTTAGTCTATGACAATATACTAAATGAAACGGCAACCAAGATGACTTATACCGGCTTAGAAGAAGAGATAGACACCTACATTCTTGACACGCCGACCTCTTCTAAAACATTGCCACCTATGAGCGAAGAAATAACCATTAAGAACAATTCGCTTTACATTCTCTTTGAAAACGCATGCAGTAAATATAAGATGTGGACACGCCTAAATTTAACAAATGTTTATAGTTATGATTTAGAAAATTTATAAAAATAAAAATAATAAAATTAAATTAAAATTAATAAAAATCTATTGAAAATAACATAAAAAATTAATTAAAAACGCGTTTTTTCGCGTTTTTTTGTTAATTTGCACTAAAAAATCTCAAAAGCGACACCTATCAAAGCACAAAGTAAAACAACAACAACTATCATTTTAGGAATGAAAAATTTTGCTCGGTTTGTTTTAATAGCTTCAACGCGTTTATATTTTGGTGTAGAATAATATGCAAAAATTGCATAAACAATGACACCAACAAAACTTCCCAGCATATAATACGGAATTTTTGTTATCGCACTAACAATCGTAAACGCCACGCACAGCAAAAAGCCCGCCATAGCACCCCAGAAACAATATTTCGCTTTTTTATCTTCTAAAATTTTTCTATTTTCTAATTCTTCATCACTGATAAGCGCGTCCATAGAAATATCAAAAACTTTACAAAGCATTTTCAAACTTTCCATATTAGGAAAACCTCTGCCTGTTTCCCATTTTGAAACGGCGGTTCGTGTCACAAAAATTTTATCTGCAAGTTCATCTTGCGTTAGCTTGTTGTCCGTTCTAAGTTTTTTAAGTTTCTCCCCAAAGGTCATATTTTCTCTCCTTTTTCAAAAACATTATATCACATTTTTAATGCAACTTCGCGACACTTTCAGTCACATCTATGTTTTTTAAAGGATTTTTTTATAATTTTTAACTAAAAAAACACCTTGAAAAGGCGTTTTTTCTATTTTATTCAACTGTGACGCGATAACAAGTTGGCACATCCTCCACTTTAACTTTGTCGCTGATTGCTATACCTGCAATGACATACACTTCATTTCCACTTGCAAGCACAGGAATGTAGTCGCGTTTCCTAATTGGTATCTTTTTGTCTATAAAGATAGATTTTAATTTTTTCGTTCCTCCACCGAATTTTTCAAAGACATCGCCGTCCTCTCTAAATCGCCAATATGCATCCTTTGGCACTTTTCGATAATCAAAGTATAAGCCATCCGTCAAATCACCTGTCTTGACTCGATTGATTGTAACCGTTCCAAAGCCTTCAACTTCAAAAGAAAAACATTTGTTTGGTTTTCTTAGAACAGGTTTTTCTACATATACATTTTCAAATGTCAAAAAGCCATATTCTTTTGTGACTGTAACATCAAGAGGTAGTTTGATTTTTTTGCCATTTTCAAGATTTAAAGCTAGGTCCTTGATAATTTCGATATGTTTTCTTTCGATATCTTTTTTCACATTTATAAGTGTCAACGCTTTAAAAACAAGCCTACTATAAATCGCACTATGAAGTTTAAACACACTGCAAGGCAACTGCACTACCTTGTTATCTACAATCAGCGAATTTAGGTCTAAATTGTTGTCAATATAATCATCATCTTCGCAGACTGTGTGTGAAAAACTGTTGATTGCTTCAATAGCATTTGGCCAACGCTCCAAAATATCTTTCATAACGACATTGCGCATATAATTCCTGCTGTAAGAATTGTCATTATTGCTGTTATCCTCTACATATTCAATGTTGTGCATAGATGCATATTCAATTATCTCTCTCTTAGAGGTGTTGAGCATAGGTCTTATATATATGCCGTCACGAATTGGCTCCATGCCCTTCGCCCCCTTGATGCCCGCGCCACGGAAGAGGTGCATTAAAATAGTTTCTGCCTGGTCGCTCATATGATGAGCAAGCGCAATCTTATCTACTATGTCTTTTTTGATAAGCGCCTCGAAAACACCATATCTTCCTTCGCGCGCTGCCGTTTCCAAACTTAACTTTTTTTCTTTGGCAATTTTGTTAGAGTCAATGGTAAACTTATACACTCTAATTCCCATTTCCTTACATTTTTCCAAAACAAAACGCGCCTCGTCATAGCTTTCTTCGCGAATTCCATGATTGATATGAATACCAACAACTTCTATGTCAAGTTGCTCTTTGACGCTGTTTAGATAGTGAATTAAGCACATGGAATCTATGCCACCACTGACACCAACTCCAACCACATCCCCGCGCTTCACAAGTTTGTGTTCTTTGATAAAATCTAATATCTCATCCATAGTTACCAACCTTTATATTTTTATTATACAATATAAAAGTAGAAAATACAATATCTTTTAACCAAAATTAACGATTTTTAATGTTAAAAATGAAAAAATTTGCTGTTTTTGCCTCATTTTTGCAAGATTTTTAATTTTCAAAAATTTTTATCACAAGCACTGTCATGTCGTCTATGGCATAACCTTTGTTCTTTGATAACGCTCTTTCGAGAAGCTGGTCGGCTAAGTCCTGAGGATTTTTTGCTTTTAACGACAAAATTTCCTCTTTTAGAACTTCATCATTTTCAAAACTATCACTTATCCCGTCTGAAAACAAAATGACATAATCACCAGAACTTACAACCTCTTTTTTTATCAATGGGTAGGCATCATCGACTATGCCTAATGGAAGTGAGGAGGATTCCACTTTTTTTACCTCTTCGGTGCTAACAATAAAAGTGACAGGGCTTGCCATTTTTATAAAATCACATATACCATTTTTTAAATCCAAAACTCCAACATCAAGCGCAGAAAATATATCCTCCTTATGAAGATTTAAAAGTTTGTTGACAGAACTTATAATAATATCATTGTCAAAGCCCGCCTTATAAAAATTCTCAATAAGAGCGATGGAAAGCTCGCTATAATTCTCCGCTTTTTCACCACTACCCATACCATCACTTATAGCAAACAAAATTCTATCTCCGTCTAACTTTATCACGCTGTAATTATCACCACTAATTGACGAGTTTGCTTTCGTCTTTTGACATACCCCAAACATGCAATCAAATCGCGGTGCTGTCTTTAAATTTACCACCGTGTAATTAGGACGAATGCTTGGAAACATTTCAAAAACAGCCATTTTCTGACCGCACACTTTGCCGACACAATCAACAATTCTTAACTTTTCGGCATCTTCTTTCCGAACAACAAGCGACGCCACCAGAGTATGAATGTCCTTTTCAAACACAACCGCGTCAATGCATATAATATTATGATAGGTAAGCTCATCCAAAATCTTATTTTCGCGCACTGTGTCAAAAGAGATATTGCTATCGACTTCCTTAGAAAGTGAGTCTATAACCTTACTTACACCCAAAAGTTGTTCCGCAATTATCAACTTGCTCGAATCGATATCGGAAGCCATATTTAAATATTTTTTATATTGTGCAGTAAGCGTATTTACAGAACCAAGTATTGCCGTGGTCTGTTTACAGCGTGAAGTTAAATATGAAGGAATGTCTAAAAGTGTAGCCTTGCCACGCTCAAAAGCGATAGTAATGAGTTCTTCAAAAACTTTTTTAGTGCTATCAGCAAACGTTCTATGGCAATGATTTCGTTCGGGACAATAAGCGCAAATTTTCTCACAAATCTCTTTATATAGGATTTTCTTCACATCTTCCTTGCTCATTCCCTTTTTTATCATGTTTCTGTATATGATATTCATATCGTTAAACACTTCGGCAAGATTAGACAGGCGCTTACACAATAATTCACGATTACGATTGACAACATTCTTCATAGCAAGCCTATCCTTAGAAAGATTGAAAATTACCGCAAACTCATAAAGCCATTTATTTGGCAATATAAAGAAAATGCAAGAGGAAAGTAAAACCGGTAAAGCCTCAATTAAATCAAAGGTTGGATAAAGTCTAAAATAAAGCCCAATTATAACCTCAGAGCATAAAACACCCATTATCATAAAAATCTTATGATGATTTTTAAAAACAAGCGCACATAAAGCCCAAACGACAAAAGGCGTCATATAGATAGGGTTGTTGGTAGCAAGGAGTGCGCCAGCTCCTGCTGTTATCGCCATCAACAGCGTAAGCACAGAGGATGAAGTAAACGCAAAAACAAATAAAATAAGAGATACAAAAAGTTTAAGAAAGGAAAAGTTTTCAATAGAAATATTTACAAGCCCTGCGCATAAACTCATGACGATTATAAACAGCGAAACAAGTTCAATACTTGTCAATTTGTTTGTAAAGCCACGCACAATAAGCGCCTCAAAAATAATAATTGCTGAATACATATATAAGACGCCCAAAATGATGTTTACGGCAGAAAGCACAATTGAGTTACCATAGACGACAGCAAATGCCAGCGTGGCAGTTTGTGATAGAAGTGAAAACAGTCCAAATTCCCACTTTTTCATCACTTTTTTGCAAAGAATGTGAATATAATACGGCACGACCAGCACAAAAATGGTAACCAAAATGGATATAGCATTATTCAACGAAAAATCTAACACTAACGAAGATATAAGGTATGCAGGTGCTAAGAGATAAACTTTTTGATTTGCCCATGTGAGTGCGAATAACATACCGAAAGAAAATGGATAAAGCATATTATTTATGCTAGCGTTATTTAAAATAAAAAACAGCAAGATAAAAGACAAAAATAATATTCCACTTTTTAATATTTTATCAAATTTCTTCATTTTTACCTCACTTTAATTATTCGCGCCAATTTTCACTAAATTATTTAAAAACAATACAAAAAGTTAAATTACAGTTCCTCATAAAGTAAACTATATTAATTTTAAAATAAAAAATAAGATGTGTAAATGACTTTCTTGTCATATTTACACATCTTATATCTAATTTTAGCTAATTATATTTTATTGATATGTTGATTAATGCGTTCAGCTCTCAATTTTTCATACTCTTCATCTGTTATTAATGCTTTGTCATGAAGATTTTTTAAAGTGTTTAAATCCTTTTCTAAAACTGAAAGCTTGTCATCAGTGATATTATTTTCAACTTGCTGAACCTTTGGCATTTCTTCATGTTTTGGTTCAGCTTTTGGAGCCTCAGCGACATTTGTCGTTCCTACTGTTATTTCTTTCTCTCGCGACAAATCTACAATCATCAAAATTGCACCCACTATCAATATTATTGTCAAAGTGATAAAATTAAAAGTGATAGCCGCCACAACATTACCTTTCTTAACAACAAATTCATCATGTGGCAATTTTGAAATGGTGATGGATTTTGCGTTAAATATGATTGCAAATATATCAATTATCAACATTATGAACAAAAGAACCGCCAAAAACACCAACACGGCACTTGTAACTTGATATGTTTCGTCAGGAATATTAGCATTGATAGAATTTAAAATAACCGAAAAATTAAAAACAATGCACAAAAATGTAATGGCATAGGCAAAAGTTGTTAACGACGCACCGACCAGCCCTACTATCGCTCCTGCAAACAATAAATTTCTTTTCATAAATATCTCCTCTTAATATTTTAATCAATTTTATGATTTAAACACTCAAATAATTATCGTTACAGGTCCATCATTTTCTTGCACAATTTTCATATTTGCACCAAAAACGCCTGTCTTGGTTGGAATAACTTGATTTAAGTTTTCTGCAAGTTTTAGATATAACTCTTCCGCTCGCTTAGGTTCTTCTGCGTTTGCAAAGGAAGGTCTATAGCCATGTTCGACATTTCCAGCCAGCGTAAACTGTGATACCAACAAAATTTCACCGCCTACGTCGTTAAGAGATAAATTCATCTTCTCGTTTTCATCCTCGAACACACGGAGCTTAGATATCTTTTTCGTAAAATATGCCAAGCGTTCTTCACTGTCACCTCTTTCCACACAAAAATATACCACAAAGCCCTTTTTAATTTTAGAGATGAGAGTGTTGTCAACGTATAGACTTGCACTATTAACTCTTTGAACAACCGCTTTCATTGTTACCTCATATTTATTATACTAAATATGAACACTTTTGTCAAACCTTTAAAATATAATTTCAAAATCTAGCACGATTTCATATATAATTATATGTTTGAAAATGTTGAAAAAATTGAAAAGGCAAATTTAAAAAATTTTAATACCTTTAAAATCGGCGGAAAAGGCACAGTTCTCTTTCCAAAAAATGTATTTGAATTAAAAAGAACAATAAAAGAATGCAAAAACAATAAATTAAAGTATTTTGTTTTAGGAAATGGAAGCAATTTGCTATTTCCTGATTATGACCTTGACACAATCTTGATATCGCTAAAAAACTTTAATAAAATTAGTAAAAAAGAAAATTTTGTCTATTTTGAGGCTGGTGTTAATATGTTTAGCCTAAACAAATTTTGTCTTGAAAACAGTTTGACCAATTTAGAGTGGAGCTTTGGATTGCCTGCCTCTTTTGGCGGACTTGTATATATGAACGGCGGAGCATATGAACATACAATATTTGATTACATAAGACGCGTGAAAGTTTTAAATGATAATAAAGTCGTTTGGTTAAAGAAAAATGACATTCAATTTACCTATCGAAAGTCTAACATAAGCGGAATAATTCTCGGCGGTGAAATTATATTGAACAAAAGCGACAAAAAAACTGTTGAAAATAAGCAAAAATATTATTTTGAATGTAGAAAAAGTACTCAGCCTTTAAATTACCCTAGTGCAGGTAGCATATTTAAACGAAAAAACGATATCATTCCTGCAAAACTCATAGATAGTTTTAACTTAAAAGGGGTAAGAATTGGAGGTGCTGAAATTTCAAAAAAGCATGCGGGCTTTATAGTAAATGTTGACAACGCTAAATCAATAGACGTCCGCGCCCTTATAGATTATATAAAAAATAAAGTAGGAATTGATTTAGAAGAAGAAATAATAATTTTAAACTAAAAAAGCTCTATCGTTAAATGATAGAGCTTTTAAGTTACCAAATGAACACATCGTCGCAGTCTGGGCATGTTGAGATGTCTGTGATGTCTGTGTGAGTGTGGGTAAGTGTTGTGCCTATGGTGTTTCCAAAGTCGCTTCGTGAGGTGTAGGCGTTTGTCACTTGGCTATTTTCTAACAGCCCTGCAAAGCCACCTATCTCTGCGTTTATCGTGTTTGACTTTCTTACAAAGCATATCTTTATCGTGACATTGTCGCCTCTTCCTATGAGGTCGCCGATGTAATAGGCTCTGTCAGAGTCGTTTACAATCTCGTCTGCCACCATAACGCTTAACACTGTGTATGAGGTGCCATTGTT
>CALVZE010000019.1 GCA_944372445.1 uncultured Clostridia bacterium
AACCAAACAATTTTATAAAAAATATCAAAAAACTTTACAATTATTTATTAAATTTTGTATATTTGTAATATTTTCAATGCTTTTCGTCAAATAACACAAAAAATATCATCAAATATCAAACAAAGCGTGAAGTGTTTGAGTGAAGGCCGATATTCTTATAAACCATGACAACTCATTTTATTGTGATTTTTCGTTAGCAAAATTTATCTTGCTTATATTTTAACATCACATTTTATATTATCGGAGGTCAAACCAAGCGCGACAAAGTCGCATTTGTATGAGACTGATGTTCATTCAAACTGTGATATCGAGCAAAGCACGCTAAATTCGTAAGAATTTATTAAAATTTTATGCTAACAAAATTTTAACCTCACAGCTTATATTATATTTTATAAACTCTCACACAAGCGGTTCAAACAATCAAAACATAATTCCAAAAGAAAGAATCCGCTCTTATTAGAGAGGAATAAATTAAAAACTTATAATTTCCCTTTGATTTTTACTCCATCCACCGCAACCAAGACATTACAGTTGCGCTTTTCATCAAATTTAAATGTGTAGCGTTGCTTGTTCGCTTTAAAATCCCTTACATCTTCATTAACTTCTCTTGAAAACTTTTCTATTGATTGATGACAAATTACCAATCTATCTTCTATCCATTCAGCATAGGGCAACTGACAAATATAACTTTCAACAGCCTTTTTCGTTGCTTTATCGGTCAACCCATGTCTACCATACCTCGGGTCATAATAATACCAATCTTTGTTTTTTAAATAATAAGGTGGCACAAAAGTTATCACTTACTTATCTCCTACTTTTCAAAATTTTTATCAAGATTTAAATTTGCCGTTTTCGTCAAATTCCTCTGGGTGTTCTTTTCTGTATTTTTTGGTAAAATCAAATAAAACTTTATACCATTTTACATAATGTTTGTGCTCCGGGGTGTCAAACTCATTGTTTTTGTCGTATTCTAGTGTCTTTAAATATTCATAGTCTTTCATTGACTCATCCCATAGTTTTTTAAACTCAGGTATGTCTTTCCATTCTTTCATAATCGATATAGCCCTCCGATTTATATACACATTCTTCATAGTCTTTGTAATTAGCCAGCCCGTCCAACATTTGTTTACTAAACAAGTTTATATCATTTTGTTTAGATATGTCAACTTTACCGATTAAATTAAGTTTTGATTTTGTTTTAAAACTATTTCCCTTAGCGCGCCCTTCTTTAATGATGGGTGTAAAAAAAAGATAACTTATGAATATTGCTATCTTTTTAAATTTGTTCGACCCTTATGATTTCTAGCGGCGAGATTTTTATGCTTTGTTCATTTGAGTATATATTTAATTTATAAAGGCTATTTTCTAAATCAAAACTTACAAACACTCCATCTATACTTTTATCAAGACATATAATTTTAATTTTCTTGCCTAAATATGGTTTTAAATCTTGGCTTTCATAAAGTCCATTTTCATAAAAATTTTCAAGTCGTTTTTGAGCAACTTCTATGATTTGAGCTGCTCGTTTTGATATTTGTAATTTATTATTGTAGAGATAATTTTCTGCTTCTTGAATATATTTATAATTTTCTGAAGTCTTTAAGTCTTGTAAAATTTCAATTAGATAATTAAATCTATACGATTGGTCCGCAAAATCATTTTCTTTCATTCCTCTATTTGGATAAATCATCTTTTATTCCTCTCTACCATAATTACCTTACCATAAAACATTTTACCACACTTAAACTCATTAAGACAATCCTTTTCACTAATTAATACTATCTCTAACTCTTTTTAACCCAATTTAAAAGCGATATTTTCCACATTAATATATTTACTTCGCTTTACACTATAAACCACTTCCAGTAGTCCATCTGATGATAGCCATAGCCTCCTCTCCAAATTCTTTTTAAATAGACTATCGACTAAAAAATCTGTTTACAAAAGCTTAAACAATCTAAGTTTTTAACAAACTTATTGTAAAACAACAGTTATTTTTTCATTAAACTATTGACAAATAGTATTACATTGTGATATATCAATCATGAAAGGTTACTCTGGTCTTGCAAAGCAAGATATGAACGAAAGGTTCGAATTGTAATCTTTTTTTATTTTTTATTGTTTTTACTATATCTATCTTTTAATGATTGTGGCATAGTTAAATCTTTATTATATGGCTTTACAAGAGTCTTAGGAATTTTCCTAGGACTTTTTAAATACATTGGGTCTTGATTAGATTTATCAGGATTTTGTTTTATTTCTTCATATCCTTTAAGATATTGACTTGTATCTTCACAATGCACAAAATCCTCAACAATTCTACCTGTTTTTTGTTTTTTACCTTATCTTCATCAATCACTAGTGTTGTCCTATTTTTATTACTGGCTTTTAAAATACTTCATGTGTTCTTTGGTTGTCTTGTTCATATTGTCAATCAAGCTTAAAACTCTTTCATGTCTTTTGCTATAAATTTTCATTTTTCACCTCATTTTGTTTGACTTAAAGTTTTAAAATTGATATACTTATATTAAAAGTGGATTTGTGCATGTCCGCTTTTTCTTTTTAATACCAATAAGAGAATTAATTAATGTTTTTTGAATTGCCCTAGTAGACAATTCTTTTTTTCCATACCGTGGAAATTGAGTTAAAGTTTGGGTGTTTTTTTGAGCACTTATATTTTTTTACATATATAGCTCGCAAAGTTTGGTATGGCATAATACGAAAGACTTAATTCTGATAACTTTAAAGATTTTAGTTCCCTTAATTTCTTTGGTATGGTATAATTACTTATTCAAAAACAGGAGTGCTATTTGCATTTTAGTTCCCTTAATTTCTTTGGTATGGTATAATGAGGGAATATGGCTAAAACGCAAAAAATGAATTTTAGTTCCCTTAATTTCTTTGGTATGGTATAATGAGAACAAATAGAATATCAAATAGAAAACTATTTTAGTTCCCTTAATTTCTTTGGTATGGTATAATGGGGAAATGATGAACCCGTTCTTGCTTAGGATTTTAGTTCCCTTAATTTCTTTGGTATGGTATAATAATTAAAATTTGAAAATGCAACTAAAAATAATTTTAGTTCCCTTAATTTCTTTGGTATGGTATAATTTTGCGTAAATTAGTTGACAAATGTATAACATTTTAGTTCCCTTAATTTCTTTGGTATGGTATAATCGAGATGCGGTTGGAACAGCATTAGCAGGTATTTTAGTTCCCTTAATTTCTTTGGTATGGTATAATAATATTGGCAATGTCACAACTCAAACGCTTATTTTAGTTCCCTTAATTTCTTTGGTATGGTATAATATATGTATACCTCACAGTGTGTCAATTCTTATTTTAGTTCCCTTAATTTCTTTGGTATGGTATAATTGATATGCCTGTTGCTATTAGTATCGATGGATTTTAGTTCCCTTAATTTCTTTGGTATGGTATAATAGGGAAACTAAAAAAAGTCCTAGACGAGCGTGTTTTCGCTTTGTCTAGGGCTTTTTATATATTTTAATTTTTCTAAAAATTTATAAAACTTGGTTGTTTTTCCTTAAAATATTTTGATTTTTTTAAAAAAATGATAGTTGTCCATCTGCTATATGCCTGTCCTTTTTATGCTTGTTTCCTAATAGCACCTTAATGCTGGCATATTGTTTTTCCGTCACCGTCAAACACCTAATCGACCCGCTTTTAGGTAGATGATAGTAGAGTTTTTGCTCATGTTGTTCTGCATTTTCAATTGTTCCGCATATTCTGCCATATAATGAAAATTGAATCATATAGTATCCATCGTCAATCAAAAACTTTCTAAAATCAGTTGCCTGTTTTCGCTCCTCCTTTGTTTTAACAGGCAAATCAAAAAACACTAACAATCTCATAATCTTATTACTCATATTCGTGTCTTTTAAGTTTTAGTAATTTGGGAAATTTCAAAACATCTTTTTTCTCTGAGAGCGAAAGAGAAAAAGATTGAATAAAAAGTTCAACGGCATAAGAAAGAGAATATTTCGCACCACCGATTTCACAGTCTGCATTTAAAACATCAAAAAGCATCATTTTATAATCCTTATTAAATTTTAAATCATAATTTTCATAAACACATAAATCAACAAATGGACGAAACACCTCTATCAAGTCATCAGCAAGGTTATAATTATTGAAAGTGTTAGAATGTTTTAGTCCTAAAAACGGAAGTAAGCCGTGACTTACAATATTTCTTGCTACAGCCCCTCTCAAAATTGCATAGCCATAATTGAGCGCGGAATTAATGCTGTTATCTTGCGCTCGCGTGAATTTATCGCCAAAAAGTTCTTTAAAATATACGCTAGCAGATACCGCTTCCATGTTTGTGGCATCATCGCTTTTAATTTTGTTTATGTATGACGACAACTTCTCTTTTTTATCGCATAATTTAAGGCAGATATTTTGATTTTGAATTTTATGTTTAACAATCTCTTTCCATAAGTTTTTTCTTAACGGCGCAGGCAAATCAATTTGAGTTTGAAAAATTTTACTTTGGCTAAAATGCGAATAATATGGCAAAAGGTATGCACACGGCAAATGCTTTTCATCACAAAGATAAACAACAACTTTGCTTTGAGCAAGTTTGGAGAGAGTGAAAGTGGTAATGCTAGATTGTAAGTTTTCTATAATTATGCTGTTTATATCTTCAATCGGATATATTTCTTCTTTCTCTGTATTTTTCAATTTCAATTGGTTGTTTTTAACACTTATATGCGCCTCACTGCCAACAAAAAGGTTGTAAAATGCCATTATTTAAACTCCTTGCGTGTTTCTTTTTCCACTTTGCGAACATTTCCTAAAACATCGACCTCATATTTTTCAAACAAAGTTAAATTTTGAATACCTATACCATTGCAAACATATTTCCCGTCAACTGTTTGGACTGATATTGCAGCAGAACTTCTATCAGCACTATTATAATAGACAAAGATTTCATTTAAAGTCACATCCGCTCTATCTGCCTTTTTGTCCATCACCTTAAAGTTGAAACCGTTTTTGCTGGCAATTTTAATAAGGTCATTTTGAAAAAGTGAAAATTTAAATGTGTATGTTTCATCAACTATCGACCACTCTTCCTCTGTCTTATGCGCCTTACAAATCTTGTTTGGCAAGTTTTTGTTGTAATAATCTATGACATAGACAGGAATTAAGTAATACTTGCCACCTTTTTCAAACACATCAATTCTTATCATGGTCTTGTTTTCCACAATTCCACCATTCTTTTCGATGATGGTTCCAACAGTGCTTTCAAGCTTAACTTTTTTAACTTCGTTCATAAATTTTCCTGATTTAGAAGGCTTATAGAAAGGTTCTTTAAAGGCTAGTTTAGCATTGCCGTCAAACTCAATAAGACGATTTCGAAGTGCCTTGTAAAGCGCAGGGTCGTCATTGATAAATTTCTGAGGATAATTTTCAATTTCGCCAAACTCACCATTCGGAAGGCGTTTTAATTTTAATTCTTTGATTGAGGTTTTAGTTAATGCAGTTAATTTGCCCGGATTTGAATACAGTAGCTTTTTGCTTCTGACCGTATCGGCATGCATGGCACCAGTCACTTTATGATTAACCATTCTGCTGACAAAAATAGGCTTTACCGCTAAAATTTCATCCTCTGAATAGCCTAATCTTTGCAAGACTTCCGCTGGAATTGTGCTTGAAGTGCGCGCTAAAAGTTCCTCCTTATATGACGGATAAGGCAGTTGATAGTTCTCACCAAAGGCTTTAATTATTGCCTCGTCATCAAAAATCTCTCCTGTTGATTTATCAATTAAAGCATCTCTTTCTTTCAGCTTTCTGGAATTGCATTTTTGAAGATATTTAGATACGCGCATGACCATACCGTTATCGACACATCCAACAATACAAGCGTCAACAGCATGATGCAAATCACTCTCAAATCTATTCTTAGGAAGACGCCATAACTTTCTCATAAAATTCGTCATGACTCCATTGACCGTTCTTACCGGTCTTTTATTTTTTCCTTCAAACAATAGATGATTTTCGAATAGATTTTTTATAAACTTAGATATATATCGCGTATCGTTGAGCGCCCTGCTGTTCAACTCCTCTTCTTCTGTCTTTGAAAGAGATTTCTTCAACAAACGCGCTTTCTTCTTGGAGGAAATATTTTTATTTGAATTTATTCGTTCTTCAAAATCCTTCCACCTTGTTTCGTCATGCCCAAAATACTCAAAAGGTATTCTGTTGCCCTTCATCGCATTTTCATCGCTTAAAACAAGCACTTTGTTTGAATAACTGTCATCATAAGAACGACTATAAGGGATGATATGGTCAATTTGCGTGTTGTTATTTGACAAGATATTCGCCATAGAACCTAAAACTTTCAACAATTCTTTTCCGCTATAAAGACATAGACCTCCCTGTTCTTCGTATAGCCTAAATTTTAAGACATCCTCTCCTGTTGGCGCTAATATACCAAATTCATCTTTCAACCTTTTAAGTATATTCTCTTTGTTCTTTAAATTGTCATTTATCTCTCTTTCTAACTTTTTTCGTTCCTCAAACGACCTACTCATATCGCGTGCAAGTTCCACATATATGGAGGTTGGAGAGCCATATCTATCGATTATCGCGTTGACTGTTTTTATCGTTTGCGACACAGAGCGTTTAACAACAGGAGAAGTGATGTCCTCAATTTCTGGCAATAGGTTGTAGCTTAATTTTCTTGTTCTTTCTCCAAAATTTTGTTTTAGTCCTGCTTTTTCAACTGCTGTTGTATAAATATCTCCCCGTTCTAGATATGGCAACAGAAGTTTCAACGCCTTAACGCTTAAATTTCCAAATTTATTAGTATCAAGCGCAATTAACTCTAAAAGTTTGTCTTTTGGCAAATCTTTCGTAATCTCACTTTGAGATAACTCTTTTAAGCGTCTATCATCCATTTTGTATAACGAAAAAATCTTGGCAATTTCGTCAATTAGTTCTTGATGTTCTAGTGGATTGTCTAGGTCTAGAACCTTTAAAACATCATAAGAAAAAGGTCGTTTAAATATCACCCTGCCCTTTTTATCTAACCCACTTTTGCCCGTCAAAACATCGTCTTCACCGATATTTAAAAGTTTCTTTATTTTATCGCTCTTGACTTCTTTTGTGGTTAAAAAGGCGTTTATGAGTTTTTTCCTTGCCTCTTCCGTTAAAGGATTGCCGTTAAGCTTAAAATTGTTGATATCACAAAGCGCTGTAAAATATTCATAACTGAACGCACCTTTCGGTGCACGCTTTTCCTCAGCAAAGAATGTGCAATGACCGACATTAAAATCAACACGATATTTACTCGGAAAGTCTGGTCCTTTGTCATAGGATTTTTGGTATGTAAAGTAATGCTCTATCTTTTCAATAAATTCAGGCGTTATAAGCGGATTGTAATTTTTCTGAACATTCAAAATTGTTATGATTTCATTTAAAATATCGTCACGAAGTAGGGTGTTTTTCACGCTGTCGGCTTTATTTCTAACAAAATAGACGCGATACTTTTTAACTTCATCGCTCACCTGCTTTTCTCTTTCTTCAAAATAGTCATTACATTTATAAAACATCTCACCGACAGTGCGATAGTTTTTTGCCTTTTCGCTGTTTTGTTTTATTGTCGACAGTTCTTTTTCTACTTCCGAACCGACACACTCGCTCTTCCTATTTGATTTAAATCCTCTATGTTTAAAAATAGAATATAAAACCTGTGCCAATTCTTCGTTTGATAATTTTCTATCAAGCGCCTCTGCGCGAAGCTTATAGATATCACATGGCACAAACGACAATTCTTTTCCTGCTAAAATGGTATCTTTAAGAAAGGCTTTTAACTTTGTTAGTCGCATCTTTTTGCGCCTGATATTTCGTCTAATTCCACGCGCCTGCCTTCTTTGAACAGCAGGAGAATCACCTGTTTTTGGCACTTCTGCCGGAATAAATTTTCTTACTCCCAAATTTTCTATGCGACAAGGATTGTCTTTTTCGTCAAGCACTAAAACGCTCCAGCCCACAGATGCAATGCCGATATCTAACGCCAATCTATATTTCATTCTTCCTCCTTCTTTACCTCAATTTAAAAGATAAGCCCGCAAAATTAATTGCGAGCTTAGAGCTTTGCGGGTCCCTTGCGGGAAATCCCATGTTTTAGTAACCTTAATTTCTTTGGTATGGTATAAAGTTACATTAATAATATACAAAATAAAAAACCTATTGTCAAGCAATTTTAAGCATTTTTTTAAAATTTTTGAAAACACCTAAATTTGTTGAATTTTGAAAATTCTTATATTTGCTTTTCTTTTTATTATTAGGCCAAAAATTTAAAACATAACCTTAACAATTTTTAAAACTTCCGCGGTGAGACGGTCTAAGTTTTTCTTTTCTTTTTCTTTGAAGAGCCAAATAAATCGCCAAATACAGCCACGCCTTCTCCTAGCAGGAAAATACCTACCAGCACTCCTATTGCCAGCGCCGTTTCGCGTCTTTCTTTTTTGCTTATCGTTTTTGCAAAATTATATTTTTCTATCCACTTGTTGCTGACGTTTAGAACGGACGCAAACGATATAACATCATAAAAATGTTTTGGATTTTCTTTGATGAGCGCCTCTATTCTTTCCTTTTCTGCAACTTCTATATATTTTCTTAGCCCTAATAATTGACCGATAACCCTTTTGCCGTCTTTGTTGTGATATTCAAGTAATGGACAAAGAATATATGTCACAAGGCAAAGCAGTGACACTATGGCGATTAAAATGGTGACATAAAAATTATTTATAGAAAACACAATGTTTAAAGCCGATAGAATTAAAAACAGTATAATGCCAACAATATACAAAACAATCATTTTTAGTTTTCTTTGCAAATATACCTTGTTTGCCACAGAAGAAAAGAAAGTGCTTAACAAAAATATCATAATTCCTAAAACAATTGAAGGCGTTCCGCCGTTGCCAAAAAAATAGGAGAGAAAGACAAGCGTCAAGGTTATGCCTAATGTAAACCACATAGACACACTCTCCACCTTGGCACTAAAATATTTTTTATGGTTTTCATTTTTTATCTCGTTTTTGATATTTGTCGCAATAGGCTTAATAAGATTTGGCAAGTCTTTTAGATTAACCTCGCTTGCCTTGCTAAAAATGGTGTTAAACATCAATTTTTCATAATTTTTCATCTTGTCGTCAGCGTCTTTCAACTTTTTTAAAATTATGGTCTTTTTATCCACCTCGCTGACTTCAAGATATTCTCTATCCGCCCAATAGATTAAGAGCGCGCTGATGTCTTTATCGTCGACAGTTTTGTCAATAACATATCCCGCATCGGCAGGCGTCATGTCGAAAGGAGCATTAAACTCAACAATTTTAATGACCGCCTTTCGCTTGTTTAAAATAAAAAACACCATGAGTCCTATTAGATACAGACCGCAGAGCACTGAGAATATTATAAACATAACGCTTTGCGAATCTATCCCAATATAATTTTCTAACGAAAAAACACATATTCCAATTATTATTAAAATAATAGATGCAACCAAAATTGCTTTTAAATTTTTCTTCATAAAACTCCAATCACCTAAGCATATTATAATAAAAAACAAACTTAAAAGCAAATTTATATAATAAAATCAAGTAAAAAGTCATAAACCCATATACTACAAAAGATTTGGAAAAAAGTTATCATAACTTACAATAACATTCAACTATAAAAAACTTTCAGTTAAATACTTATAGTTTCCTTTATTATTCATCATTTTTATGAAGATGCTTGAATTCTCTTAAACTCTTTATTTGAAATTTTATATTTGGCTCAGGACAAACAATCATAATTGCATTATACATTTTTTTTGTTAAACCAACATCTATATGCCTATCTCTAGCAATGAAAGATAAATTATAAACTGTGGCGCCATGAGATATGGCTTTTACATCTGTAATTTCGCTCCATTTAATATAATCAATGCTTTTATTCAACCATTTCCACTCTATGCCTTCTTCGGAATAAATTACCTTTGATAAAGTTCGTTTTTCACAAAAAAACATATTTAACGCTAGAATACATAAAATTATTCCTACTAGCAAAATTGGAAAATAATTCATATTTAAAATCGTAAAAATTAATCCTATTATAAAAAATGATAATGCTAAAAATATTATTATGGTTCCACCCCAAAAAAGTTCAGTATGATGTTTCCAAAAAACAACCTTCATATTATCTCCTATATAATCAAAATTAATTTACTATTATATATACAAAAAAGAGAACAACCGTTCTCCCTTATTTGTTATCTGCTGCTTTAACCTTAGCCGCTTTACCTGTGAGATTTCTAACATAATAAAGTTTTGCTCTGTTTGGCTTGCCTTTTCTGGTCACTTCAATGCTAGCAATCTTTGGTGAGTGGATAGGATAAGTTTTTTCCACACCAACGCCATAAGAAATTTTTCTTACAGTGAAAGTTTCTCTAATTCCACCGTTCTTTCTAGCTATAACCACGCCTTCAAAAGCTTGAATTCTTTCCTTGTCGCCTTCTTTGATTTTGACATTGACTTTTACAGTGTCGCCGATAGAAAACTCAGGAAGATTCTCTTTCATGTTTTCTCTTTCAATTTGGTCAATAATATTAGCCATGACTTATCTCCTTTTTTCAGATTTTCGACATGATGCTCATAAAGCTTCCAGCCTCAGCGGAACATCCGAAGTCCATAGCATTATAGCATATAAATTTTTAAAATACAAGTGTTTACGAAAAATTTTTCAAATATTGAGCTGTTTTAAAGTTTGTGCCTTGCAACAACAAAAATACTACTTTATCAAAAACTCATAAGGAATATTCTTGTCTAAAAATTTCAAAAACACCTTTTCTGCGCTTTTGTCCGCCGTGCCTTCAATATGGTTATAGTGAGTTGGAATGACAAGTTTAGGCTTTATAATATTAGCAAGCTTTGCGCCGTTTTCGGCATCCATTGTAAAAGTTCCTCCGATTGGAACAAGAAGAACATCCGTCTTGACCTTGGCTAGTTCTTCCGTCAAATCGGTGTCACCACAAACCGTATAGCTCACATTGTTAATAATGACAGTGTAACCGACAAAGCCCAATTCTTTAAAATGATGATGCCCAAAGTTATAGGCAGGAAAAGTTGTGTATTTCACGCCTAACACTTCACCTTTTTCATTCGGCTTAACCAAAACAATTTCATTTTTAAAGTGTTTTTCTAATATCTTTTTGCTATCCTCAGTGCAAATAAAAACAGTTTTATCATTCATCACTTTTTTTATAGATTTTACGTCCAAATGGTCGAAATGTGAGTGTGTGATAAAAATTAGTTTGGCGTTTTGCGGTTTGTCATCCACATCAAACGGGTCAAAATAAAATTCTTCGTCCACGCAAATAGAACTATGGCAATTGATTTTTATCTTCATAACTTCTCCTTTTTACTAATCTAAAAACTTTCTTGTTTTTAGTTCTTCTAAAAATTCTCCGTCACTTTTGTTAGTGACAAGATTAGGCAAAACTTTGACACCTTTGCCACCACCTTTTCGAAATTCGGCAACAATTAAATTGATTATGCCCTTGCCGTTCTCAGTAAAAAACATCTTTTTCAGCGTCAAGTTTTTGCCCTCACAAGCCACAATAAGTTCGGCCATGCGCTCCGCCTTATATACAACATAAAATCGACCACCATATTTCAGCATACCACTTGCGCAATCGACAAGCTCACCAAGTGACAAACATCTTTCTTCTTTTGCAATACTTTTCACCTCATTTATCGCATAATTAGAAATTGGAAAAAATGGCGGATTGGAAAACACAACATCAATAGAGCCAACATCAATATATTTTTTATAATTTTTCACATCATCACAAATTAAATCCAATTTGTCTTGTAAATTATTAAAAATAATGTTTTTTTTGCATAAATTTTGCATTTTTTCTTGAATTTCAAAGATTTTTATCTTTTTTACATTATTTTTTGCTGTCAAAAGTATAGATATAACACCACTTCCACCACCAATCTCCACCGCCGTTTCACTTGCTTTCAACTTGATGAAATTAGCCAAAATAACAGAATCGCTCGTGAAGGTGTAAAGCTTTTTATCTTGCCAAATTTTAAGATTGTTGCACTCTAAATCCTCTAACTCTTCCATCTTTCCTCACTAAAACTTTATTTCGCTAAGGTCAAAAGTCTTTATCTCACTATCATCTCCCTTGACAAATTTAACATCAACCTGTCTATCTAATAAATCGTTGTAAACAACCGTTCCCTGCCCGTCTTTTGTATTTACCGTGCTACCTATTTTAGGCATGACTCTAAGCGACTCAACATAGGTCGAATTTTCATAAGCCAAACAGCACATAAGCTTTCCACAAAGTCCACTGATACTATTTGGATTTAACGATAAATTTTGATTTTTAGCCATCTTCATAGACACATGGTCAAATTCGCCAAAGTTTTGCACACAACAACAAATCTTTCCGCAAGGACCAAAACCTCCCAGCATTCTAACTTCGTCACGGCTCCCAATCTGCCTTAACTCCACACGCGTTTTGAAAGTTTCTGCTAATTTTTTGACAAGGTCGCGAAAATCAACGCGATTGTCCGCAGTAAAATTTATAATAAGTTTGCTATTATCAAAACCAGCTTCCACTTTTACAACTTTCATTTCAAGGTTGAAAGACTTGACAATTTCAACAACTTTCGGCATCAACTTTTCAGCCTCTTTGTCATATTCTTCCGCCTTTTTAACCTGCTCAGCCGTCGCTTTAAATAGGACATTTTTTAATTCGCTTGTAAGCTCTTCCGCCTTAATAAAATATTTTTCTTTGACAACCACACCTAGGTCGCGCCCTTTCTCCGTTTCGACCATGCAGTAATCTCCCCTTTTTAGTTCCAAATTGTTAGGAGAAAAACTATAAATATGGTTACTATTTTTGAATTTGACACCTACGACTTCTATTTGCATATATATTTAACCTCCAAGATTTTTAGTAATAATTGTTCAACCGCCACCTGTTCGTTGACATTCGCCTCTCGTTTTTTTATAAACATTGAAACAAGCGAATTTATTTCACAAATGGCATTTATTGAAAATTCGCTTTCCACGCTTTTAAGCGCCTCCATATATAGCGGAAGAGAGCAAAGTTCCTCTTTTTCTGATTTTATTTTTATTAAATCTTCTAAGGCTCTAATGTAAATTTTAAAAATTAGGCGAATATCATCTTTAAAACGCATTAAATCTATAGAAAATTTCAAAACTTGTCCGCTGTTTTTCAATTCTGCAACAAGTTTAACGGCTGTATCTACCACCTCTTCAAGGTCGGCTTTTTTTGAATACTCCTCATAAAGTCCAACATACCCCTCGCTAACCATGCCAGCAAGAGGATTTTTGATTAATTTATCAAAACTTTCTTTCGGCAATTTTTCAAGCACTATCTTTTGACATCTAGACTTAATGGTCGGCAAAACCAAGGCGTCTTCCATACAGCTTATTAGAAAATAGACATTTTTTGGAGGTTCTTCTAAAACTTTTAAAAGTTTATTCTGGGCTTGTTCAGTAGATATATCAAGATTTTCTATTATAAAAACCTTATTTTCGTGAAAAGCGGGCTTAATATAAACTTCGCTGACAATTTCATTAGAATCTGACACCAATAACTTCTCGTTATTTTTAGGATAAATTTTGATGTCGATATCTGCACCTTTTTTCACCTTTAAATACTCAGCGCTGTCCTCATCGAAAAGTTCGAAAGTTTTATAATTTATGGCAAGTGCAGTCATGATAAGCGCAACCTCATTTAAGCGTTTGTCAACACTTTGAAAAAGTATAGCATGTGGAAACCTGCCTCTTTTAAAAAAATCTTCTCCCTTTACTATCTCCGAAATTTTCATATTGATATTTTAACATACCGATTAAAAAAAGTAAACATAATTTTAGCTAACTCATTTTAAAATTGTAATTATTTAGAATGCTCATTTTATTATCTAAAATGTATTTTAAATATTTTTTTGCAAAAATTAAATTAATAATAAATTAAAAAACTATAAATTAAAATATTAAAAAACCCTAGAATTCAGGCATAAAAATAGCTCAAATTTAGAGTTTTTGTTAAAAAATATGATTTTTTTAAGTTTTTTATTGTTTTTTTTACTTATTTTTTGTGTTTTTTATATATAAGCTTTTTTTCGATTACTTTATATAATTCGCCGATAAATATTATTGAAACGGAAAGTAGGAAAACTATTAACCAACAAGAGAAGTTAAGGCTGGTGAGCTTTAAGACATTTTTAAAGGAAGTGGTGGCAATAAGGGCAAGAAGTCCAAAGCCGACAACCATTGAAAGCGTGAAAAACTTATTTTTAAACGGATTGGATTTGAAACAACACTCCTTTGAGCGCGCTGTGAACATATAGAAAAGTTGGATGAAGTTTAATGTGTAAAAAGCCATTGTCATGGCAACATATTCGTTATAACAAAACAGCCCAATCATATATGCAGACAAGGTCAAAATGGTTTGAATTGTGCCTAACACTATTATGCTTGTGCCTACACCATTTGAGAAAAGCCCGCTTGATTTGTTTCTCGGTTTTTCATTCATGGCCCCGCTTTCCACCTTTTCCATACCAAGAGCAATAGCAGGAAGTGAGTCTGTGATTAGATTTACAAACAATATTTGCACCGGCAGAAGAAAGGTTTTGTTTGGAAAGAGTATAGTCACAAAAAATAGAGCTAAAATTTCTGCCATATTTGCAGAAAACAAAAACTTAATGGTCTTTTGAATGTTGCTGTAAATCTTTCTGCCCTGCTCAACCGCAATCACAATCGTCGCAAAGTTGTCATCTGTGATAATTAAATCTGCAACCTCTTTTGTGACATCTGTTCCGCTTTTACCCATGCCGATTCCGATGTTCGCCTTTTTCATGCTCGGCGCATCATTGACGCCATCACCCGTCATAGCAACATTATGTCCATTTTTCTTTAAGGCTTCCACAATTTTTTCTTTGTGCTGAGGACTGACGCGCGCAAACACCGAAATCTTTTCAACAGCTTTTAAAAATTCTTCTTCTGAGCATTTGTCTATATCATCGCCAGACATAACTTCTTTCATAGTGCCTGCGATACCTATCTTTTCGGCTATTGCAAAGGCGGTGTCCTTGTAGTCACCTGTAATCATAATAGGTCGCATACCTGCCTGCCTACATCTTAAAACAGCTTCTTGAATTTCCTTTCTCGGTGGGTCTATCATGCCGACCAATCCGAGAAAAATAAGGTTATTCTCATCTAAATCGTTGCTTTCTTTATAGGCAAAACTTAGCACTCTCAAAGCACCCTTGCACATTTTCGAATTGATAGATAGTATCTCTTTTCGTTTTTCTTTGCTTAGATTGATTATGCCGTTAGAGGTGGCGATTTTGTCGCATTTATTTAATATTCTATCTATTGCGCCTTTGACAAAGACAACCTTTCTTTCGCCAACCAAATTCAAAGTGCTCATCATCTTACGCTCAGAAGAAAAAGATATTTCCTTTAAGCGCTTTTCGTTTTCCTTCTCCTTTAACACTCCCCTGGTTTTGGCATAATTTAAAAGTGCAACCTCGGTCGAATCTCCAACATAGCCGGCACTACCTAACTGCCCATCATTACATAGCACCATGTCCTTTAATAAGAGGTCAAAATAGGCGCTTTTTTCATCGAAATTCGACCAAACTTCTTCAACTGTCATCTTATTTTCAGTAATAGTGCCTGTTTTATCAGAGCATATAACATCACAACACCCAAGCGTTTCCACCGCATGCATTTTTTTGACAATCGCCTTTTGCTTGCTTAGCTCTGCTATACCTAAACTCATGATTATCGTAATAACCGCCGGCATACTTTCAGGAATGGCAGCAACAGATATAGCCACCGCTGTTAAAAAGGCGTTCAATATTTCAGTCGGTCTTGCTATCGCCTCCAAAACAAAAGTGATTGAGGCAATGAGAAGAATTAAATATGTCAAAACTTTTCCAACGGACTGAATATTTTTTTGAAGAGGGGTGAGTTCCTTTTTTGTTTCCTTTAAGCTCTCGGCAATCTTTCCAAATTCTGTTTCTTTGCCAAGCAACATAACTATGCCCTTGGCATGACCATTTTCCACAACACTTCCAAGATAGGCAATATTTTTTCGGTCGGCTATTGCCATGTCAACCGAATAGTCAATGTCAGCGCTTTTTGTCACCGCTTCGCTCTCACCTGTTAATGCCGACTCATTGATTTTCAAATTGGCACTCTCAATAAGTCTTAAATCAGCCGGCACAATGGAGCCAGCTTCCAGCACCACAATATCGCCATGCACAAGACTCTTACTTGGAATTTTCTCCACTTTTCTATCTCTTAGAACAAGTGTGGACGCCTCTGTCATCTTTTTTAGACTTTCAATCGCCTTTTCTGTTTTATATTCCTGCACAACACCAAAAATAGCGTTCATGACAACTATGCCAAGTATTATCGCCCCGTCTACTATTTCACTTGGAGAATTTTCAATGATGCCTATGACTATGGAAACAATGGCGGAAATTAAAAGTATTAGCACCATGAGTTCTTTTAATTGTGCTAAAAATTTTATAAATAAGTTAGTCTTTTTTCCATGTTCTATTTGCTTTTCCTTACTTTTTGACATACGCATATTAACTTCGTCAAGTTTAAGCCCGCTAGCCCTTGACGACATCAAAGATAGACACTTTTCAATTGAAAATTTATAAAACTCCATTCAGCTTCCTTTATCGCATTTATATGAAAGCTAAACTCTGTTTTATTCTATATATTTTATTCTTTTTTTTGAATTTTTGTTAAAAAGAAATAAAGATGACTCTTTTAGATCCTTTGACGACGGAACGCCAAGCGCTCCTGTTCAGAATGACACAGGCATAACTTGTAATGACAGTATTACACAATAAAAAATGTTACAAGACTTAAAAGAAGAAGATAGCAAGAGAACCACCAAAGTTTGCCCTTTTCTGTCAGTTTCATCATAAATTTTATGGCAAAGATACCGCTTAAAAAGGCGACTATAAAAGAGATGATTATGGCGGAAATAGGATAAGATATGTTAATCCCGCCACTAATTCCTTCATAAATTTCCATAATAAGAGAAAGAAGTATAATTGGAATGCTCATCAAAAAAGAAAATTTAGCGCACTCCTTTTTATCGCCCTTAGATAAAAGACCTGCCGAAATTGTTGCCCCCGAACGCGAAATGCCAGGAAAAACTGCAAAACCTTGCGCTATACCCATAATAATCGCCGTTTTATATGAAAATTCTTTTGTGTTTTTAGCAAATAACTCTGTTATAACAAGAATGGTTGCGGTTATCAAAAACGCAACGGGAAGAAAACCGCCTCCAAAAGAGGACTTTATAAACGGCATAAGCACAAGTGCAATTAAACAAGTGGGTATTGTCGCCACCACAAGCATTAATGTGTTTTTTGAAAAAGGATGTCTAAGAAGAGCAAATATATCTTTATAAAATACAACGCATATAGAAAGAAGCGTTGCAACATGCAGAAGAATGGAGATAAACAAACTTTCTTCCACATTGAATATATTAGCTAGTAGCACAAGATGTCCGCTGGATGACACCGGCAAAAACTCCGTCAACCCTTGCACAAGCCCCATAAAAAATAAAACAAGGAAAATAGACATATTGCCTCCTTGTTTTATTATATTTATATGACTTCTATTTTATTTGCCCTATTTGGTATTTAACTCTTCTCGCTTTTCCTTCTTTTTCTTGTTGTAGATTAAAAGGATGATTAAAAGTATAAGCAAAATGACGATTATCACTATGATTATATAGATATACCAATAACTTTCTTCGTTTCTATAAATCTTAGCGTCATAGCCGATGACACCAAATAGTCCGCCGTAACTTGTTGGATTGTAATATTTAGCAAGATAGATGTCAGAAATCACATGTCCGTTAAAGCTGAAAGTGCCATTGAATGGATGTTCAGTTGTGCCGATAGGCGTCCAGAACTTTTCGCCAAGAGATATATCTGCCATAACCTTGTAGCTTGCAAGTTCATAGAAGCGACCGCTTTCGCTTACAGCACCACTGTTAATCTTTGCCATGTAATAGGTCAAATCTTCCGCAGTGTAGATAAGATATGGATCATCTTTTGCACCTGTTCCTTGCTCTTCAATCAAGGTCATCTCGTGATACAATCTTTCAAATTCTATGCCTAGCCTTATTGTTCCGGCAAGATAGTTTTCGTCAATTTCCTCTCTTGTGAAGTATAAAGAGCCAGCTTGTTTATCATAATTGTCCATGACATTAATTGTTGTGCCGTAGTAATTTATAATCTCAATGTTAGTTATATTATAGCGAGCGTTTACTACTATGCCCAGGGTCAAATCAGAGCCTATTCCTCTTAACACAACCTCCATCGCCTCGCCTTCATAGGTCACATAACCTGCAAAATCTGCATCGTTATTGTCTGTTGCACTTTCAATAATATCTTTATCAGCAAAGCTTTTATAGATATAGATTGCCATGCTTTCGCCGATAAACTCTGGACGAATCGGAACAACGGACTCTGCCATATCGCCCGTCACTTCCATGGTGAAGTAGAGATAGTTTGAGTCAATATTGTATAGCTCAATGTTTTCTAAGTTCCAACTTACACCAAAGCCATAATCAACCTTGACCATAAAGGTCAATGTGTCACCGACTCTAACATCATAGGTTAAAATGTCTTTTTTAAAGCTACCATTTTCAAGGTGTCCGAGCGTTACAGGTGTCTGAATGTTGGAGATGTTTTTAACTATCATGTTCGCAATATAGCCAGATGTGGCATCGTATTCGCTGAAACTCAAAGTAACTTTCTTTCCTTGAACGGCAAGGATATAGTTTGCATAGGTGTCTATCTTGTCAGTAAATACCTTTCCGTTATACCTTTCCTGAGTGGAAACTTTATACCAATAATTAAAGTCATATCCATCTGAGTCAAGTGCGGTCAAAGTAAATTCTTTTGTCGTGTCAACGTAGCCCTCATTTAACAGTGCTTCGGCATACATATCATCATGTGCCTGACCGATAGCGTATTCCATAACACCGCCGGAAAGAGTGACATTGACCTTAGCAAAGTAATAAACTTCAATAGTTATTTCAACAATTCTATCACGCTCATTTGTTGACCATGGCACATCATTGGTGTAACTTACAACATCAGCAAGATAGTTGTTGTTGGCATCTCTTTGTTTGATGACAAATTTATAGAACTTATAGCCCTCAATTTCAGGAGCCGTTATTGTGATGTTGGTATTAAATGCCACTTCGATATACAACGGCATTTCTTCGTTGAACCAAGAGTTGCTGATGTTCACTCCCTCCACTAAATCCTCGGCGGTGATATTTGCTCGAATATTTGGAGTGATTGAGAAGGTTATCTGTGTCTTTAAGAAGGACCAATATAGATAGAGGTTAATTGTCATTACGCCATCTGTGTCAATATATGCATTATCGCTAAGCTCATAACGACCAGTATTTTCATTTAAGCTATAACCTGTTTCCATGAACTCAACAAGCGTCTGACCTGTCGAATTGATGTATTGCTTGCCTTTACCGCCAGCATAAGTAAAGTAGCCTGCAAAGGTGTAGTCATTTTTAGATTGCACAATATTGAGCATGCCGTTCGTATAGCCAAGACTTGAAGTGATGTTTTCGCTATTATTTACACTTAAATCCAAGGTTTCATGGAATTTTACATTGTCTATAACTGCAAGCACAAGGCTATCAAGAGATAAATCATTGAGAACTACGCGATAGGTTTGCGGTTCAAGATTGATTGAAATCTCTGTGCTAGCCGAAAGAGCGCTGACATTGAAGTAAATCACATAGTTATAGTTGTTTTCTGCAAAGTCAAGCTTATAGCCTCTTATCTCAGAAACAGTCAACATCTCTTTGTTATAAGTCAAACTGATATTTTCAAGACTAATTTCAAAGCCAAGCCTAATATATGCCACAACACCGAAATAGGTATCAGTAAAGCCGACAACTTGAAGTGTGGAGAAGTTGGAACCATTTCCCCAAACCTTTTTGTCCATTTCGTCATCAACCTCTAAGAAGAGATTTCCGCCTTCTACAATCACGCCTCTTTCATTCTTGAAGTTAATATCAATTATGTTCTTTTGTGGCTCAAAATAGATATTGATGTCTAATTCATTTTCGCTAGCAATGATATTATAAAGCCTATAAATAGCATAAGTCTTTCCGTTTTCAACATACTCGCCAATATGCTCAATGGTCACAAGCCTGTTGTTGTTTGTGGTAACTCTTGACAAATTATAGCCATTGCGCGTCACACCAATCTTCAAATATACCTCGCTGTTGGTGTTTGTGGTAAGAGTAAAGTTTGCTTTGCCACCTTCTCCGTTATAGTCTTTATAGTGATTGAGCGTGCCTTCAACATAGCCATATTCATTGACATATTGAACCACTCCATCCTCATACCCAATCAAAGTGATATCTCCAACTGAGCTATCATCTTCCACAAGTCCATCAAAGTCTAAATATGAATTGATATTGAAGTTGATAGCGTTTGGAGCTAGTGCAACGAAGAATGGCACAAAGTTGTTTGTGGCGCCAAAGCCCTTTTCAAGCATGTATAAGGTGTCAAGAGTAATTTCAATTACAGTTTCGGTGCTGGAAGGTCTGTAAGCATAGTCAAAGTAGCCTCTTACAAGTTCTGCTTGATTATACTCTGCATTTAAGATATAGCCATAGCCGAGGAAGGTGTAGCCTTCTGGAACACGCAACACGATATTTTTGCTTAAACCATAGTAGATATACGTTTGATATACTTCCGTGCCGTCCTCAAAGAAAGGTGCATAAATTAACTTGTATACTTCCTCTTCCAAATCTTTGTTCTCATATTCTTGATTGAGAACATAATAACTATACGCATTGAGCGAAACTCTGAACTCTGCCTTTGAGAAGATGGCATATATCGTTTCGTCCATGGTCACAGTTAAATCAAATGGGCTTTCTGTGCCTATAATCGTGCTTCCATCTCTCGACCAACCAGCAAAATTATAGTCATCAAGTGAGGTCGAAGATTCTAATGTTACAATAGAATCATAATTCGCTTCAACTGATGTTTGCTTATTTACAAGCACGGTAAATGCACTTAAAATGTCTTCATCTTCTACAAGCACGCCATTTTCATCATATACCAATAATGCTGTTTTAATCTCGTAAGTTTTATACCCTATCGCAATGGTTACCACACCATCTCGAACAATATTTTCAATGCTAAATTGATAGTAGCCATACGTATTTCCTTCTTCTTCTATAAGAGTGAATGTAACATCTTGCTCTTGTCCACCGCTAAATGCAAAGACGATGTCGTTTGCAAGATAGCCCTCTTTAAGATTGAGATAAACATTTAAATCCTCTCCCGTTTTTACATAAGCAACCTTTTCAACATCTATTTGATAGTTATTAGCGATAAGTCTTTCAAGTGCTTCATTATTATCAAAGGTAAATATAATTTCATTTTCGCGTTCTGTTGTGACTATTATGATTAAGGTATCTCTTCTAACGCCACTTATGGTCAATATTATATTTGAGCCGTCCATTTTCTGTTCAATGCCGATATCAGTGTTGTTAGTTTCCACCCTGGCAAATTCATAACCATCTTCAACTGTTATATTTATATCGAAGATGTCATCGGAATCGACACTAAATGAATTTTCCACAACTTCAATTTGAGCTTCACCAATACTAGCCGTAAACGAGAAGTGTTCACCTTCTACGGTCACATCGTTTCTTTTAACTGCACTTGTTGCTGTCATTTCAACATAAGGCGGAGCTACCATTGTAAAGTTTACAACCGCACCATTATCCGTTTCTTCGAACTCTACTTTTATAGTTTCATCATCTCTAATATAAGAGATAACATCAACTTCATAACCCTCGTCCGCCTGTAAGGTGAAGGAAAGAATTTCGCCAAAATTCAGCTCGTCAAAGGTGTAAATTCCTGTTTCTCTGTCATAGCTTATGTTTACGCTTGCATAGGTGAGTCTTAAATTATCATCAAGTGAAAGAGTTATATAGTTTTGCAAGATGTTCCAATTTGCTGTCAGAGTCATGCCGTTAGGATTTGTCAAAATGCTTTCACCTGTAACAACATCTCCGTTTTCATCAGTCCAATTTACAAAATCATAGCCTTCGCGCGTTGGGCTTTCTTCCCAGCCCTGAGCATCTTTTAACGCACTATTATATGGAACAGATATTGTTGCCGTCTTGTTGTCATAATTATAATCTAAAACCACATCAATTATAAGTTCTTCAAAGACAGGAGAATAGGTAAGTTCATAACCATTTTCCGTTTTAACCGCATTAGCTAAAAGTAGTGTTGTTTCAAAGGCTGAGCTTTCAACAGTAACCTCGTCGTTAAAGAGATAGCCGACCACACTGTAACCTGCTCTTGACAAGCTCGGCAAGGTTGTAAGGTTCTCATTTATAAGATTTTCACAAGAGGTTGTATAAACATACTTATTGTCAGTCAAAGGCACAAATCTGTCATCCTCAAAGTTCACTTCGCCAGCATAGTCTGAAAGGTCTAAAACGATTGAAATATTGTCATAGCTAAATCTAAATGCTAAAACATTTTCCTTTGTCACAGAATTGATTGTATAGGTGATGGTGTTGCCATCTACTTCTACATTATCAAAACTAAATTCTTCTTCGCCATTAAACACTCCTAAAAGCTTGATGTAATCTTTAAGCTCAACAACAATTTCCACTTGGTCGCCATGATTTACGCTTGTCTGATAAGTGGAAGAAATCATCGTTTCGCCATTAACCGAAATGCTTGCAAAGTCAGAATAATTTCCGGCTAAACTTTCACCTTCTGCATCTTGCATATTTATGGTTAGATAATACGAGTTGCCAACATAGTTAGCTGTAAATGTGACGCGAGCTGTCTCTTCGTTTTCATAAATATGGAAATAATCGGTTTCATTTGACAAGAGTTCTGCCAAGAATAGAATTGTCGAGTTGTTGTTTCCAACATTAACCCTGTAAACACCTTCGCTTGAAGTGTAAGTTAGTCCTAGACGAGAAAGCATATCGCTTAAATATGTCCACTCTTGTGTGTTCTCTTGTGCGGTCAAATTAAGCGTCCAACCATTGAATGTAAACCCTTCTTTTCCTGTTAGCGCTGTTGGGAAGGCATCTTTGTTTGCGTCTATCGCATTTGAAGATAGGTAATTATTGGCTGTGAATGGATATTTTACGCCGTTTAACAATTTTTCTTCGTCGACATTTGGCACAATGATTTCACCTTCGCCTGCTTGATAGTCAAAGTCGATGTATAAGATGATTGACTTAATCTCTCCGTTTGAGTAAGAATTCATCTCATAGTTTTCTGCGTCGTTGCCTGTCAAAGTGAATGCGACCTGTATTCCCGTGCCTGGAAGAGTTTGAGCGTAGAAGGCACTTTCAATATCTACTATATCTCCGCTGATTAAATTGCCAATATTGAACAATAGTTCATCGCTTTCATTTCTGATAACAACATTATTAGTGCCGTCATAGAGTTTTGTGAAGATATCTTTAAGAAGAACATCTTTTTGCTGAACATTAAGCGTGCGTGGAGTAACAAATAGACGCGCTGGCATTTTGTCTGTTTGTTCAACACGGTCGCTATAATAATAGCCTATTTCAAAGTCACGAGCGTTAAGTGTGGCAGAAAGGTCATAGCCTTCTTCTTTAACTTTTAGGTTGCCTGAGGAAGAATACTCGCCATTTACAACTTTTATATCCACGCTTATATCACTCTTATCATAGTAAGTCAAGTCAAGGTCGCCGTAATCTATGGAGTAATTATACATAGGCTGTTGTCCATATTCAACTTCCGCACTTTCAATATATAAGCCAACCTTTGCTTTGGTTATTTCACCTGTAAG
>CALVZE010000020.1 GCA_944372445.1 uncultured Clostridia bacterium
GCTAGATATGTGGAATATAAATCGGCTTTCGAGATAAGTTCATAAGGTGCGTGCATAGAGATAACCGGCACGCCGACATCAAGCGTGTCAATATTAAGACTTGCCAAGAACTTCGCAATCGTTCCGCCTCCGCCAACATCCACCTTACCCAATTCCGCTGTTTGCCATGTGATATTATTGTCAGCAAAAATCTTTCTTACAATTCCAACCAATTCAGCACTTGCATCACTGCCCGCACTTTTTCCACCTGCGCCTGTAAATTTATTTATTGTTATACCATTTGATATTATTGCAGAATTTCTAGCATCAAATACCTCGGCAAAATTTGGGTCATAACAAGCCCCAACATCGGCAGAAAGACATTTTGAGTTTGCTCTAACAAGCCTTGTGTTTGCCTTAAAATTTTTGCAAATTTCTTCTAGTAAATCCTCATACACCTTGCACTTCATACCTGTTGTCCCTTCACTGCCTATCTCTTCTTTGTCGACAAGAATTGCCATTGAGTTGTCGCTCGCCTCAAAAAGCGCTTTAACTGCTGGATATGCACAAGAGCGGTCATCATGACCATATCCCGCAATAAACGCTCTGTCAATTCCAACATCGCGCGCTTTCATTGTTGGCACTGCGGAAAGCTCCGCACTCAAAAAATCCTCTTCCGTGATGTTGTATTTTTCATTTAAAATTTTCAAAACATTTTGCTTAATCTTTTCTTTAACATCCCTATTATCGCTCGGCATACCACCAAACACAAGGTTAAGTTGTTCACCAGAGATAATTTTGTCGCCTGTCTTTGTCATTTGTGCTTTGCCTAGATGTGGAAGTAGGTCATTAATATAGAAAATAGGTTCGTCCTCTTTTTCGCCTATATTTATTTCCACACGCGTTCCATCACGACGAATAACAACGCCATGCAATGATAAAGGCACTGTTGTCCACTGATACTTTTTTATTCCGCCATAATAATGTGTCTTTAAAAAGCAAAAGCCGTTGTCTTCATAGATAGGATTTGCTTTTAGGTCAATGCGAGGACTATCTATATGAGCGCCTAAAATTCTCAGTCCATTTTCTAACTTTTCATTCACTCGAAAAAGCACCACACTCTTGCCACGATTGACAAAATAGCGCTTTTCATGAGGCAAAATCTTATCGCCAAACTTATATTCCTTAAAGCCTGCCTCTTTTGCCATTTCAACAATTTTTTCACACGCCTCACGCTCGGTTTTTGCAACATCTAAAAACTTCTTATACCCTTCTGCAAACTCAAAACACTCTTTTATCTCGCGCTTGTCCGCTTCCTCATAAAAGTTCTTCTTTCTATATGTTAAATCCATAAATCCTCCTATATTCTTAAATATTCTATCACAAAATTGACATAATTAACAAACAATTTAAAAATAGGCAATAAAAAAGAGAAGAAATCTTCTCTTTTACATTTTAATAAATACGCTTTATAATAAGATGCACAAAACTCCACCCTTACCTTCGTTGATAATTCGACAAAGTGTTTTTCGCATCTTGCGTTGAGCATCCTGTGGCATCATAACAATTTTGGAAGAAATATTGTCGCCTACTAAACTTGATAAACTTTTTCCGAGTAAATTGGTTTCCCAAATTTCTTCTGGACTATTTTCAAACTGCTCGTTTAGATAGTTCACTAAATCCTTGCTTTGAGCCTCTGTTCCAACAAGAGGAGTGACTTCTGTTTCAACATCCACCTTTATTATATGCAAACTTGGAGCGCTAGCCTTAATCTTCACACCGTAGCGATTGCCTTGCTTCACAACCTCAGGCTCTTGAAGAGTGAATTCGCTCTGTTTTGGCACAACAATGCCATACCCATTTTCTTCGGCGTCATTGAGAGCGTTTTTAAGTTTATCATATTCAAGTTTTGCGATAGCTAAATCCTTGATATAAGAAACAAGTTCAAAGTCATCGTTAATAGTAAAGCCACACTCCTCGCTTAACACATGATAGAAAAGGTTTTCCTTTGGAATGACTGAAAAGCGGATAACACCCTCGCCCATTTCAACATTTGAGAAAGTTATCGGGTCAAACCGCTCACTCTCTGTGAACACAAGCGCATCCTTTTTTGTGTCGCCAATCTTTCTAACCCCTCCGCCAAACTTTTTAATTTCCCCAACAATCTCTTTGATGATAGGATTTGAATATGGCAACGCCGAAATCCATTTTGGCATGCTTACCTTAATGGATGTAACAGGAAATTCTTGAAGCATCTTCTCAAAGATTCTCTCGACATCGCCCTCTTTCATATCTTGAACATTCATGGCAACCACCTGCGCGTCATACTTTTCCGCTAGGTTTTGGCTAAGTCTTTTGCTGTCCGCGCTCTGTGGATTTTTGGTGTTAAGAACAATCACAAAAGGCTTTCCACATTTTTTTACATCTCTAACAATATCCTCTTCTGCCTCAACATAGTTCTCTCTTGCTAGGTCTGTCACACTTCCGTCAGTTGTTACCACGATGCCGATTGTGGAATGTTCTTCAATCACCTTTTTTGTGCCTAACTCCGCCGCCTCTTCAAAAGGCATCTCCTTTTTCGACCATGGCGTTTTCACAAGGCGAGGTTTGTTGTCCTCATTAACCCCCATCGCGCCCGCCACGAGATAGCCCACGCAATCAATCATTCTAACCTTCAAATTTATCTTATCCGCAACTGCAATCTTAACCGCCTCATTAGGCACAAAACGAGGCTGAGTAGTCATGATAGTTTTACCGTCAGCACTTTGCGGAAGTTCATCAATCGTGCGTTTTTTGCTGTTTTCGTTTTCGATATTAGGAATGACAAGTTTCTTCATAAATTCTGAGATGAAAGTTGACTTGCCCACCCTCACAGGTCCCACCACGCCGACATATATATCACCATTGGTGCGAGTTTTAATATCTTCATATATCTGATATTTTTCCATATAACCTCCATGCACATAATAAAATATGCAAAATTTAAGGCTAATAGAACATAATTAAACATATGGCTTATACAAAATTAGAGAAAAATATAAGAGCACAAAAAGTAAAGAGCTTGAAAATTAAAACAATATCAAAAACTTGTTACAAAGTCTAAAAAAGATAGCAAATTTAATGATATCTTTAATAACAATTTAAAACTTATCGCAAAAATTTATATTTATTCACTCTTTAAAAATTTTCCTATTTCGTCAAGTTATAACTTAAATCGAGCAAGAATTCTAAGTCATTTTTGTCTATCTCTTCTAAATTTATGGTAAGCCAGTGAACTTTATTCATGTGATAGGCAACATATACGCCCTTTTTCTTCAACAAATCTCCTCTAATAAGAGGGTCAGTTTTTATGTCTAAGATATCTAATTTTTTTACTTTGCCATTACTTTTAAACCCAGTGATTTTATCGCTTGATACTTGCATAATAAGAGCAAACCACTTTCTGTTATGTTTATGGCGAAAGATAAGCGCATCAACATCTTTAAAAGGATTGTCAGGCGTGACGCCATAATTCTCTTCAATATATTTTGTAAACTCTTCTTTTGTCATAATAAAAAAGCTTCCTTACTCATGCTTACTATCGTTGTTTTTGTTCATGTTTTCAGTCGTTTTATCATTGGCGCTTTCTTCAACAACGACCTCTTCTCCTTTATCTTCACCCTCTTCCACAACAACGGATGACTTTTTCTTGCAAATTTTACTCATAAGGTCAACCTTGTTTTCTCTTCCGGTAAATAATCTTGCAATATTTTTATGGTGAAGTGAAAATGTCAAAACGACAATGCACCAAATAATCACGAGTATAGGCACAAGATTTAACACTCTCCAAACAGAAAAAAGTGTTGTCGAAGTTATCGCCATAGAAAGAATGTAGATAAAAGAAATGACTGAACCGTATTTGATGACAAAAAGCATGAGCAAAAAGCAGACAACAAAAGCTATCAGACTCATCCAATAAAAATTTGGGTTGAAAGTAAAAAGTCCGAAGGTGCAAGCCACCCCTTTACCACCTTTAAATTTATAATAAACAGGAAAACAATGTCCAACGATTGCTGAAATACCAGCAACGAAGTATGCTAAATCGCCATAGCCTTCAAAAAAGTGCTCAATGACAAAATAAGAGATAAGTGCTGGCAGTCCGCACTTAATTGCGTCCATAACAAGCGTCAAAATTGCCTCGCCGAAACCGCGTGTGCGAAGCATATTCATGGTGCCAGGATTGTGACTGCCCACCTTTGTGATATCTTTTTTGGCAAAAGCCCAAGAGAAAATTCTTGCAAAACTCACACTGCCCACAAGATACGAAACCACTACGATTATCGGATAAATCCACCAAGCCATCTAATCTTCCTCCTTACCTTTAAAAACAAGCTCAATCGGAGTTCCTGAAAAATCCACCTTTTCGCGGAGCCTATTTTCCAAATATCTCTCATACGAAAAGTTGATAAGTTTAGGCTCCTTACAAAAGAAGATAAATTTAGGCGGATTTGTCGAAGCTTCCGTTGCATACAAAATTTTAGCCCTTTGACCATTTTTTGAAGGTGGTTCAAAGTTCAAAATAGCGTCCTGTAAAATATCATTTAAAACACCCGTCGTTATTCTTCTTGAAGCATTCTCGTAAACAAAGTCTACCTTTTCTATAATTTCAAAGAGCCCCTTGCCTGTCAGTGCCGAAACATAGATAGGAACAAAGTATGACATAAAAGAAAGCTTGTCTTTTAAAATTTCGCCATACTTATTCTTGTCCATGGTCTTTAAATCCCACTTGTTTACCACAACAACACTCGGCTTGCCTGCCTCATGCACATAGCCTGCAATTCTAACATCCTGCTCAGTAATCTCCTTGGACGCATCAAGCACAATCAAAACAACATCCGCCTCCTCGATCGCAATCATGCTTCTAAGCACAGAATAGCCTTCCACGCTCTCCTTCTCAACCGAACGCTGACGGCGAAGCCCAGCAGTATCCACAAGATAATAGTCCTTTTTGTTGCATCTAAAAGGAATAGTCACCGCATCTCTTGTTGTGCCTTCGACCTCACTGACAACCACTCGCTTTTTGCCAAGAAGTCTATTGATAAGAGAGGATTTTCCCACATTAGGTCTGCCTACAAGTGCAAGTTTAATGCCGTTTAATTCCTCTTTTTGTTCGTCTTTTGGAAAATATGAAGTAACCTTGTCTAAGACATCGCCGATACCTCGCCCTTGCGTGCAAGAGATAGGCATCGGGTCACCAAGCCCGAGCGAGTAGAAGTCATAAAGGTTCGATAGGTCGAAATTATCTAGTTTGTTCACAACAAGCACGACAGGAAGTTTTTTTCTTCTAAGCATGCTTGCAACGCTAATATCGGCATTAGTAACACCCACCTTTCCGTCAACAAGAAAGATGATAACATCAGCGTTATCAAGCGCCAAATCCACCTGCTCTTTGATTTCCGACTGAAAAATGTCCTCGCTTTTATCTTCTAGCCCACCTGTATCTACAAGGCTAAATTCATGTCCGCACCACTCTGCGTCAGCATAAATTCTGTCGCGCGTTACCCCCGCAACATCATCAACAATCGAAATTCTTTTTCCGCAAATCTTATTAAAAAGTGTGGATTTTCCAACATTGGCTCGCCCCACAATAGCGACAATAGGTTTACTCATATATAAAATATAACATAATAGAAAAAATAAGTAAAATAATTTTACAAAATATAATTACTTAAAATTTTTTAAATAAATTTAGATGATGATAATTAGTTAAAAAGTTTTAAATAAAATGCCTAAATAACAAACATTTAGGCATTTAATAAATAAGACAGCAATCGTTTTTTGGAGATTTTTTAACCATTGAGTATAAAACATTTAATCCGCGTTATAAAGAAAAAATCAACTTTTCTTACTGCTCTTTTCCGCAATATTGACAAAATTTAGAGTCTTTATCAATTTCTTTTCCGCAGTGCTTACAAAACATCTTTTCTTCCACAACCTCTTCGGTCATTCCTTCTTTAACCGCACCAGCCACGGTTTTTACTGCGCCTTTTGAAACATCAGCCTGCGTATTAGCGATATCTTTCAAATCTTCCCTGTTTTCATTAATTATATGTTTCTGCGTCTTTATCATAAGTTTTTGCATATTAGGCGTAAAACCAATGCTCATCATGATAATACCAATCATAAGACCGACCATTCCACCAAACATAAAGCCTACACTTTTTTCCATTTCGCTAAAAGAATCATCCACACAAAAAGAGGTGATTAAAAGAGCAAGTCCTGCAAGAAACAAAATTATTCCTAATATTTTTAAAACTAAATAAATTTTTGGTAACTTTTCCTTCATATTTATCTCCTATATATATTTTAACAAAAACAGTAATTTTGTCAAGAAAATAATCATTTTTTACACTTTTTTTGGCAATTTTTACAATTAAAAGGACATTTTTTTCTTTTTATAAATCTATAAATGAAGATTAGTGAAAGCAAAATAAAGACGAAAGCAAGCAAAATTAGAACAAAAGTCCAACCAAAAATTTCAATGGCAAATGCGATGTTAAAGACAATGAAACTAACAACATACGCTGTAACAAGTTCAATTATAACGCCGACTATTGTCCACTTTTTACCTACCTCTTGAATGAGCATGGAAACAGAGGCAATGCATGGCACATAGAGAAGTGAGAACACTAAAAATGACAAAACTGAGGCGTTTGAAGAAAAATATACCACGCTGGTTGGTAGCAAGAGCGACTCCGAAATCAGCCTTGTCGCGCTACTATCAATTCCGTTAAACATGGCGATGGATGAGACCACCACCTCTCTTGCCACAAGCCCAGCAAGAAGTGCCGATACGACCGCCCAATTATTAAAGCCAAGAGGCACGAAAATAGGAGCAATAAATTTACCTATCGTTTGAAGCATGCTACCCGTTCCGTCAGGACAATAACTAAATGAAAAACTGAACGAGGATAGCAAAAAGACAATGACATTCATGGAAAGCATAATTGAGCCCACTTTCACCAAAAAGTGCTTTGAGTTTTCAAGTAAAACTTTGCCCGTTCGCTTCAAAGACATATGTCTGTATGGCGGAAACTCCAAAATAAAGGTTTGATTGTTGGTTTTTAAAAGTGTCATGTCGAGGAGTTTTGAGATGGTGATTGCCACAAGAACGCCAAGCAGATACAGTCCAATGATAACAAAGATATTGCTTGTGCCGAAAAACGCTCCGCCCACCACTGCATAGATAGGAATTTTTGCCGAGCAACTCATATATGGACAAACTAGCGCGGTCTTTATCTTGCTGTTTTTGTTGTCCATATTGCGCGCGGTCATGATTGCAGTTGTCGAACAGCCAAAGCCCATAAGAAGAGTATATACGCTCTTACCTGACAGACCTACCTTACCTAAAATATCCTCAAAGATAAACGCCACACGACTTAGATAGCCACTGTCCTCTAAAAGACTCAAAAAGAAGAATAAAAGGACCACCTGTGGCAAAAAGGAAAGCACAGTCGCTACTCCGCCAAAAACAGCATCATTAAAAAGATGAAAGATAAAACTGTCGCCCAAATGCTCAAAAAGAAAATTAGAAATAGGTGTTGTAACAATGTTTAATAACGATGAAAGAGCGTCAGACAAAAACGCACCAAGAGAAAAAAATGTTAAATAAAAGATAATCGCAAGAATAACTAAAAAGCAAGGAAAGGCAAGATATTTATTCAATAAAATTTTATCTAAATTGCTTTTTCCATAGACAAAGTCATGCTTCAAACACGAAGAGCTTATAACCTCATCAATAAAATCATACCTTGCTTTTGCCATGATTTCCATGGAGTTTTTCGGCAGTTTTGAAAAAATTTCTTCAATCTTTTTTTCATCATAATTGTGACGAAGAAAAAAACTTTTATCGCGCTCAAAAGCCTTGATACAAAAAATATTTTTATTGTCTAAATTGGAAAAATATGGAAAAACACAAGAAAAATCAACTTTTTTTAAATAATTTAGTGTATTTTTATTAAAAAATGACATATTTTTGTATTCTTCAAAATTTTTCTCGGCGTTTAAACTAAGCACTTTGACACCTAAAAACTTTTCCAAACTATTTTTGTCAACCTTGTATTTCTGCCTTTTGTCTATCTCGTTTAAAACAACACAGACATCTCTGCCCGTTTCAATTAAGCATAGCGTTAAATATAAGTTCCTTTGCAAGTTGTTAAGGTCACAGATGTTTACTATCTTTGAATTAGAACTTTCAATAAGCTTGACCGAAACTTCCTCTTCAAAAGAAAGAGGCGAAAGTGAATATATCCCCGGCGTGTCCACAAGCACAAACTTTTCGCCATTTAAAGTAAATTCCTTTTTCTTTTCCTCCACTGTGACACCATGCCAATTACCAACATGCTCATTCGCTTTAACAAGAGAGTTGTAAAAAGTGGTCTTTCCAGCATTCGGATTTCCGACAAGTAATATCTCTTCCATCACACCACCATAACTTCGCCAAGAAGCGAACTTTTTATGCTTAAAACATACCCTCTAATTTCAACTAAAAAGACTTTTTTTAATGGCGACTTATTTAAGATGATGATTTTTTGCCCCGAAAAAATACCAAGCTCATAAAAACGCCTAACCACCTTTTCCTCGCCCTTGACTTCAACTATCTTGTAATTTTTATTGACCTTACCCTCTTTCAAACTATGCATATAAAATTTTATGGCAGAGCGTGTCCGTTTATGATTATGTTCTTCACTTTTTAAATCGTTCACAATTTTTATTTTTTCTTTCTTATTTCCGCTAGACTTTGCGAAGTCGAAGGATCTCTCAAAAATTTCTTTTAGTAAAATCAATTAAAATATTGTGTTTAAAAAGTTGCATTTACACTATATTTTGTGTTATCATAGTTCTACAAAAGGAGATTTGTTATGAAATGTATATATTGTGGTTGCGAAGACAGCAAGGTGCTTGACAGCCGTTCAACCGACGAGTCCAATTCTATTCGTAGAAGAAGAGAGTGCTTAAAATGTGGAAAAAGATTTACTACATACGAAACCGTGGAAACCGTGCCTATTTTGGTTGTTAAGAAGGACGGCTCTCGTCAACCTTTTAATATCGAAAAAATCAAGTGTGGAATGATTAAGGCATGTGAAAAGCGTCCTGTCAGCATGGCTCAAATAGACGAAATGGCAGAAGATATTGAAAAGACCATTCAAAACTCACTCCGTCAAGAAGTGTCAAGCCAAGAGATAGGCGAAATGATCATGGCAAGACTTAAAAAAGTGGATGAAATTGCCTATGTTCGCTTCGCCTCAGTTTACCGTCAATTCAAAGATGTCACAAATTTCATCAAACTTATCACTGAGATGTAAAAGAGGTAAGTTATGGTTGGAAAATACAATGTCATCACATTGTGCGGTAGCACAAAATTTAAAGAGGATTTTATCAAACAACAAAAACGCTTAACGCTTGAAGGCAATATCGTTATTTCTGTTGGACTTTTTGGCCATGCTGGCGACAACGAAGTCTGGACAGAAGGCACGAAAGAAATGCTTGACGATATGCACAAACGAAAAATCGACATGGCTGATGAAATTTTTGTTATAAACAAAAACGGATATATCGGCAACAGCACAAAAAGCGAAATTGAATACGCTTTAAAAACCGGCAAAAAGGTCAATTATATGGAAAATATAAAGCAACTATAAAGTTGCTTTTTTAATTATTTTTAGGTATTTTATCGTCGGGCATTTTATCATAAACTCTCAAATCTTCTTCATCAACCATAATATCCGCTATATCTTTTCCTGTATGAAATTCAGAAAAAACAACTTGCCACTTGCCATCCACTGTCTTTTCACTCATAACCGCACCAAAGTCTCCAATTTTAACCCCTGCCTTAGTGTAAGCCGGCTTTTCTTTAATAAGTTCAACTAAATCTAAATATTTCATGACTTCTCCTTTTTAGCCTGCAAATGGAGTGTTGTTTGTGATCAATCCCTTTGGCTTTACCATTATAGATAAGAAATAACTCTTATCATTACAAATGATTATAATAGATGAATTTTTATAAATCAACCTTTGACAACATTATTTTTGCCGTTTAACAAATTTTTACATATTCGTTATAGCAAAATCAACCTTTATTTCTTCCCCTTGCTTGTGCCCATGATGTAAGGCGTTGGATTATTTGTGGCGTAAAGTTCGACAAGTATCGCATCTTCGCCGACCTTGACAATTTGACTTAATGGAATAAAAAGCTCCATACCGCTTTTAAACACATTCCAAAAACTTTTTTCACCAGGAACAACGATTCCTTGCACACAACCCGTCTGCAAATTGAAACAAACATCGACAATGTGCCCCAGCCTTCGCCCATCGACCACATTGACAACCTCTTTACATCTAAGTTCCAAAAATGAAGTATCCATGTGGTAGTTTATGTCGCATTATGTCAAATAATGATAAAAATCTTATTTTATTTAACCTTCTAATTAAAATATAAATATCTTAGTAACAATATATTTATATTCTGTTTTTTATTGTTAAAAATATGCTAAACTTAAAAAAGATGAAATTACTATTATTTTAATAACAGAATAATAGTATGCAATCTTAATTTTAATAAAACATGTTAAGATAATAATGAGGTTAAATATGAAATTACAATTTAGATTTAAAAAAGAAGAGATTGAAAAGATATTAAGAGAAAATAAAATCTCATTGCGAAATTTTGCATACTTTTTAGGCATAAGCACAAATATTGCCAAAAGAATGTTCAACGAAGAACCCTTTGAAATTGACACGAAATATCTTTCTGAATATATGATTTCAAGTGAAGAAACTTCGACCGATTTAAACGATTTAATTAGAAAAAATAAATAAAAATAAAAAACAATCTACACAAAAAAACATCTTCAATTACAAAAATAAGCAAAAAACAAGCATTTTTTATTAAAATAAATTAAAAAAATGCTTGTTTTTGTCAATTTTAATCAAAAAATTTCTTTAATGTTTTAAGAGCCGTCTTTTCTAAACGCGACACCTGCGCCTGACTAATTCCTACCTCATTTGACACTTCCATTTGTGTTTTACCAACATAGTAACGCATGAGCAATATCTCTTTTTCACGCTCAGACAGATTTTTTATCGCATCATTGAGCGTCATCGTTTCAACTAAATTTTCGTCATCTTTATCGCTAGCGATTTGGTCCATAATCCTAACGGTTTCATTGCCGTCGCTATAAACAGGTTCGCTGAGTGACACCGTGTCGCTTATGGCATCAAGCGCAAAGTTGACTTCACTTTCAGCAATACCTAAGACCTCGGCAATTTCCTCTGTGCTAGGTTCGCGATTGAACTTTTTGATAATTTCCTCTTTTACTTTTAAAGATTTGTATGCCGTATCACGAATGGAACGACTGACACGCACAGAATTATTGTCGCGAAGATATCTTCTAATCTCACCTATTATCATAGGAACAGCATAGGTTGAAAATTTCACATTTAGACTTTCATCAAAATTGTCAATAGCTTTTAAAAGTCCAACGCACCCCACTTGAAACATATCGTCAGCCTTTTCAGAATGAGCAGAAAAACGCTGAACAACCGACAACACCAATCGCAAGTTTGCAATCACAAATTTATCTCTGGCAAACTCATCTCCCGCCTTAACCTCTCGCATAAGTTCTGAAATCTCTGCGTTTTTAAGTTTAGGTAGTGTTGAAGTATTCACGCCCGAAATGACAACCCTATTAGCCATAGTGCCTCCTAGTAAAAATATCTTTTACTATTAAGGCGATAATTATGCAAAAAGAAAAATAAACAACAAAACTAGACAAACTTCTTCCCGTTTTGCTGTTTAATTACAAAAATTAATCAAATTTTAGCTAAAATTAATAAAAAATCAAATTTTTTCGAAAAATTTATAAGATTTTTGGTGTTGTTTTTAACAATTTTTAAAATAGGTAATTTTTTATCATTGTTTTCAATTCTTCTAAATTAGTCTTTTTCTTGACAGAAAATGGTATCTCGTTTTCATGAATTTCAAAAGGCTTTTTAACTAAGTCCACTTTATTCAAAACCACAATACGCTTTTTGGTCGCGCCTATATCATCTAAAATCTCGTTTGTGATGTCGATATTTCTTTTATAGTTGGGGTCGGACACATCCACCACATGAAGAATTAAATCAGCATCCTTTATCTCTTCCAAAGTGGAAGCAAAACTCTCCACAAGCTCATGAGGAAGTTTGCTTATAAAGCCGACTGTGTCTGTTAAAATGCAATACTCATTCTCGCCTAAAAACATCCGCCTTGAAGTCGTCTCCAAAGTGGCGAATAGTTTGTCTTGCACATAGATGTTATCTCGCGTAAGTAAATTAAAAAGCGAACTCTTGCCAGCGTTGGTATAACCGCCAATTACCACATTCTTAACGCCTGCCTTAATTCTAGCATTGCGGTTGACAGCACGTGCATTTTTAATCTTTTCAATCTCTTTTTTAAGCGTTAAAATCTCAGCCTCTAACTTTCGCCTGTCAAGTTCTAGTTTAGTTTCGCCAGGACCACGCATACCAACACCCGCTCCGCCAAAACGCCCTTGCGAGCCTTGCATAGAGGCAAGTCTTGTAAGGAGATATTTGTTCTGCGCAAGCTTAACTTCAATCTTACCTTCATTTGAAACAGCATTGCACGCAAAAATGTCGATGATAAGAAGAATTCTGTCAAGCACCTTAACGCCTAGTTCATCGCTTAAATTTTTAAGTTGACTACCTGTTAATTTAAAATCTACCACAAGCACATCAATATCGTTTTCTCTTACAAAATTTTTTATCTCTTCAAGTTTTCCTGTGCCGATTATTGTTCGGCGATTTAGCGCCTTTATATCTTGATAAAAAATCTTTTCCACCTCTAAGTGCGCAGAATTACAAAGCCTCTCAATTTCAGCAAACTGAAAATCCTTGTCCTTAGCATTTTCAATAGGACAAAACACCACCGCCTTTTCAGTTTCCTCAAAAGTTAAATCATACATCTTTTTCATGGTTATATTCTAGCATATTTTAACTATTATTGCTATAAAAAACACAATAAAATTATAAAAAATAACAAAAATTTGGCAAATAAATACATATTTTATAGATGTTAAAGTTATAACAAATCTTTTTTGCGCTAATATAAAATAGTGGTTTTTTCCAATATTTTATTACTAACAAAATCTTAAACCTTTTATCATTTACGCTGTTGTTTTTTCTTCTCCGTCAGAAATTGCAAGCACTGAGCCATCAACAGTTGATATAATCACAGAAAAGCTTTCGCCCTCATAATTTAAACAAGTAAAGCACCAATATAAGTCACTAAAATCATCGTCCTTTTCGCTCATAACCCTAAGGTAGCACTCCGCATTGAAATGATTATAGCTCTTCTGCTCTTCCAATTTATCTTTTAAATTCTCACAAACAATTTGAAGAGCGTTTTCGTAATCTATGGCAAAATTTTGCTTTTCAAGCGTCACCGTCTGCTCATCATAAACAATAGAAAAATCCTCACCAATGGTTATATCATCCACAATATCCACCATATACGAATTGTTAAATGAGTTATACTCAGCTTCAACATCCACAGTAACCTCGCCCGACTTTACCTCAAACACAATCGCCTTTGCAATGTTCTCCTCTTTAAATTTTATGACTAATAAAGAATAGTCAACAAGCTCAGTCGCTTGTCCATTTACAAGATAATCTTCTTCTCTTTCTCCAACTGAAAGAGTGGCAACCATTGTATCGTTCTCTCCAAAATAATATTCCTTTGTGATTTCCGCCATGTTGTTTAAAACATAACTATCAATCGTCTTTCCGCAAGCCGTCACTCCAAACACCACCAAAAATAGCGCCAGTGAAACCAAAACTTTTTTAAACATATCTATCTCCTTTATCATTTTTAATTTTATAATAATTTATGTTTGTAAAAAAGAAGAAATATGTTAAAATATATAATGTAATGTCGTATTTTGGAGGAAATATGAAAGGATTAAAATATTATATCAAAGATAGCATTAAAAATCATTATGCCATAGGCGCTTATAACTTCGTCAACATGGAAATGTTAAAAGGGATTTGCGAAGGTGCGAAGATGACAAACTCTCCTACTATTGTCGCAGTCAGCGAAGGCGCGTTTAAATATATGGATGAAAACTTTTTGCTAGGTCTATATAAAAGTGCAAAAAAAAGTTATACGGGCATACCGCTTTTTCTACACCTTGACCATGGCAAAAGTTTTGAAATATGCAAAAAGGCGGTTGACCTTAAATTTAACTCTGTGATGATTGACGGAAGTTCCTTGTCTTTTGAAGAGAATGTCTTAATTACAAAAAAAGTAGTAAAATACGCTCATGCTCATGGCGTTTTTGTCGAAGCGGAACTTGGCGTTTTAAAAGGTGTGGAAGACAATGTAAGTGCAAACAAAAACATCTACACCGACCCACTAAAAGCAAAGGAATTTGTTGAAAAAACAAATTGTGATACTCTCGCCGTCGCCATTGGAACCAGTCATGGCGCATATAAATTTAGTGACGAGGCAAACCTTAGATTTGATATTTTAAGCGAAATTGAAAATCTTTTACCAAACTTTCCTCTCGTCCTCCATGGTGCGTCTTCCGTTCCACAGAAATATGTGGAAAAAATAAACAAGTTTGGCGGAAATGTGAAAGGTGCAAAGGGTGTTGACGAAAGTTTGCTTGCAAAAGCTTGCAGAGAACATAATGTTTGCAAGATTAATTCTGACACTGATTTACGCATGGCGTATATCTCTACAATACGCGAACATCTCAAAGAACACCCTGACAACATTGACCTCAGAAAGTTCAATACCTTGGCAATTGAAGAGATTAAACAACTTGTCGCTGAAAAAAACAGATGCTTTAACAACATAGATAGAATTTAATCATTTAAATATATTTTGCAATTTGATAGGAGCTAAAAGATGAATATGTTTAACAACGATGTTAGTCACGATGGTCACAGAGAAAGACTGACCAATTTAGTGGAAAAATCAGGCTTAGATAATGTGAGCAATATTCAAGCGGTAGAATATTTTTTAACATATATCTTTCCACGCGGAGATGTCAATCCTCTCGCCCATCGCTTACTTGATAAATACGAAACCTTTGCAAATATTATTAACGCAAGCGTCAATGATTTGATGTCGGTTAAAGGAATAAATAAGCGTAGCGCGAAGAAGATAACCTTGTTCGCACAGCTTTTTGATCTCTACACATCTACAAGCATGGACAAGAATATAAGCATTGACGACAGAGAAGAGTTTTTGGATATGATTGAGCAAATGTTAAGATTTAAAACCACAGAAAACCTCGTTTTGTTTGCCTTCAATTCAAACTATATGTTGACACACAAACGAAAATTTAACAATAAAAGTATAGATGAGGTTGCTATGTCTACCTATGATTTATATGATTTTATCGCCTCTTCCAAGCCAGCATATCTTGTTATCGCTCACAATCATTCAGGAGGCTTAGCCACACCTTCTCCCAACGACAAGGACGCCACAAATTTTATTGAAAGTCTTGTTTCAAATTTCCACTGCCAACTTATTGACAGTTTTATAGTTGGTGATGATGGCATTCTTAGTTTAAAACAACTAGGCTATGTGCGTAATTTCCATAATATAGGCGGAATTATAAACTATTTGTCTGAAATTAATGATAATGACAACATAAAGGAAGATTGAGAAAATCAATCTTTTTTTACTGATAAACTATAAAATTCATCATGAACTTTTATTCGATAGCCAACATAATTAAAATTTTTAATTTTTTCTAAAATAAAAAGCGAAAACTCTTGCTTTTTTGTTAATTTATATGCTATACTACAAATGGTCCTATGGTCAAGCGGTTAAGACGCAGCCCTCTCACGGCTGAATCAGGGGTTCGATTCCCCTTAGGATCACCAGAAAAAACCGAGCAATGATTGCTCGGTTTTTTGAACGAAGAAAGAAGAAATAAAAAAGAAAAATTGTGGATTATAATGAAAAGATAAAGGGAATCGAACGGGCACCTAAGACAACTGTGTTTGCGTGACAACAAATTCTTATTTTTTACTTTCCAAATTGATGTTTGTATATTGCTTTCATATCATAATCGCCGACTATATATTCCGTCAACAAATTAGGATAAATTCCATTATCCCATAATTGCAACGCTATTGCATGGACGCAATCTTCCGCTTTAAGTCCGCAAAAGTCTATTTCATTTATATTTAGTGATTTAATATATTCTAAATCTTCAATTTTTAAACCATAACCATATTTTTCTAATATTACGGCATCATCGGGAACTTTTATAGAAAACATTTACTCGTCTTTTGTCTCTAATCTATGCCAATTCAATCTAGATTGATATAATGCATTTTTGGATTTATCATTAATAAATTTTGTGAAAATAAGTTTCTATATAATAATAGCAAACATTATCACCCTCTTGCAACTGATAATTTGCTAAAGACACCTCTGGTATATCTTCTTCACCATAAGTCCAAGCCTTGTGAGATAATGAAATTGTGTAATAAGGAGTCTCGCTAGGAATTATGTTAAATGAGCCACCTTGACCAACTCCATCATAATAAACATAAATTTCATAATATCCAACATCTGGAACCGTTTTAATTTCATCTATTAGTTCTGAATTTTTCTTAAATTCAATGCTGTATTCATCAGAATTCAAAACCTTCGTTGAATTGTCAGTATAAACAACTGTCACCTGCATATTTTCAAATTTGCTTATCTTTTCATTATCAAACTGTTAAAACTGCAACTGCAATAGCACCAGCAAAAAGTCCAACTGCGAGTAGTATTTGAAAAATTCCGACAAATATGTCAAGTTTTTTATATTTTAAACTTGGCGTTGTTCCAAGTTCTGCTTCCAAATTTTCAATTTTCTTTTGATTTTTTTCAAGCAATGCTTTTCTTTTTTCTGCTTTATAAACAACACCCATAATCGCCATTGCAAAAGCAGTGAAGGCATAAACGCCACAATATTCAAGTGCTGCAATAAAGGTTGCGACAAAGAAAATGCCAATAAAAATTAGCGCAACAACCTTTGCAATTCCACCGCCAAGCGAACCGCCTGTCATAAGTGACGCCAAAAACCAATATTCAAGTCCAAGAGCCGCTCCGACAAAAAGCATTGAAAGGATGATTGCAAAAATTCTTGCACCAACTCCGCCTTTTTCATATCTTCGCATATCTCTATAATGCCGACTAGGAATACTAAATAACCAACCTAAAAATTTCATAATCTCCTCCGTTCTTTTTCTTACTTAATAATATTAATGCATATCTCCGCCCTTTTTGTCAAACAGTTTTATATGATTAATTTTAATTAGCTTTTATCATTTTACTTTACAACAATATTTGCTATGTGATAATATTGAATCATGAATAACTTAATCAAAGAAATCAAAACAAGGGCAAAATCACAAAAAGTCAAAGTATATTTTGATATGGACGGCACTCTTGCAGAATATGATGCAGAAGATAAAGAAAAAATATTGTCTAATCAAGCGGGTCTTTATCTCACAAAACGCCCTCTTAAATCTATTATCAATGTGGCAGATAAACTTGCAAAAATCGATAACATCGAAATTTGTATAGCCAGCAACTGTCATTTTAAGGAACAAAAAGAAGAAAAGTTATTATGGCTCGAAAAATATACTCCTTTTATAAAAAAAGAAAACATAAATATAATTGTTTTTAATGATATGATTTTTAGCAAAGAAGAAAAAGATTTTTTAAAAGCTAATTTAATAATATCAAACTTAAAACAAAACGAATTTGCATATTTAATCGAAGACGACCACAAAATTATAAGAGCAACTAATAAATTTTCAAACATTAAGGCATGCCATATGTCAATGTTTGTGAATTAATCACTTAAAACAGTTGACAAAACTATTTTTTTTCGCTATAATTTGTCAGTGGTTTTGAGTTCTTGAGAATTTCAAAATAAAAACTTAAACATTAGACTTGCGTTCGTCACAACCCTACCACCAAACCATCACCTTGACGAGTTTACAAATTTCATCACATACCAGCCCCCAAAAAAATCGTCAAACATTCAGTCATGCTGGTGTGACATAGCAGATAACGCATAGCCTCGATAAAACAAAACACGTAAATTGCGAACAAACTCAAAAAATCGTCGAACATTTAATTCGTGCTGATGTGGCTCAGTCGGTAGAGCGTCGCCTTGGTAAGACAAGCAATTGGCAATTTTAAGCAAAATTACAACTGAATAGTTACTCCATTTTGGAGCTATGCTGATGTGGCACAGTCGGTAGCGCACTGCCTTGGTAAGGAAATTTTAGCGCCTAAAAAAGACTAAAAAATTTAATAAAATTTGTCCATTTTTGGACTTATGCTGATGTGGCTCAGGGGTAGAGCACCGCCTTGGTAAGGCGGCGGTCGCGGGTCCGATTCCCGCCATCAGCTCCAGACTTAAAAAAGTCGCTAAAACCCTTAAAATTCCTGGGATTTAGCGATTTTTTTCTTTTCAATTTTAGAGAGCACTATCCTTTTCAAAAAAACGCAATAGGTGTATTTTTAGGTGTCGAAGGTATCAACTTTTTGCATAAAAAAAGACCGAAAATTGAAAATCTCAACTTTCGGTCTAAATCTCTCAAAACCCACCTAAAACTACTCCCGTAGGTGTCAGTAGGTGTCAATGCTATTCTTGTTTTATAATTTCTAATAACTTAAATTTTTCTATTAATTTACCACCTATACTTTGTTTTTCTTGTTTTACTTCCAATCTAAATATCACATTATTATTCACTCTATAATTTTCCTTTAATAATTGTTTAGGTATAGTTCCATTAATAATTCTATCATCCGTTTCTAGTTTAAATGTTTTATTTTTAGTATCTGCAGCAACCAAAATTCCTTCGAAATCTTCATTAAAAGTCTTATTAGAAATATACTTATTCAAATTAATATATTGCTCTTTTATATTGCTATTATCAATATAATATTTAAAAGTCTTCTGGTTTGTTCTAATATTATATTCTATATCAAAATCGTTTTTTAATAGTGTATTCAAATAATTTTTATAGCAACTTATAACTTTATAATCATAGTTGCTATTATCAAAATAAGCTTTAATTTTTTCAATTGAACACCCTTCAAGCAATTGTGCCAAAGATTCTAAAATTGGCGTTAATTTTGTTTCATTTAACAAGTTTTGTCTTTCCTTTGTCTTAAACTTAACACCAACAGAACCTATAAATGAACTACTGAAATTTAATTTTGACATCTCAATAATATCTGTGGCTTTATATTGCTTGCTATATTTACACCTTGCTTGAGCTGTTACTAATTTTTGTATTGTTGATATTATTTTTGCAAATAAATTACAATCAATTTCATGCTCTTTTGGATCAAAAGTATTTATTAACCTAATGCTTAATGAGTCTCTTACCATATCCCATTGCTTCTCTTTCTCCTCTACTAACATTTCAGGGTTGATAAGCATTTTTAAAAATAAATGTTCATCGGGTAAATCGTTTTCACTTAATTTTGATGGCAATATTTCACTAACAACATCATTTTGCAATATATAAACTTTATTCATCTCTGGATTAATAAAAACATCCCTTAAAGAAATAGAAGAATCTTTTATGTCATTAAGTCTTTCTTTAGATATGTTAACTATTATATATTTTGATAAGTCAATATTTATTAATAACGAAATATATAAATTTTTACAATTATCAAACAATGTAAACAATTGCGGCATTTCATAATACACTAAAATTTCGTCTGTATATAATGGACCACACCCATTAAAATCTTTTAAAAACATCTCCATATTATTCTCCTTTTATATAATCACACTTAAAATAATTCTCTGGATCAGCATCTTCTTTTAACCACCATGTTAAATGTGACTGAGATTGTGATGATGGAGTTAACAAGATAACCCCTAAATTTTTTTTAGTTATTCCTTTTGCAACACATTTCATACCTCTATTTTTTTGTGCTGGCAAGCCTAACAATCCAATTAAATGTTCTCTATTAGTATCTAATGAAATACCATATTTTTTTATATTTTTACTATCTTTAGCTAAACCTAATTGGTAATACGATAAAAAATCCTCCCGCAATATGTTTTTATTTTTACAAATTCTATATGCTTCATATTCTATATTTTTAGCTCCTTGTGGAGGACATCCTTTTGGAAAATAGCTTGGAAATTTCATATTAATATTATCCTTTTCATATATTGTAGCATATTTTATTAAAATTTCAATCATATTAAACTAATTTAACTTCACCTTTTATTTTAAATTGCAAATTTTTCTCAATTTTTAGTACTTTATAGCTTTTATCCATAATAAACTTATATCTCTTTTATTTTCTCATTTAATTCCCAACCCTTTTTAACAACTTGATACATGTCAACATATTAAAAATTTTTTCTTCCTATAACATACAATGTTTTCTTATATTTACACTTGGGATAGTTTGAACAACCCAAAAATTCACCATAGCGACTTATCCTTATTTTCATAGGCGATCCACACTCCTTACACATCTTGTTGTTTGGTACATAATCTTCATACTGGTCAAAAGCTCCATCTGGCACAAATCCGAAAAAGGAAATTTCATTATCAGTTTCACCATCAGCCAATCTACAATAATATCCATTCTCAAAAATTCTATATGTCTTATCATTTTCAATTCCCATAAATTCTAGATATTCACTAATTGTCATATTTAAAACACAGGTCTTTTTATGTTTTGTCATCAAAAAACATTTATCAAAAAACTCTTTTAATTCCTTACCCGTTAAAAAGTACTCTTCGTATCCATTATACACTGATTTCATTCTTATCTCCTTACATTTCCATATCTTCTTCTTTTTTATGATTTCTTGCTTTTCGTTCTTCGAGTAATTGCACAAGCAAATCGTCATACTCTTCATCGGTCATTCTTGAAATTAAATCTTCTTTTCGGCTTTCAATGTCCTCCTTTCTTTTTTGGTCATCCAAATACATTTGCACTTCTTTAATCTTTTCGTTAAGTTTTTCGGTTGTGTTTCGTATATATTCACTATCAACTGAGTTGTAAACTGTGATTGTGGTTTTTACATCCCTATGCCCTAACAGTTGTTGAATAACTTTTGGATTTTCATTCATTTCAAAAAGCATATTTGAAAAAGTGTGTCTAAGCCCGTGAAAATGAATATTATATTTACCCAAATTATGTCGTTTAATAAATCTATCAAATATCATTCTGCACCCTGAATATGACCTAACACTGCCATCATCATTCGCAAAAATAAAAGATGTTGGTGCTGTGAGTTCAGCCGTAACATTTGGATTTGTTCTTTCACGAATAATTTGTTTTTCTTTCCATTCTTTCAATGTATGCACAACAATATCTGTGATTGGGACTTCTCTAATACTGCATGTCGTCTTTGTGTCTCCAATAACCGTAACCCTTGAAAGAATTTTGCCATTACTATCAAACTTTGGAACTTGTGTTACGCTTCTCTCAATTTTTAAAGTCTTTTCTTCAAAATTAACATTCTTCCATTGCAAAGCAAGTGCTTCCCCTATTCTAAGTCCAGCAAACAAAAGAACATAACATAAAGGTTTCAAAAAATTGCTTTCATCTTCATTTAGCGCCTTGAGAAAAATTCTTCTTGATTCTGGTGTCAAAGCCTTATATCTTTCCTGTCCACTATAAACTTTTCTATCTTTTACCTTTACTAAAACTTTTCTTGTTGGATTATCTTGGACCCACTTGTTATCAATTGCATATTCAAAAAATTGAGAAATCAAATGTTTATTCTTCTTTACAACATTCAAACTATAATCGGCATCAATCATTTTATTGAGAACTTGTTGGACAACAAAAGTGTCAATTTCATAGATTTTCATTTTGCCAATTATGGGTTCAATATGCAAACGATAATTGCGAATAATACCTTCAAAAGTTCGTGGACTTACCGCACTCTTTTTAAACACCAAAAGCCATTCGGACATAAGTTCTCCAAAAGTTTTTTGCTCAACCACTTCATATGAATTGCTTTTTAACCTCCCAGAAATTTCGCTCAACTTTTTCGCAACTTCAGTTTGATTTCTGCCATATACAGTCTTTTTAATTTGCTTGCCATTCTCATCATAACCTATTGTAACAGCACCAGCCCATCTGCCGTCCTTTCTTTGATAAATTGTCCCTTCTCCATTTGCTCTTTTATACTTTTTAACAACCTTATTTTTGGGTAATGCTTTGCTGTTTTTTGTAAGTTTACTTCTAGCCATTGTCCACCTCGCTTTGAGCATTGTTGATAGTTATCCATCTCACAAAATTTAGCACACTAACAACTTGCCTTTTGCCAACTTTTGTTGTTGGAAAAGTTTTGCTTCGCATAAGATTTCTCACATTATCTCTACCGAGCCCAGTAATCTTAATTAAGTCCTCACAGTCTAAAAAGTCTTTGCTATATTTTAAAGAAATTCTATTTACTTCATTTTGTATAAGTTCATTTAAGTTTATTGTATTATTCATTAAAGTCCTCCTGAAAATTAAAAAATTTCTTTCTAAATCTAATTAAAAATTTTCTATATCAAACTTTCTATTTTCAATTTTCTATTTAACTTTCTAAACTTTCTAAACTATAAATCCTATAAAAAACAAAAACGGGTGTCCCGTTTGTTGATGCAAGGGAAACTGGTACAAATTGTTACACTATCTTTACAAGTGTGATTCGCTAAAATCTCTTATAAAATAAGGGATTTAGAACTCACAAAGTGCAATTTGAGCCAGTTTCTTATCCTGCTTCTTCTAATTTTCTCTACTTTTTCTCATTTTTTTGATTCATTTCAACTTCA
>CALVZE010000021.1 GCA_944372445.1 uncultured Clostridia bacterium
TTTGGCAATTTTATCGCGAGCAATAGGATTTGGCACCAAAACAAAACCTTGGTCCAACTGCTTAAAAAACCAATCACAATAAAACGCAGGAATGTCAGTTCGTCTTGAAACACTTAAAATCATACTTTGTCCTTTTACAATTAAATTATTTTGCAAGTAGCCATATGCTTGCTTGCAAGGTCATTTGCGACGGAAAAATAATGAGTGGAAGTCACACATTTTGTGTGAGTTTCTAAACTAAAATGGTTAGCATTTTCTTCCACTCACTATTATACCTTTTCCATCTAAAATTTCAAAACTAATATAAGAAAAGAATTTAATTTGATTTTTAAACTTTTTAAAAAATTTATTTCTTTTTTTGGCATGTGATAATTATTATTTATCGTGTAATCACAAATAATTATTTTTATTCTTCAATACTTTAACTAAATCTTATTTTAAGTTAGAATTGTTTGAATAGTGAATAGTTTTTGTGATTAAAATAACAGATTTGAAAATATTTTTTCAAATATTGACTATTTTATTTGCTATGTTTTTAACGAAAGTAATATCGTGCTCAACAAAAATAAGTGTTATATCTGTGTTTTCTAATAGATGTTCTATTTGCAGGCGTGAAATAACATCAATATAATTTAGCGGTTCATCCCAAATGTATAAATTTGCCTCTTCGCAAAGACTTTTAGCTATTAAAATTTTCTTCTTTTCTCCTTCGCTGAATTTTTTTATATCAGCATTAAACTGTTCGCGCTTAAATCCCAGCTTAAAAAGCATTGTAAAAAATTTTGTTTGGTCAAGTTTATACTCTTTCGCAAATTCTATCAAATTCCCTTCTGCCCATTCATATTGTTGACTTACATAAGAAATTTTCAATTTACTGTCTTTATAGATTTCTCCGTAATGTTTTATATCTTCCCCACACAAAATTTTAAGTAGACTTGTTTTTCCACTGCCATTAACTCCACAAACAGCAACTTTATCACCATACTCAACATTAAAATTGATATTCTTTGCAACTTCCTTATCGCCATAAAAAATAGATAAATCTTTAACAACTATTATTGTTTCTTTCTTAATTTCAATAGAATTTAAAAACAAATCGTCTTGCTTTTCAATGTTTTTAAGCAGTTTTCCTTTCTCTTCTATTGCCTTATTTCTTCTTTGCTCAATAACTTTAGCGCTTTTTGCCATTTTTGCAGATTTGTGTCCAACATAACCTTTATCAGGTCGTAGTCCGGAAACGCGCTTGTTTTTACTCTTTTCAACTTGAGTTGCCCACCCCAATCTTTCCTTAGCGCTTTCTTGCAATTTTAAAATATCTTTTTTCAACCGTTCGTTTTGCATAAGTTCAAAATTGTCTTGGTTTTGTCTGTTTATCCACCATGTTGAGAAATTTCCTCTTTGAATTTCTATATCATTTTTATTGATAGAAATTATATGGTCAACACAACAGTCAATTAAATCTCTACTATGTGAAACAATTATAAACCCTTTTTGCTTGCTCAAAAAATTCTTAACACTTTCTTGACTTTTATAGTCGAGATGGTTTGTCGGTTCGTCTATAAGTAAAAAATTATTTTCTTTAGCAAATAAAATAGCAAGGAGTAATTTTGTTTGTTCTCCGTTTGAGAGAGTGTTAAAATACTGATAAAGACAACTTTCATTTAAGTCCAAATCTTTAAAATTTTTCATTACCTTCCAAAGTTCTGTCTCTGGACTAATCTCTTCTACTAAGTCAATAGACATCCTTTCTTTATTTTTTACTTCATATGGAAAATAATCAAAATGCGTAGATGCGACTATTTTTCCATTATATTTAAATTTACCTAAAAGTAAGTTTAAGAAAGTGGTTTTTCCTCTTCCATTTCTCCCAATCAACCCAATTTTCCAATCGGTATCAAAAGAAAAATTGACATTTTCAAAGATATTTTCATAGTATCCGTCATAGGAAAATGTTAAATTTTGAATTTTTACTTGTGCCATACTTTACCTCCATATAAGATTAAATAAAAAATAGGTTACAAGAAAGCAAACTCGTAACCTATTAGAATTTTATTACCAATAAGCAAAAACTTGTCAACTTTCTTGTTTTCACAACAAAAAAAGCTACAAGCAAAAATTTTTGTTGTGATTATAAAATTTTAACAAAAAATATTCTCATTGGTCTCTCCTTTTACTTATTTTTAAACATTGTAACACAATTTTCGCAAAAATACAATGTATATTTTAAGATTTTATAAAAAACTCAAATTATAATCAATTATTTAACCCTCTACCTTAAGTTTTCAGTATCTTTCATACAAAATAATGTATTCAAATTCTTTATCATGATTTTACATAAACGATTAAAAACTAAGTAATTGTTAGTGAGAGAAATAAGCAAAAGAACATTTACTATAAAAGAGATTTTAAGAGATTTTATGTTTTTCAAAGAAGTCTTTTGTGTCTAATAGTCCGGTTCTATTTATCCTTTTAAGATGAGTAAGAGAAGAAGAATCTCCAAATGTAACTTTGTTTAAACCCTCATTGCAAGTTAAAAATGCTTTAAAACCTAAACCTTTCAAAATTTCTTCGCTCTCTTTTGAATACGCGCCAAAAGGACGACTGATAGTGCTGATAACAAAATCGTAATCGATAAAAAAATGTAAGCATTGCCTAACACAAAGTTAGAAAAATTTGCCGTGGCTTTCATACCTGCGACAATTGAATTCCAAAAGTTTGGTGCATAGACGAAAATTGTTCCCATACTGAGTATCGTAACAACAGCTCCAACCAAAAAAAGAAAAGCGGTGCTTAACAGTGATACCATCCCACACACACAGAAAATCAACAAAAATATGGCGAGATTAAAAAATATCTTGCCTATTCTTATGCCAAAATTATTTATCTCCATTTTCGCAAGTGAAGGATTTTTCATTTTTCCTCCTTGTTAACTCATATTTTAATTATATTTTTATTATAACCAACTGTCAAGAAAAATAGCTATTTGTTTAAAAATATTATCAATTTGACTATTTTAAAATTTAATGTTATACTTAACAAGAATATTTTTAAAAGGAAAAAGTTATGACAGAAATATGCGTTCAAGTTAAAGAAAGTTTAGATAAGATAATTGAAAGGCTAAAAAATATCGGCTATGCTTTTGAAGAAAGGTATGTCATACACGACATATATTACACCACTTTAAAAAAGTCCGATTTAAAAACTGTTGGTTACAAAAATTTATTAAACAAATCTTTGATAATCCGTAAAATAAATGGCAACAGCGGAATTTACACGCATATAGTGTTTAAAAACAAAACACTAGATGACAACGGGAATGTGGTAAACGAGATAAAAACCAAACTTAAAATAGACGATGAAGAAAAAGCAAAAACCATTTTTACAAATATCGGCATGACATGTTGGTGCGATTATATCAATGAAAATATCGTTTATAAAAAAGGCGAAATTGCTTTAACCATTCAAAATATCAAAAACTTGGGAGTCTTTTTAGAGATTGAAGAATATCCTTCCATTGAAAATCTTTCTAATAAAGATAAATTTGAAGTTTTAAGCAACTTAGTCAATTCGTTAGGATTAAATCTTAATGATGATTATAGCGCAAAAAAACCATACCTTTTACTTAATAGAGGAGAATAGATGTTTGATTGTTTTGAACCAGTTATAGATAAAAAGAGCAAGGTGTTAATCCTTGGAAGTTTTCCAAGCGTCAAAAGTAGGGAAATTAATTTCTATTATGGCAACAAGCAAAATAGATTTTGGAAAGTGTTAGAGGAATATTTTGACGAAAAAGTACCAGAAAACACGGACGAAAAAAGAGCATTTTTGCTCGCCCATCACATTGCTCTTTGGGATATTGTCGGCTCTTCACAGATTATCGGTTCAAGTGACAACGAATTAATTAAAAAAATAAACAGTGTGAATGACATTCCAAAACTATTGCAGGATTTTCCAACAATTCAAACTGTTATCTGTAATGGCAAAGCTTCCTACAACTTGACGAAAAAATACTTTCCAAATATCGCCACCGCTTACCTTCCTTCCACAAGCCCAGCCAATGTTTCGTTTAAAAAGGAAACATGGTTCGAGATGTTTAAAAAAATAAATTTATAATCGGTTATCCACCGCGTTATAAAATTTAATATGATGAAATTTTTTTTGTTAAAATTGTTGACAAAATTTTTCTTGTGTGATATTATAAGAAAGCATTTGGGGGTGTGGCTCAGCTGGTAGAGCATCTGCCTTGCAAGCAGAGGGTCATCGGTTCGAATCCGATCATCTCCACCAACGGTATTATTAGACATACAACAACCACAATATGTTGTATGTCTTTTTCTTTTGTCTTTCAAAAAAAGTTAAAAAGTTGGGACAAACTTGGGACTAAAAAGGTTAAGAATAGTCCGTAAAATAGAGGTTATTATAGAGTTTTTGTATTTGCGATTTTGTTATTCCAACCTCTATATGCGTGTAAATGCGGTCAGTTGTGATTGTTGTCGAGTGTCCCATAATGTGCTTTCTGAAATCAACAGGTATCTTTAAATATACCATGTTTGTGGCGCAAGTATGGCGTAAACAGTTGAGAGTTAAGTCGGGTGAGCCGATTTTTTCAAAAATTGCCTTTGCCTCTCTGGAATAAAAGTCGGCGGTGTGTTGGAAGCCCGAGCCGAGTTTGTCAAGAAGCATAATAAAGCCGTCAGTTACTTTGATTCGCCTTGGAGCGTTTAAAGTCTTTGTACCATTTACAAAAAGTGTCTTGTTTTTCTTGTCAAGGTCAGAGGGCTTATATCTTCGAGCTTCCTCACGGCGTGCAGATGTAATCAAGCAAAACAAGAAAAATATGTATGTGTCTGTGGGCAATCTTTTCGCCTCAGCCAAAAATCTAACTTGCTCATCATATGTCAATGCTCTGCGTATGCCATAATTAACATTCGGCGCTTCTAAAATCTCAGCTATGTCAAGACTTATTATATTTAGAGCATATGCCTTTTTACAAATTGCGCAAATTTTATTGTAAAGCTTTAAAGCCGTGGTAGGTTTGTTCTCAGCTAGCTTGTTTAAAAAAATTTGAAAATCCTCAGCTTTGATTTTTGAAAACTGTTTATTGAAATAATCATCGAAGTATTTGAAAGCTCCTTCCCACTCTTCCTCAGTTCTTGATTTAACTCGATTTTTTTTATAAAGCTCAAAGTAAGTTCTCGAATAATCATTAAACTTAACATCCTGCCTTTTTAAATTTTCACTCGCACTACTTTTTATTTTTTTCTCAAATTTTCTTTTGAAATCAATAACTTCACTTTTAATTTTGCTACTGAAATAGTAACTTTTGCCGTCATACTGCCTACGGAACTCATATACACCCGTAGGCTTTTTTCTTATATTTTTCAAATCGTCCTCCTCAGAATTAGAAGTCCGATTTGTCCCGGTAAACACCAAAAATGGTTTATTACTATCTTGTCGAGCTTGCCAGTAAATATCTATCTTTCTTAAACAGCGCGCTATGGCGTCATTATGAAGTTTAATCTCCTCATGGTTTTTTTATATATTCTTCTTCCATTTACTCCTCCTGTGAGCTAGAACTTGCTCGCATTGCTCGTTCTCTTATGCGGTCGCGCTGTTGCTGTGTGGCTTTTAAGCCCTCGATGTATGCCTCAGCCAAGTCGCATAAATCGTCGTCCAAAGTGCGCACTATTTGAACTAAATTCTGTTGAGCAGGCGTCTCATTAAACTGCCTACCAAGCAAATAGTCGACTGAGCAGTGAAAAAAGTCAGCAAACTTTATCAAATTTTCATAACTAGTCTGATTAATGTCATTCTCTATGTCTTGGTAACCTCTCAGCGATAAATTAAATTTTTTAGAAAATTCAAGTTGTGTTAATTTAGACTCTTTTCTGAGTTTTTTTAGGTTTTCCATACTCCCTCCCATAAAAATTTTAAATTTTTTTTAAAAAAAACATAAAAAATGTGCATTTTTACTTGACAAGCACATGAATAACGTTTTATATTATTAATAATTAAACGTAGTTTACGTGTGTTTTAGGAGGAAAATATGCAAAATCAAGACTACATCTCAAATCTAGCCATAGCAGTAGCAAACGGAATGAGCTTGGTCGACTTCTACAACTACTGCAAAATAAACGACATCACGCCGTGTGACATGACTTTAAAATTTTTCTTAAACGAGTCCGAGGCTCGCAGAGAAGGTGCAAAATGTTAAGCGCTGACTTTGCTAGTCGCGGATTTTTTCGTGTCAAATTCAAGGACATGAAAGGAAAAAACGCCGTGGTTATTGAGAAAAACGAGGTCGAGGCGCGCAAGCTTCATGCGATTTTGAGTAGAACGCTACACGCCGAACTGTTCCAGCAGGTTAATGGAAAGCTTGAAAAGTTAGCTTAAAAATAAAAAAGGAGGTTAAAAAGTGGCATATTTTGCAGTTATTCCAAATCCCGTTATGATTTCAAAAAAGCTAAGCGACAGCGAGAAGGTGCTTTATGCCCGTCTATCTTCCAAGCTTAATGAAGAAGGCTACTGCGACCTGCCAGATGTCAAACTTGCAGAAATTTCAAATGTTGACGAGCGAACAGTTAGACGCCGACTTGAAAATCTTGAAAAGAATGATTTTATTACTCGCATTTACAATCGAAAGACTAGCAAGCGCCGAATTTATCTCAAAGGCTACACGCCTCAGTTCCTGGATGAGAAACTGCCAGAGAAGAACCTTGAAGATATTATGAAATTCAAAGAAGCCTTCCCGGAACGCCGAATTGATATGAGCATACTCCCGAACTATGTCGACATGGATTTAATGATTAGAAAAATCAAAGCTAAGAAGTTTTTGAGAGAAGCCACAAATATGAGCCTTTCAAGTTGTGTGAGGGCTTATTACCAAATCATATCAAAAAACGGCTATGAGTCAGCTGACAAAATTGAGCGTGGTTTAACAAATAAGCACGAATACACTTCGGAAGAGATGAACGCACTCTTTCAGTCGATAGACGAAATCGAAATTTAAAAGGAGCGGAATTATGAAAAGTAAAGATTTTTTAAAACGACACGCCTGGGCGATTCCCGAGGTCGAACAGTCAATTGTTAAGAAAAGGTGAAAGAGTTAGGTATATGAAGTGGTTTTTAATCGGCTTAGGAATGAAGCTCATAATCGTCGCTGGCGTAATAGTTTTAATTTTAAAATTAATTTAAAAGGAGTGAAAAAGTGGCAAAAGAGAGAAGTGGACTTAAAACGGTGCTGATTTTGTGCTATATCCCAATATTTTTAGCATGTTTTGCGTTAATGCTGTGGTATGTGTATTACTTAATGTTTTTAAGTGATGACTTTTTTATCTCAACCGCCTATCTAGATGAAGCTACATACTCAGATGAAGAAAAATATTTTATTGAGATTAATTACTTTAATAACGAAAAAGGTAACGGCGTTGAAGCTTTTGAAATTAAACTGAATTTCTATACCGATGCACATCTACCTGAGCAAAACGAGGACGGCTCATACGATACAAAGACAATGTATTCCTCAGGCTTTCAGTCAATTGGCGGATTGAGTTACAGCTTTAACGAAGACACTTCACTAGACGCCGTATTTACAGGTCACGATGAACATTATTACAAAATCAAAGACGGCTATTATTACGATACTGAAATGGGAGCTACAAGTTTTGGATCTCTTCGAGGCGAGAAGATAACTGACCGAGATAAATTCATATATGACATCAATGGAGAGCTTTGTTTAGTTCAAACTCAGGGGTTAACCTATACGCATAATAATGCGTGGGTAAAACAATATACAGCTCACGATGTTTCATACTTTTTGACATCTATTTACGAAACTGTAAAAAGTCTTGACAGTGGAGAACAAATTTTTGTTATCGACTTATCAGATTACTTCTTTGTAACTTTACAAAATGAGAACGGCTCATTCGATACAGAAAATCACACATCAGATGAACAATTCCTATTTACAAACATCAAAGTAAATATATCAGATAACGGACTTATTTCAAGTGAACAGAGTATGTTTGGAATTGTCATGAATGATGCTGACTGGACACTGGACAATACAGGTCGTGAAGAATACTGGCAAACGAAAACAACTTACTATCTTGATAATGAAGATTTAACGGTTAAGTATGAAGATGGTGGTTTTTATGCGACATTAAAAACAAGTGTGGTAAATTACATGGCGCCGTTTAGAAATTTAAACCTAGTTGTAAATATTGATTTAGATAATTTTGTTGTAAATGGACAAAAAATCGAACTTCGAGGTTTAGCAGAAAATGCCTTTGCAGATTTAGAGATATCCGAAATCAATTTAACATCGACTACTCAAAGAGATTTCTATGTTTACGATACTTCCAACATAAATTGTGACGGCAATATAAACTTAGTACTAATAGAATCTGAGGAGGTGGTCGCATGATTTCAGATTTATTCGTCAGCGACAAGATGTGGCAGACACTTATCATCATAGTGATTATTATTGCAGTCGCGCTTTTACTTGTTGCAATGGTTAAATATCCACACGCAAAAACATATGTCATAGTTCTATTTTGTATAGCCTGGACTTTTGGTGGAGCGTATTGTGGATTTACATGTATAAACTATTATCAAAAAGAATCTTCGACAATTGGAACAATTGAAATACATGACCCTTATGAAGATTTCAATGTTTTTGAGTATAACCTAGGTAATATAGTTTTCTATCCAGAAGCAGACGGCACATATTCATACAACACCACATATAAAGTAGGCTATGAATTTGACGGAACAGATAAAAGCTATGAAATCTTAATCAATAACACGCCTTGCTATAACACAATTTCAACAGCTGGACAGATTCATGGTGACTTTGAACTAATATTCTATGATACCGAAGGTAAACTGATTAATTCAATAGATATAGACATCTCACTCATATTTTACACAAGTCACATAGATATGACAGTAGATACAAGCGCAACAGCAGATACTGTTGGACTAATGCAAGAATATGTGGCAATCAATGGTTTTGAGATTAGAATAATCGAGCCTGAGATTTCAGTTGTTGTTTAAAAGGAGGTTTTAATGAAAACTTGGAAAAAGTGGCTAATAGCAGTATTTTCAATTTTGTTACTTGCAGGCATAACACTTGGCGTGGTGTGGGTGGTTGATAATTGGTCAGCAATTACATCGAATACAACACTCTACACGCAAGAAGATTTAGATAATGCATACAATAAAGGTCTTAATGATGCAGGGTATGATGTGATTGTTCAATATCAAGAACAAGTCGCAGATTTGCAAATAGAGTTGCAAAATAAAGAGATAACAATTGGAAATCTCACCGACCAACTTAATGACGCCTTAGAAAATGGTGGACTTAAAGATGACGAGATAGAAGATTTAAAGAAAGACATTGCTGACTTGCGGGCTGAAATCACCGCAAAACAAGAACAAATCGAGGAGCTTCAAGATGATATCAAGTTTTATCAAGAACTCTTAGAAGCTTACGAGGACAGCGACAAGCTTCGAGTAACCTTTACAATGGTTGATAACGGTAAAGAGCGTAACTATGATGTGCAAGTGGTTGAACCTAACGGATATCTTTCAGAGGTAATTACTCCTGATAGAGCAGACTTTGAGGGCTGGTCGCTCACCAAAGGCGGAGAGCTTATCGATGACCTTACCACAATTCAAGTGACCGAGAACATGACAATCTACGGTATGTGCACCAACACAGTCACCTTTATGGTTAATGGCGAAGAATACGCCACCCAGGAGGTAAGCTATGGTAAGTATGCAACTGATGTTGAGGTATCACTTACAGGCTATACCTTAGAGGGTTGGTCGCTTACTGAAAATGGAGAAACTATTACTTTTAATACAACACCTATAATAAAAGATACAACTTTCTATGCCGTATTGAATGGCAAAGGTTTTACAACATGGGAAGAGAAGATTTGGAATTATGGTGATTGTGATGCATCTGATATAACTGCTGAAAATATATGGACAGACGGCAAAAACATTTACTGCTCTACTCTAAAATGGGACAACTATATATTAAATCAAGAAACATCCACATGGGAAGAAAAGACCTGGAATGTCAGGATTCAAGGAAATTATACTTGGACAGACGGTGAAGAAGTTTACTACTCTTTTGGAGAAGGTAAGCAATATATTCTAAACAAAGAAACATCTACATGGGAAGAAAAGACTTGGTATGGTTATCAACCTGCTAGTTCTAAACATATTTGGACTGACACAAATAATATCTACTATTCAAATGGTAATAGGCAATATGTTTTAAATCAAGGTACTTCTACATGGGAAACAATTACATGGAATGGCGTGTCTAACCCAGTTGGTGATGAGATATGGATGGTAGGTGAAAATGTTTATTATTGTGACAGCGATGATATTTATGTCCTACACAAAGAGACTTCAACATGGATAGAAACGAGCTTTGAACTTAATTGTTTAGATGGTTCTACTGAAAGTATAAATGTCATGGATGCTGACGGAATATGGACAGACGGCGAAAATGTTTATTACTCATATTATTCCGACCAATACATTTATGATAAAGAAACTTCTACATGGAAAGAAAAAACTTGGACAGGTTTAACGAGTTTTACTGGTAAATATATCTGGACAGACGGCACTAATATCTACTACTCAGATGGATATGTTTTAGTTTGATTAAAAGTGAGGTGAAAAATGAAAAAAGGAATTTTAAAAGCATTAGCTATTACAGCACTGGTCGCAGTGAGTGCGGTTGGCGGACTAGCTCTTGGCGCAGAAATCTCAAATGGCTTCGAAACTACATACTCCGAGAGCGCGTATGAGGACTACGGCAACGAACAGCAACAGATAGGCTATGACAAAGGTCATCAAGACGGACACGATGAGGGCTACAAAGAAGGACAGCAGGCAGGATATGACTCTGGCTTTGAAGATGGTCAAACTTACCGCGACCCTGAGAAAACTTATCTTGAAGATATTATAAATGGTGTTAAGTTAAATGTCTATAAAATAGATAGTGGACTTACATTATTAAGTGGCGCAAGTTCAAGTTTTAAAGGTATATATAAATTAAATGCTGATGGGTCAGTTGAGCAAATTTATAATGAAGGATATGATTTTAGATATTATTATAAGCTTTCAAATGGAAATGTATTACTAAGTGGAATTTCTTATGATTCAGGTCTTTTGTTATACAATGTTTCTACTAATGAAGTTTCTGAAATTTTTACAGACGCGGGAAGGTTTGAAAATTTTTGCGAATCTAATGGTAATGTTTTATTTTCATGTGGAACTAATTATGCTTATGGTATTTATTCTTATAATATTCAGACTAATAATATAAAAAAAATTTACGAAACTGGATTCGCTTGGGAATACCTAAACAAACTACCTGATGGTAACATCTTAATATCCTCATCTAAATCTTCTTACAATGGAATTTTATTATTTAATGCTAGTTCAAATGAGATTACAACAATATACAGTGATGGCTATTCTTGGAGATATTTTTATAATCTTTCTAATGGAGATGTAATAATAAGTTCCGATTGGGCAACAGGCATTTTATTATATAATCACGTAACAAATAGCATAGAAAGAATTTATGATGCTGGCTCTTTCTGGAATAATTTTTATAAAATCGATGAAGAAAAAATTTTAATCAGTAGTAGTTACGAAAACTATTCTTCTCAATTTGATTACGGCAAAGGTCTCTTATTATACAATGTGGTGACTAACGAAATAACACAGGTATATTCAAGTGGAACAAACTGGGGACTTTATAAATTATCAAATAATAACATTATAATGAGTAATAAAAGTTCAAGAGTTTTACTTTATGATATTTCAACAAATGAAGTAAGTCAAATATATAATGAAGGACTTTCATGGATTTATTTCTTTGAATTACCAAACGGCAATTTAATTATAGGTTCTTCTGATAGTGGTTTGGGCAGTGAGGGCTTGTTGAAATATGATGTATCAACAAATGAAATTACAAAAATATATTCTTCTGGTTACAAATGGGATACCTTTGTAGAAGATGAAAACGGAATCACAATTTCTTCAACTCAATGGTCAAGTAATGGTTTGATATACTATGACTATGCAACTGGCACAGTAACACCTATTGAAGAAGTAGCCTAAAAAAGCGATGGTGGGAAACTTTACTACCCACCGCCATAGCGGAATGTCTACACCGTTCCGCTAACCAAAGTGAGCCAAATTCTTTTTGAACTTATCCAACTATAAAAAGAATAACCTCTAAGTTAAAGGCTCACTTACCAAAGATGTGATGTCACTCACATCTTACCAAGGCGGGCGAAGTATCCTCCTTTTCTCTGAATTTTTTAAATTCATATTCACCCGCTTACCATTAAAAGTCGAAAAGCTTAAAAAAATCTATTTAAAAGGAGTGTGCGTATGAAAGGTAAAGCAAAGACTAACGGCTGGAAAGTAGCTTGCTTATCTATTCTTGGGCTTGGCGTAATTGGAGGCGCTATTGGTGGTGGCTTCGCTATCGCAGACGCCGTTCGCGACAACCAGGTTCAGGAAGAAGATGAAGTTAAGACGCCTGAAACACCAACTGATGAAGAGAACACCGACAACAAAGAAACGGTTGTTGACAACGCGGTATTGACAAATTTCAACGAGCTTTGTGAACAATACATGTAAAAAAATATAAGTGCTCAAAAAAAACATCTAAACTTTAACTTAATTTCCACGGTATGGTAAATAAAAAAAGCTGGGCGACCAAACACAGCTTTCAAAAAGTATTTAAGTATTTATCTAAATACATTAATATTTTAACAAATATAAAATATTTTGTCAAATGTATTTAAGGTAAATATGAAAAAAAAGAAAGAAAAATTAAGTAAAAGAGAGATTATAGGAAAGCCAATAAAAACATACAAGCTACCTCTTATTGAGAGGCTGGCTTACTGGCGCCCTGTCTTAATTTTCTTTTCAATTTTCTTTCTGAATTTAGCTATTTGCCTACCCCTACTAATAGCTTACTACAAGCTTTGGTATATGTGGCTACTCCTGGCGCCCTTGCTCATAACCTTAATAGTGGCAATAGTTAATGTATTTAGATTTAATCATTTTAGAGCGAAAGTTGCAAAAATCGTCGATGCTGACACAACCAACGAACACCATTATGACAATTACTCTGGCGCACCTGGCACGGGTAAATCATATTCAGGCAGTTTCATTTCATATGAGCGCGCAAAGCGGAACTGGGAGGATTTACAGTTTGAATACTGGCTAATCTGTAAAAAACGTAGACAAAAAGATTACAAGCCTTCTGAGGATGAGAAAGAGATAATTGAAGCTTATGAATTTTACAGCCAAAACGACGGCATCCCCTGCCTCGCTTCAAACATCCCAATATATTCCAAAGAGTATGATAGGTTCTCTTATGGACTTGGTGCAGAAGGTCTCCGTCAGGAAGTAAACATTCCATACAAGACATCCTGGTTCCTAGACGAAATCGGCACAGTCTGCTCAACCGAACTTCAATACGCGCGCCGTGATAATACGAACGGAGCCACTGATATGGACGATATGTTCCGCTTTTGTCGAGTTTTCAGAGAAATAAACCTAATAGGTGCTGAGCAGGACTATAACAACATATACATCGGTGGTCGACGCGTCGCCTCAGAAAATCGCGTGTATTATCGAAAAGAATGGAAGCTTAAACCTCGTTTTCTTTTCTGGCTTTATCAAAAGCTTAAAAGATATTTTACAAAACGAATGTATTATCATCAAGCCGTGTTATTTTCTGGCCTAGTGCAAAAATTGAGAACATATGTATTTGCGTGTGGATTTTTTAAGTTTCATTATTCGGTGCGAGGAAATACACAAACGCAGGCTCGTGTGGCTCAGTCTGAGATGAATTCAAGCGAATATAGAGCGCCTGATGTGTTGAAAGAGCATGATATTTTATACATTCCTCGCGCCTCACAGTTTAGATATCGTTCTCGCGTGTTAAGAGAGGCATATAAGGCGAAAGATAAACCGATAACGATAGTGCCATATACTTCATTGTTCTTGCCAGTAGAAAAGGCACAGGCAATGCTAAAAAGTAAAAATTTAGTGCCTAGAAAAACTTAAATTTTAAATAAACTTATTTAATTAAATTTAAATTTATAATTCAAAAATAAACAGGTGTTTATTTTGAATTTAAATAAAGTTTAATTAGGCACTAAATTTTTACGGTGCAGGACGCGAAGAAAAAACTTGCAATGGGATAATAAATCCTCATGAAAATTGAGCGTCCAAACCGAAAAATATATAGTGGTAAAATATGCTTCTAAATAGAGGCTAAAAATCTACCACTTAAAAAATTGCACTTGCGCAACTGCAACTAATAGACAAAAATTTAGGAGGAAATATGAAAATTATTATAAACAATCATACGAAAAATTTGACTGATACAACTTGTCTTGTAAAAGTTTATCAATTTTTGACAGATATAAAAATCATAAGCGAATTAAAAGAGTTTAATGCATTTATGGCAATTAGATTTACCGAATATGTGTGCATAGTTAAGTATCTAAAAAATGGTTATAGTTTTGAGTTTAAAGAAAAAGGAGTATGAAAAATGAATAGAAATAAAATTGAAGAAGTCGATGTAACTGCAAAGGAAAGGCGCCAGTTTAAATGTGACCGCTGTGGCATGCTCTGCACCTATGACAAGGATTACCCATACAACCTGTGTTATAAGTGTAACCAAAATTTAGAAGATGAATTGTTCTCGTTCAAACTAAAACGGATAAAAAGGTTGAAGAACATTATCCGAAAGCAAAATAGAGAAATCGAGCAGTTAAAAGAGGAAGCGTACATCTCACTAGGCGATTACCAAAAATCTTATAAAGATTTGTATTTTGGCACCTTAAATCGAAACATAGGCTTATATAACAAACTCAGAGAAAAAGAGAAAGAGTGCACAATTTTAAGAAAGACCTTTAACCTAGCAAGTGCAGATTATATCGCATTAATCAAAAATATATTTGAAGATTGCTTATCTTTAATTAATATTGAAAATCTTAACAAAGAAAAATTCTACGAATATTACCGCGACCTAGCAGAAAAAACGATAGATAGCGGAGGGAAGAAAGAGGTGGAAGATGAGCGAGAATAAAGCATATTTAGAAGATTTGTTTGTCAAACACCTGCTTGATATTGGCGTAGAAAGTTGGTGTAAAACCTATGAAAGAAACAACTGGTATTACTGCTTTTGGCTAAAAAACGGCGAACAGAGATATTGGACTAACATATCGGAAGAACATATAGAACAAATAAAAGAAAATGCCAAAATAACCAGAAAAAATTAGAAAAATTTTAAGCGCCGTGTATCTCAGCGCATTTTAGAAGGAGTAAAATCATGGATAAATTAGAGTTATTGCAAAAAATCAAAAAACTAGCAGAAAATGGACATGCTGGCGAAAAAGAAAATGCTCAATCTATATTAAATAATTTAATGAAAAAATACAACATCACCGATGAAGATTTAAGCGAAGATATCATTAAAGATTTCGAATTTAAAATACATGGTAAAATTGAAAGGCGTTTATTAGGACAAATAGCATTTTCAGTGTATGGCAACGTAAACAATAAAAAAGGTAGTTACTGTTATATATATATAAAAAACAAAATGCTAATCAAATGCACAGACGCCGAGTTTATAGAAATAAAAGCCAAATTCGAATTTTATAAAGCCGAATATAAAAAACAATTAAACATCTTTTACGATGCGTTTATTCAAGCAAATTTAATCTTTCCTGACGAAAAACTTTGTAAACCTAAGAACGAAAAATATTTTTTGACTGAGGAAGATAAAAAAATTCTTAAAATGGCAAATGGCATAGAAAAATCAAATTTTAGAAAATGTTTAGAATATGAGGAGTAAATATGGAAACAGCAGAAATTATACTTTTAGCAGTATTCATAGGACTTATAGTCTTTTTAATAGGCATCTACATAGGCGTGGCGGTCGCCATGGAACAGGACGAAGAAAAGAAAAAAGAACGCTGGCGTAAGACTGAGGCATATAAGCTAGGTCGAGAAGAAGAACGAAGGGACTTGTCAAGAGACAATCCCTCAATGGATGGTTATAAAGATGCTTTGGAAAAATACAGCAAAAATTTAAAAGAAGAGAACGAAATTTTATACAGGCAATTAAAGGCTACAAAAAACGAAAATGAAACGTTATATAAACAACTTAATGACATAAAACAAAATCTACATAAAAGGAGGTGATGAAAGTGCCTAACAAAGTGATATCAATTGATGTCATTGTAAAAAAGCTCATGGCATATTACGGCTTAAATCAAGAGCAGTTTGCCGACAAATACAAAATTGACAAAAGCCAAGTCACCCGCTGGCTTAACAAAAATCAAGTGCCACGCGGTGAACTATATGTGCAATTGAAAGACGAGTATAACAAAATTAAAGACGAAGAACTGCCACTGTTTAAAGGCATTCAATAGACCATAACTTAGAAGTCGTCCAAGGTGTAAGCCCTTGTTAATATAACCACTCTTAATAAATTTTCAAAGAAAGAGCACAAAGTGCCATGTATTTTTTATTTCCTAAAAAGGAGCGAAATAAAAATGAGAAAAGACACTTTTAACTATAAAATCACAAAAGACCTAGTCACCGTTGGAAAGTATGATATGCCAAAAATCGAGAGTTTTAACCTGGACAACCTTAACTGCAAATACATACTCGCCCTGCCATTCAACCACGCCTTGACCGACCCTGACCCATCAAGCAAGATATGTCACTTCTACCTAGACGATTATCAGTTTGAGCGTGTGTGGCGTGAGCCAGACCTATATATTCCACTACTCAAAAATTTTAACGCAGTTATAGGCGCTGACTTTTCAATGTATGAGAACCTAGCACTCCCACAACAACTCTACAACAATTGGCGTAGTAAAGTCTTAATGGCATACTGGCAGAGCCAATGCATTAAGGTCATCCCAAACATACAGTGGTCGAACTCTAAGAGCTTTGACTATGCCTTTGACGGCTACTCCCCTGGCGGACTGGTCGCAGTGTCGAGCGTTGGTTGTCGAGATAAGCACGCAAAAGACTTATTTATACAAGGTTACACAAAAATGACTGAATTACTACAACCTGAAAAAGTGATTTTAATAGGCAAAGTGCCACAAGAATTACAAAACGATGAAAAAATTTTAAATATTCCTAGCTTTATGGAACAAAGGAGGCAAAAATGGGCGGAAGAGGAAGCAGGTTTAAAACAAAATCAAAAGTTAATTTAATTGGTAAAGTTGACATATCTAATCAAAATGATGTAAACTTATTTAGTAAGCAGATGTTGGACGGACTAGCTGAATACAAGGGCTATGAAGAATGTGTTATTGTTGATAAAAATGGCGACGCTTTTTATTTTAGTGGTGATAAATATACAATAGAGATTCCAAAAGAATACAATAAAAAGGCAAGATATGATTACCACAACCACCCACATGATACAAATCGCTCTTTTAGCAGTGAGGACATATCTTCATGGAGTGTCGGTGTTGAATACTTTTTAACTGACGGTCAATATGATTATCATGCAAAAGTTCTCAAAAAAATACCTTTTGACCCTTATTTGCTGGGCAAAGCCTATGATTATGCTATGAAAAATGAAATAGAAAATGATGATGACCAACATTTACAATGTTTATATCTAAAATCGGAGGGCTATATCAATTATGAAAGAATGGAAAGACATACCTGAGTATAAAAAACTATATGATGAATGTTGTAAAGATTGTTTGATTTTACAAGAAAACATTAAAAATTCAAAGCAAGAATTTCCACACGAACAAAAAGTTTTTCATGATAAATGGTGGTTTAGGCTGAAAGATTTTACCAAAAAATACAGAAAAGAACACCCAGAGGAATTCGACGAAAACGGCAAGTTTAAACAATAACCAAAGTCACCCACACAGGTGGCTTTTTTTATTAACTATGAGCACCGGACAAATCTGCCCGGTGCACCGGGCAGATTTGTCCGTCAACAAAAATAAAAAAGAAGCAAAAAACAAAAAGTTATAATTATAATTACTTTAAATAAATAAAATCTAAATATAAACTGAGAGAATATAATAAATACACATGTGCGAGCGTGTGCGCGTATATATAAATTATATATTATAACAAAGCATAAAAAAGAGGTTTATGGCACAAAGTGCCGAGTTTGCGCCCACTGGGCGCGCTGAACAAAGAAAGAAATAATATAACAAGCAGAATTTAAAGTTGGGACAAACTTGGGACAAATCGGCTATAATATATATTTTTAGGGCGTTTTATCCACCCTTGCAAGCAGAGGGTCAGCGGTTCGAACCCGCTCATCTCCACCAAAACAACAAACACACCATATTCAATGGTGTGTTTTATTTTTTAGTCACAATATATTATAACTTTTTAGGAATATTTTAGATAAAAACAAAAAAGAGAGAGTTTAGTCACTTACTTTTGAAACTAGCAGAATATTAAAGAGAAACATAGACAAAAAAATCGTCTATGTTTCTCTTTTTACACCTAACTCTCTTAATTGCAAAAAAA
>CALVZE010000022.1 GCA_944372445.1 uncultured Clostridia bacterium
ATGTTGAGTTAAATGCTGGTGCGGGTTACTCTTCATTGTCTGTTACAGGATTATTAAACAACATAACAGAAACAGGGAGTTTTGTGACAGAAACAAAAAGTTTGCCGACCTTTGGCTCGACTTCGCTTAATGGCACTGCGAAGAGTTATTCAGGCAATATCTTTGTGGCGTCATATGATGACCTTTCGAATTTCACAACAAATAAAAATGGAACGGAAAAACTTGGGAAAATTAAGTTTTCAGACCTAGCAAAAGACTACCTTAGAGCAAACGGCAAAGATACGCTATACTATACACGCGACCTAGGGAAAACCTATAATCACATCTACTGCATGAACGCCAACGGCGACAGGGTGCAGTATAAGGCACAAAATTATTTCGGCGTGCAGTTTGCTGTTAAAATCAGCGAATATGCGTGTATTGAATAGAGATTCTTCGACGACGGAACGCAAGGCGTTCCCGCTCGGGATGACAGTATAGGTTTGGTTACAGAGACGTCTCGATGGTGCTTTGATTTAGCAAAGAAGAGGCGTCTTTTCACTTATTTACTATCTGCTTTTAGAGTTTTTTTAAATTTTTATAAAAAATACTGATTTAATTTTGCAAATTTTGTTTCTTTTGATATAATCTATTTATTATGATTGATAAGGCATATTGTAAAAGTGTTGATGTTGTTTTAGAAGAAGCAAAAAGCTCTCATAATGGGCTTGATACTTTTGATGCGCAAAATCGACTAAATAGTGGTGGCAAAAATCTTATTGTAGGCAAAAAGAAGAAAAGCGAATTTGTTAAATTTTTAAGACAATTCAAAGATATTTTAATCATTGTTTTACTTGTCAGCTGTATCGTCAGTGTAGTTATCGGTATTATAGAGAAAAGCGTAAATGAATTTATTGATGCTGGCATTATTCTTCTTGTCGTTTTTATCAATGCAATCATTGGATATATTCAAGAGCATAAGAGCGAAAAAGCAATGCAGGCACTTAAAAATTTGACTAAGCCTTATTGCAAGGTTGTGCGAGATGGTAAGGTTGTCAAAATTAAGAGCGAAGAAGTGGTTGTGGGCGATATTGTGGTGCTTGAAGCTGGCGACATTGTGCCTGCCGATGTCAGGCTGACCGAAACTAACTCTTTAAAGATTGAAGAAAGCGCTCTTACAGGCGAAAGCGTTGCCTGCGAAAAAGAGGCTAATTTAGTTTTAGATGAAAAAACTGTTTTAAATGATAGAAAAAATATGGCATATATGGGCTGTGTTGTGTCGTATGGGCGTGGTAAAGGTGTCGTTGTAGGCACGGGCATGCAGACCGAAATTGGCAAAATTGCTTCTGCTCTTAATGAGATGAAAGACGAAACAACTCCTCTTACTAAGCGTATAAAAGTGACGAGTTTGTGGCTCACGGGTATTGTGCTTGTGATTGCTTTAATCATTTTTATTGTTGGAATTTTAACAGGCGCAAATATATTCTCATCTTTTACAATGGCAATTGCAATTGCCGTGTGTGCTATACCTGAGGGATTGCCAACTTGCGTTACAGTTACGCTCTCTATGGGTGTCAAGAGGATGAGTGAACAGCGTGCTATTGTAAAAACTCTCCCTGCCGTAGAGACGCTTGGTTCGACAGAAATTATTTGCACAGATAAGACCGGAACGCTTACTCTCAACAAAATGACAGTAAAAAAGGCATTTTTCTTTGATGACAGCTTAAAGGATTTTAACAGTCTTAATTTTGCCGTTCAAAATGTTAATGCAAGCACAATTAGGCTTCAGAAGAAAGAAGAAAAAGCTATTCAACTTTTTGAAACAAACAAAACTCTTCAACTTTTTTTGACCGGTATGGTGCTTTGCAATGATGTGCAGATTAAGCTAGAAAACGACAATTTGACTTGCATTGGCGACCCGACAGAAGTAGCCCTTGTTCATTTGGGCTATCGCTTTGGAGCAAATAAAGAACTTTTGGAGGGAAAATTTCCGCGCGTTGGAGAAGTCCCTTTTGAAAGTGGCAGGAAGATGATGTCCACTGTTAATAATGTCAATGGCGAGAGATATGTTTTCACGAAAGGGGCGCTAGATAGCGTGCTTAGTCGGTGTAAATACGTTTTAAAAGACGGCAAAAAACTTAAAATTACAGAAAAATATAAAGAAGAAATATTTAAACAAAATTCTCTCATGGCATCAAACGCACTTAGGGTGCTTGCTCTTGCATACAAGAAAGAGAAGGAAAATCTTAAAAAATACACCTCTGAAAACTTAGAAAATGATTTAATTTTTGTCGGCTTAATTGGCATGATTGACCCTCCACGCGAAGAGGTGGCAACTTCTATTCAAACTTGCAAAGAAGCAGGAATTACTGTTGTGATGATAACCGGTGACAATAAAGATACAGCCTTTGCGATTGGAAAAGAACTTGGGATTTGTCAAGATAAAAAAGAGGTTGTCTCGGGGGCAGAACTAGATAAATTTTCAGAAGATGATTGGAAAAACAAAATTCAAAACTATCATATTTTTGCTCGTGTCAGCCCTGAACATAAGGTGAAGATTGTCAAAGCACTTAAAGCGAATGATAAAATTGTTGCGATGATAGGTGATGGCGTCAACGATGCGCCTGCAATAAAAGTAGTAGATATCGGCGTGGGTATGGGCATAACCGGAACAGATGTCACCAAAGAGGCAGCAGATATGATTTTGACTGATGACAATTTTTCTACTGTGGTGGGTGCTGTCAAGGAAGGCAGAAAAATTTATCAAAACATTTTAAAAATTATTGAATTTTTGCTTGGAACATGTTTTGCTGAACTTTTTGCAATTTCGCTTATTACCTGCATTTTCCGCGACCATACATTCTTTACACCGGTGCTACTTTTATGGATAAATTTTGTCAGCGACACCTTTGTGGGCTTGGCACTCGGCTTTGAAAAAGCAGAAGATGACATTATGAAAAATAGGCCCGTTAAGACCTCTGGCAACTTATTTAAAGGCAGGGTGGGTTTTAACATCTTCTGTTCAGCAATATTTGTTTCTATTGTTTTAATCGTTTTATATATCGTTTTAGACGAAGTTTTCCATTTGCAATCAGAATTTGTAACAACAGTATGCTTTATCTATTTGGTGTTCACTGAACTTTTCCATGCTTACAATCTTAAAAGCGATACTCAGAGTTTATTCCATAAAAATCCATTTGACAATAAGGTGTTAAACTATGGGTTTTTGTTATCGGCATTGCTGACAATAATCGTTGTTTTATTGCCCGTTCCAGCAATACAAACGGCGTTCGGCACAATGATGATTGACTGGTGGGGCTGGCTTCTTGCAATCGGTCTTGCACTCTTAATAATTCCATATATAGAACTTGTGAAAGTCATTGTTCGATATATTAAAAAGCGAAAGTTGAGGGCTTATGAAACGAAAAAGTAAGATTTTTGATTTGAGTGCAATTTCTATTATTGTTTGCGACAGTATCCAATGGACATTGTTGATTTTTATTGACCTCTTTTTAATCTCCAATGTTTTAAAAGACGGAAATTACGACTTTTCATACAAAATAATTCACATAGGACTTTTTTACATAATATATTATAGTGTTCTGGGGCTAAGTTATTTGTTTACGGGTTACTATCTAAAAAACCATAACAAAAGCGTTTTTGTGTCTATCGGGGCGTTTGGATTTACTATTGTCATTGTGCTAATTTATTTTTTAAGAGATCAGTTAATCACTTTTCTACCACTTATTGCATTTTTATATGGTTTATGTTTTTGTTTTTACTCTTCGGGCTATCACAATTTGACCTCCGAAACCATTTCTAGTAAGCATCAAGTAAGATTCTTTGCTGTAAAGAGGATTATTGTGCAAATAGTTTATATCGTCTTTCCCACTGTGTTTGGACTTATTGATGAACATATAGATTTTTCGGTTGTCATAATTATTATGGCTATTCTTTGCGTGGCGTTAATTGTTTTTTCCTTTCTTATCAAACCTAAAAAAGTATATAAACTTTCGTTTAATCTTAGGAAGTTTGGGGGTTATTTAAGAAATCATAAACAAAGTGCAGAGCCGTTAAAATTTGTCTATCTTTCCAACTTTTTCAGAGGAGCATCTGTCGATTGTTTTACCACATTACTTACCATTCTTGTTTGGATAGGGGCTCAGTCCACTTCAACACTTGGTATGCTTCAGTCTGTTTTCACTCTTCTATCAATCATAACGCTCTTTCTTTATCTTCGTTACTATCGCAAAAAACGCTCTAAAACTTTCCTTTTCCCTTGCTTTATTATTGTTGCCGTGTCCACTCTTGGCATAATTTTAACAGAGGGAACAAGTATGATTGCGATAACAATTTTCTATGCCGTTTATACAACTTTAAATGTTATATATATTTCGCTTTCTGACAGCAGAAAGGCGAGTGTCGTTCGCGTGCTTTCTCTTCATTCTCATATTTTGGAAAGCACGGCGTTTATGGAGTTGTCGCTAGCCAGCGGAAGGGTTTTCTCTTCAATTATGATAGTGCTAGCTGGTGTGTTTGACGGGTTAATTGGTAGTGATTTAAACATTTTCCTTCTTGTGACGGTTGGAGTGGTGACTGTGATATACATTTTCTTCGGCTTATCACTTTATTGGATAGAAAAAAGTTTAATTAGACAAGATGAGCAATTCCACAAATTGCATGTTAACGAGTTATTTGAAAAAGTAGAGGACTAAACTTTACTTTTTCTTTTTGTTATTGTATAATTAATGAGTAAATAACTACATCTTTTAGAAAGTCAATTTAAAAGAATAAAAATATTATAGGTAAAGGAGTTTTTATGATTTTAGATAGTCAGAGAGAAAAATTAAATATTATTAAAGAAGATTTCAAGTTTATAAAGGAGTGTCTTTGACCCAAATAAGCTCAATGAAAAATTAGAAGAATTAAAGAAAACTCAGCTTCAAGATAATTTTTATAACGACCAAAGGCTGGTTTCAAAGGTTGGGCGTGAGATGAAAACTTGTGAGTATAAGTTAAACAAAATTAACTCTCTTAAAAGCGATATTGATAACGCCGAAGCGATTTTAGAACTACTTGAAGATAATGAGGATGAGGCTCTTTATTCTGAACTAAACGCTTTAACTTTGAAGCTTGCAAAAGAAATTGAAAATGCAAGACTTGAAACCTTGCTTTCTGGAAAGTATGATAGTTACAATGCGATACTTACTTTACATGCGGGTGCGGGTGGAACTGAGGCTATGGATTGGACGCAGATGCTATATAGAATGTATTCAATGTATGCCGAAAAAAATGGCTACAAAGTGAAAGTTTTGGATGTTTTAGACGGCGAAGAAGCGGGACTTAAAAGCATTTCTTTTTTGATAAGTGGCGAAAATGCTTATGGTTATTTGAAGGCGGAAAAAGGTGTGCATAGGTTGGTGAGAATTTCGCCTTTTGATGCGAACGCTAGACGCCACACAAGTTTTGCTTCGCTTGAAGTTATGCCAGAAATTGAAGAGGCGCCAGACATCAACATTCGTCCAGAAGATTTAAAAATTGACACTTATCGTAGCTCTGGGGCGGGCGGTCAGCATGTCAATAAGACGGAATCGGCAATTCGCATTACACACATTCCGACTGGTATCATTGTTGCTTGCCAAACGGAGCGCTCGCAAATTCAAAATCGCGAAACAGCTATGAAGATGCTTTATAGTAAACTTGTGGAAAAACAGGAACTTGAAGAACAGGAAAAACTTGCTTCCATTCGTGGCGATGTTAAAAAGATTGAATGGGGAAGCCAAATTCGTTCCTATGTGTTCTGTCCATACACTCTTGTCAAAGACCACCGAACAGGCTTTGAAACGAGCGATGTGGAGGGCGTGATGAATGGCGATATTCAAGATTTTATCAATGAATATCTAAAACGAACAAGCGTAAGACAAGGAGAAGAAAATGTCTAAATATATGGAAAACGCTAGAACGGCATTTGAAAAACTTAGAGAAAAAAAGGATGTTGTGATTCTTGCCATAGAGTCCTCTTGTGATGAAACGGCGGTTAGTGTGGTTAAAAATGGTAGAGAGGTGCTTTCAAACATTGTAGCATCACAAATCGACATCCATAAAAAGTTTGGTGGTGTTGTGCCAGAGGTCGCTTCGCGCAATCATGTTATGGCAATTTCAGGGTGCTATAAAGAGGCACTTAAAGAAGCCGGAATTAGCGAAAATGAGATAGACGCTATCGCGGTTACCTATGGCGCTGGGCTTATAGGAGCATTACTTGTTGGCATAAACTTTGCTAAAACTCTTGCCTATGCTCTCAATCTTCCACTTATCGCGGTTAGCCATGTGCATGGGCATATAAGTGCAAACTATCTTTCACATCCGTCTTTAAAACCACCTTTTGTCTGTCTAATGGTGAGCGGTGGACATACGGCGCTACTTAGTGTTAATGACTACACCATGATTTCGCTTATAGGTTCGACGGTTGACGACTCTGTGGGCGAATGTTTTGATAAGGTAGCACGCGTTTTAGGACTTTCCTATCCAGGTGGACCCAACATTGACCGTTTAGCAAAAGAAGGACGAAATACTATAAAATTCAACTATCACGAACCTTTAAAAGACACTTTCAACTTTTCTTTTAGTGGACTTAAAACAGCGGTGGTTAATTTTGTGCATAACAGCGAGCAGGCAGGCAGAGAGTTTAATAAAGCTGATGTTGCCTTCTCTTTTCAAGAGATTGTCACTGATGAACTTTCTGAAAAGGCTGTAAAATGCGCTCTAAAAGAAAACAGTAAAACGCTGGTTGTTGCAGGCGGAGTTGGAGCAAATTCAAGGCTACGCGAGAAGCTAAAAGAAAAATGTGAAAAAGAGAACATCGCTGTATTTTTCCCAGATTTAAAATATTGCACTGATAACGCGGCGATGATAGGTTCAATGGCATACTACTATCTAAAAGCAGGAATGGGACTTGCCGACTTAACGCTAACAGGCAAGCCAAATGTGCCAATAAGTATTGGCGAATAAGGAGGAATTATGGAACTACTAGCTCCCGCTGGGAATTATGAGAAATTTTTGACGGCTCTTCACTTTGGGGCGGATGCTGTCTATCTTGCAGGTAATCGGTTTGGGCTTCGCGCCTTTGCAGGGAATTTTTCCGATGAAGAGATTAAAAGAGCGTCGAAACTTGCGCATAGTTTAAATAAAAAAGTGTATGTGACTTTAAATATCATCGCACATGACGCTGATTTTGAAGGGCTTAAAGACTATTTACTTTTCCTTCAAAACGAGGCAAAGGTGGATGCGGTCATTGTGGCAGATGTCGGCATTATGCAATTTGTTCGCGTCAACGCTCCTCTTCTTGACATCCATTTAAGCACGCAGGCGAATATCATCAACAGCTATTCGGCAAACTTTTTCGCCGAACTTGGTGTGAAAAGGTTGATTCTTGCAAGAGAGTTGTCGCTTAAAGAGATAGCAAATATTCGAAAAAATCTTTCGCCAAAAGTGGAGATTGAGGTGTTTGTGCATGGTGCTATGTGCATGGCATATTCGGGTAGGTGTTTGCTTTCAAACTATCTAACAGGGCGCGACTCCAATCACGGCGAGTGTGTGCAGGCTTGCAGGTGGAAGTATTATGTAAGAGAAGTGAGCCGAGAGGATGAACTTGAAGTCGAGGAGGATGAAAAGGGAAGTTACATATTCAATTCGCGCGATTTAAACATGCTTCCATATTTAAAAGAGTTAAAAGATGCAGGGGTTGACAGCATAAAGATTGAAGGCAGAATGAAGTCATCTTTCTATGTTGCAACCGTTGTCAATGCTTATCGTATGGCGCTCGACATCTTGCCTAAAAGACCGACCGAAGAGATTTGCGAAGAACTTATGAAGGCAAGTCATAGAAGATATACCACAGGCTTCTATTTCGACGAGACAAATAGGCAATATCAGGAAGACAGCACGCCTGTGCAGAACAGCGAGTTTGTGGCGCTTGTCACAGAAGATGAAAAAGAGGGCATGGTGGAAGTTGAAATGCGCAACAAATTTTCTGTGGGAGATACGCTGGAAATTTTAAGCCCAGACAAAAAGATTTTTAACAAAAAAATTAAAGTTGAAAAGATTATCTCATCTGAGGGCGAGAGTGTTGACAGCGCCAAAAAAGTGCAGGAAAGTGTTAAGATAAACTCTCTTTATCCACTCAAAAAGGGCGATATTTTAAGAAGATAAACTTAAAAATTTTTAATTAATTCATTTGACTTTTCATATTTAATACTATAATATAGAAAGAGGAGTTATGAAAAAAGTGGACTTGAAACACATTGAAAATATTGAAGGGAAATATCATCTTGCCTTTTTGGAAGGAAAGAAAATGATAGCGGGTGCGAACGAAGATTTAAGAAACGCTCTGTTTTCGCTACTTCTTTTTGGTGCATTAATTGCTGTTTTTATCCTTATAAGTGGCTTTAATCTTTTTTATGTCTATTTTTTAGTGGCGTTTTTAGTGGTGTTCATTGCTATGGTGGTTGTTTTTGCGTTGCAGAAAAGAAAAGGCAAAAAGCAATGCGTCTTCGCTGTTTCTCACTCAAAGAAAACAGAAATCGTCAATAAGTCTGCAAGTATGGAAAGAGCTTCAAAGGTGATTGCGTCATCTGTCGCAAGAGATTTTGAAAAAAATTCCACCAATAAGAAAATTAAGAAAAGCATGCGTGAAAATCTCGATAATTTTGATAAAGAGGAAAAGAAAAACATTTAATATGATAAGAATAACAAAAGATTGGGCAAATCGACTGAAAGATGAGTTTAATAAAGAATATTTTAAGAAACTTCAAGCATTTTTGGAAGAAGAATATTCGCGCTATGATGTCTATCCAAAAATGGAAAACATCTTTAACGCGTTGAATTATTGCCCTTATGACAAGGTTAAAGTTGTGATAATCGGACAGGACCCTTATCATGAGCCACATCAGGCGCATGGGCTGTCTTTTTCTGTGGAAGAGGGCGTTTCATATCCGCCATCACTTGTCAATATCTTTAAGGAAATCGAAGATGATTTAGGTAAAAAAGTGCAAAATTCCGGCAATCTTACAAGGTGGGCAAAACAGGGCGTCATGCTTCTTAACACAACCTTAACCGTTAGGCGTGGGCAAGCAAATTCGCACCGCGGAAAGGGCTGGGAAATCTTCACAAATGAGGTTATTAGGCAGTTATCCGCTCGAAAAGACCCTATCGTCTTTCTTTTATGGGGTAGCAATGCTCAAAGTTTCGCGCCGATAATAGAAAAGCAACATTTAGTGTTAAAAGCACCACATCCAAGCCCACTTTCGGCTTATCGAGGCTTTTTTGGTTGTAAACACTTTTCAAAAGCGAATGATTTTCTTGTTAAATGCGGAAAAGAGCCGATAGATTGGACATAATTTTAAAAGTTTAAGTAAATATTTTAATAAATTAGTGAAAAATGCTTGATTTTTTATAAAATTTTTGGTATATTAAAAGGGCAGTTGTCAAAAATGTTGTTTTACTCATAAGAGATATTAGGGCAATTTGCATAAAAAGATTTTTGAATTAGCATTTAACTGATTTTATGCGGAAGTGGCTCTTGGCAAACGCGTTGCCTTGCCTTAGGAATGGAAGGGCGGGGAAAAACTTCGAAGCAGGTCAGAACCTTTGCATTCACCTTGTCAAGTCAATTCGTCAGGGCGTTAGCGAAACAAAAATCTTAAATTTAGTTATGCGGAAGTGGCTCAGTGGTAGAGCGTTGCCTTGCCAAGGCAAATGTCGCGAGTTCGAATCTCGTCTTCCGCTCCAAAAGCCAAAAATCCTAGGCTAAAAAAAAGGTTGTTGTCAAAATGACAGCAAAGAGGTTAACTCTTAAAAGAATATTGGCGGAGTTGATGTAATATTGTTCAACCCGCCATTTTTAAAATGGTACCATCGCCAAGTGGTAAGGCAAAGGTCTGCAAAACCTTTATTCCCCGGTTCAAATCCGGGTGGTACCTCCAACATTTGCCGATGTGGCGGAATGGCAGACGCACAGGACTTAAAATCCTGAGTTCGAAAGGACGTGTGGGTTCGACTCCCACCATCGGCACCAAAGAAAAAACAAGCGGATGACATTCCGCCACATCGATTATCTGGGGTCCCCGAAAATATTTATATTTTTGGGGAGAAGGAGTAAACAAACGAATGGTAAGACTTTTGACGAAAGTAAAAAGTCGAAATGAAGTGCTGTTTGTGACGCAATGGCAGACGCACAGGACTTAACCCCTAGCGGGCGGAGAGTGAGGATTCACTCTCCGCTTTGCACTTCGTTGGCGAATTGGTCGCAACTTAAAGTGGTTTTGATTTTTTATGATCTCGGATTATTTTTGAAATAAGAAAGAAAAAAGAAGAGTTTGTGGTTTAATACAATTCTACTTTAACTTCAAGTTTATATATTAAAACTACGCAAGAATATAGTACAGAGAAAAATCCTAACATCTTTAAAGGTTAGTTATTTATGGAAAAGTATTTAAAAAGTGAATTGATAACAGAAAAGAATATCGTCGAAGCGCTTGCTGTTCAAAATGCAATTTTCCCTCGCGAAAATGCTCGCGTCAATTTTTTAGAGTCTTTTGCTGAAAGTAAAATAGCTGGTACTCATAACGAATTCGTTAAAGAATATTTCTTAGTTAGAAATGATGCCGGTAAGGCAGTTGGAATTTGGGGGCATTATCTTGTTGATGATAATCGAGATGAATTGTGGTTGGGTTGGTATGGAGTTATTCCTACTGAAAGACGAAAAGGCTATGGAACGGAGATATTTAGACATTTTGAAAGGTATGCAAAAGACAAAAACTTTAAAACTATTAGATTATATACAGATGACATTGATAACGCCATTGCTTGTAAATTATATGAAAAAATGGGCATGACAAAAGAATATTATAATAACAAGGACGACATAACGGAAGATATAGGAAAAATTGTTATTTATTCAAAATCGTTGACTGGTGGTAAGGTTAAGCTTTGGAACAATAAATCTATCAACTATCGTGAGCAACGCCAAAAGGAAATCTAATAGGTTTTTTAAAGAGATTTTTTAATTAGTTAAAAATTTTTAAATTCTTCACTTTTTATTTGGTAAATTTCTCCATTTGTGATACACTTAAAAAGTGGAGGAAATTTATGAAAATTGCTTTTACAGGAATTACCGGCAATGTTGGGCAAGAGGTGTTAAAAGAGGTTATGAAATTAGAGGGAGTGGAAAAAGTAAAACTTTTGGTGCTTCCTGATGATAAGAGAATAAAAAAATTACAAAAGGAATATAAGGGCAAGACAGTTAATTGGGAGGTTGTTTTAGGGAATATTGGCGACAAGGCAATCTGCAAAAAACTTGTCGAGGATGTCGATTATGTCGTGAATCTAGCGGCTGTCATTCCGCCACATAGCGACAAATTTCCACGCAAAGCAGTGGAGTGTAATGAGATAGGTGTTGATAATTTGGTTAGTGTGATTGAGGCTCAAAAAAAGCAACCTAAACTTATTCATTTTTCGACAGTGGCTCTCTATGGTAACAGAAACAGCAAACATATATATGGCAGAATTGGCGACCCACTGCTTGTAAGTCCGTTTGATATCTATTCGGCGACTAAACTTCGTGGAGAGTTTAGAGTGCTGGAAAGTAAGATTGAAAAGTGGGCGGTGCTTCGTGAAACTGCTGTATTACACAAAAATATGCTTTCCGACAATATGAGTGACGGCTTGATGTTCCACACTTGTTTTAATGCACCACTTGAATGGGTGACCGCGCACGACAGTGGAGTTCTTGTGGCTAACATTTTAAAACAGGACATGCAAGCTGACCTTGGCGACAAATTTTGGCGAAAGTGCTTTAATATCGGTGGTGGTGAAAAAAATCGTTTAACAGGCTATGACACATTAAATGACGGCTTTAAAATCATAGGTGGCAGTTGCAAAGACTTCTTTAAGCCATACTATAATTCTCTTCGTAATTTTCATGGCGTGTGGTTCTATGATAGCGATGTGTTAGATAAGATGTTTAACTATCAAAAGCAAGATACGCGTGAGTATTGGAAAGAAGTTAAAAAGTCACACAAAGTCTTTCAGGCGGGTAGAGTTGTGCCGAAGTTTATAATTCGAAAGTTTGTGATTGACAAATTGCGTAAGGACGCAAACGCTCCTAAATATTGGTTTGAACATAAGGATACTGCGCGCCTCACTGCGTATTTCGGTAGCGTTGGAAGATACCTTGCAATGCCTAAAAAATGGAAAGATTTTCCTCTTCTAATTGAAAATAAAGACGAAGAAGGAAATGCTATTGATTATGCAAAGTTACATAATATAAAAAATGCCAAGCTTATCGACTATGGCTTTGATATTGAAAAAGACAATGTAACACATAAAGATTTACAAAATGTTGCTAAGATGCATGGCGGTGAACTTATTAGCAAAAAATATGACGGCGACTTATACAAAAAGCTAGAATGGAAAACGCAAGACGGCGAAACTTTTTCGGCAAATGCTTACACAGTGCTATATTGTGGGCACTGGTTCAATCCAACCTACAAAAAGAATGTTTGGGATTTTGATAGGCTAGCGAAAAAAGATAAGATTTTTGCGCAGATTTGGTATGATTCTCACGATGAGAAAGAAAATCATTTCTATTATTTTGATGACGAATTTAATGCACATATGAAAACTGAGGGGAAATAATGAAAATTTTAATTTGTTACTTTTCTGGAACGGGCAACACGAAGCGTGTGATTGATAAATTTGCAGAATGTTTAGAAGAAAAGGGAAACGAAGTAACATTACAACGCGTTGAGCATGAGTTTAAATTGGATGTTGAAGATTTTGATTTGGTAGGCTTCGGCTATCCTGTTCATGCTTTTAACGCACCAAAGATTATTTTGGACTTTGTTAAAAAACTGCCTAAACTTAAAGAAAAAAAAGATGTTTTTGTGATTAACACTTCTGGTGAGCCAATAAAATTAAACAACATTTCTTCTATTAAACTTACCAGCCTTTTGAAGAAAAAGAATATGATTGTCAAGTATGAATATCATTATGTTATGCCATACAATATCATCTTTCGCCACACCGACCGAATGGCATATAAGATGTGGGAAACGGCGAAAAAGGTTATTCCGCTTGATGTTAAAACACTGTTGGAGAAAAAGCCTGCAAAACTTAAAAAGGTGTTTATGGGAAGATTTTTGGCTTACATCTTCCGCATCGAGCATTGGGGTGGGCGTTTTAATGGTAAACACTATAAAGTTTCAAAAGAATGTGTCAACTGCAACTGCTGTGTAAATATGTGTCCGACTAAAAATATCACTATTAAAGACGGGGAGTTACATTTTGGAAAGAATTGTATAATGTGCATGCGTTGTTCTTTCCTTTGTCAAAAAAATGCCATTAAAATCGGCTTTTTTAACAAGTGGAAAGTCAATGGTGTTTATAACTTCAATAATCCAAATGACACAAGCGAAGATAAGCATAAAAAATATTGCAAAAAGGCGTATGAAAGATATTTTAAGCAGTGTGACGAGCGAATCGCAAAGGAAAGCGAGGAATAAGATGGTTGTAAGATATAGTGTAGTATGCATGGCATAATACACTATATTTTGTGTAAGTTTATTTTTAAATGTAAATGATACAAAAATTAAAATCTAGCAAGTTTTATGCTAGATTTAGTTTTTTTATAGATATGTTATAGGCTTTATTTTTTAGATTTTTAATACACTTATTGAGTGCCAAAAGGAGGTTTTATTGTTATCAAAGTTAATTATTTATTTATTCTTAAATCTTTTCCGTTTAAATTTATTGGAATAGATGTGTTTTTATCAACTATTCTTGAAAAGATACGCTCATCATACCTGTCATAAATTTCGTCAAGGGTGAGGTTGGATGTGATTATTGTGCAAAGTTTTTTCATCCTTCTTTCATTGATAACATGAAACAGGAGGTCGATTGTGATATCTTTATATAGTGTTTCTGTGCCTAGGTCATCTATAAAGAGAAATTCACAAGAGAGATATTTGTCAAGTAGAGCTTCATTATAAGAAAAGCGATATTCTTTAAAATCTCGGCTTATTTGAAAGGCGGTGACAAGCTTGACAATCTTTCCTTCTTCAATTAATTCGTTTGCTATGGCAGTTGATAAGTAAGTCTTTCCCACACCAGCTTTTCCAGATATAAAAATTAAATTCTTTTGATAATCACCATGGCACCATTGTTGCATTTTTTCATAGAGTTTTTGATATTCTTTTGGCGCAGTTTTTTTTGCGCTCTCAAAGGACACAAGTTTTCCAAAATTGCTCTCTTTAAGGAGGATGTTAGATATCTCTTTTTTTAGACAAGCGCACATTTCGCCGTTGATATATCCGCTATCTTTACATTTAGAACAGAAAAATTCTTCTTTTAAAGAGATGTTTTTCTCTTTTAAAAAATTGCTTAAATCATTTTTTAACGCTCTTTCTTTTTTTCTGTCCACCTTTTCGCCATAGGCTTCACGCCTTGCATTTTCAATCATTTCTTTGTGGAGAGCGGAGTTTAGCTTTATATACTCTTCATTTTCGCTTAACAAGTTTTTGTTGTTTTCATAATCTTTGTTTAATTTTTGATGACGAGTGGCAAGGGTGTTTTCTGCTTGCAATATTATCTCTCTTTTCATATCACACCTCAATTTCATCTATCGACTGGAAGAGTGCGTTCATTTCTTCGCGAGTGTAGTTGTGGCGGTTAGATAATTTCTTCGATTTGTTTCCAGCAACGATTTGTCCAGAATTTTTAGCGTCTTCCACCGTCTTTATGCCCTTGTCATGAAAGGACGAAAGTGTCATGTTTAAATATTGCATAGGTTGTTCTTTACCTAATGCCAGGGTGCAGGCGTATTCAATGACATTGTCAGGAAGTAGCCAATTTTCTGTCCAAATTTTGTATTTATCTCGGTCAAACTGATTGACATTTCGGCTTAGTCCGATTGCCTCTAAAATTTCCTTAATCTTCTTATCGACAGCAAGCACGCCGTTAAAATATTCATTTAAGCTTGTCATGCTTAAAATGCCTAACTTGTGAAATTTATTTAAAACTTTATCCATACCTTCTAGTGTGCGAATGCTTGTTTTAAAACAGTAAGTTGCTATACTTTCCAGCATCTCCACAGAAAAGCCTAGGTTGAACCATTTATAGACATAGTTTTCAACAACCGGTTCAAAGTTTTCGTAATACAACCCCAAATTTGTGGTAATCTTTTTTGCCACAAGGCTAGCTTCTTTCTTTTCACTTTCAAAGTTTTCAATTTCATATTTTGTTAAAAGTTTTAAAGAGAAGTATTTTTTGAGCATAGCGTCAAGATATTCAAAATTTGGTTTTTTAAGATTTTTAGCGACATATAAAATAGTTTCATCGTCAAAGCCAAGCTCTTTCCAAGTTTTGTAGAGCGTTCTTTCGTTGACGGAAGGAAGGCGTTTAAGTTTTAAAGTTTTAAAGACATATTCTAAGCCCGTCGTTAAAGTTTCAAATTGCAAGATTTGATTTTCAATCTGCTTTGCTGTCAGTAATTTGCGATTTGCCCAATCCTTTGCAACGGTCACTATGTAGGAATAGCCTAACTTTTCGTCGCGCTTTGCGTCAACACAATATTTTATCACCATGATAAGAGCTTCTTTTTCCATATGGTAATTTTCTATTATGTTATAGTATTCTTCGTATTCTTTTGGTGTTATCATTCTGCCAGAGATAATCTCTTGTGCTTGTGTGTTAAAGGTGGCATATTTTTTTGTGTTATATTTTTTTATGCCATTAAGGGCGTTGGTTATAGGAAGATACCTTACTTCAAACGGAATGACCTCTAATATTTGCACAAGCCCTTGTTCCTGCCAATAGTAGAAACAACTTTCGACTTCTTCTTTGCTCATTTTAAGTTCGTTAGCGAAATTTTCCAATGTGTTGTCCTTGGCGCTGGCGTCTTGACACTTGTATAGTCCATATAGATAGACTTTCACGCACTCATCACTTGCGTATGGAAGATAATTATTGATAAATATATTGTCAACGCTTGTTGAGTTATTTGCGACCGCGTCCACTGATAATCTACAAAATGCCATATTTTGCTCCTTTGCTTTTTGATTGTAGCACAGTTTAAGACTTTTTACAACTTTTTCGTTATTTTTTGGTAAAATTTATAATAAAATATGTCATGAAAAAGTTAGCATTGTTATTTGTTTTAGTTTTAACTATTCCATTTTTTATAACAGGTTGCACTGGTGAAAGCGAAGAAAAATATACATCTTACACACTTTTTTGTGAATATGATGAGGCTAATCACACGCTTGAAGGAAAAGAGAGTGTAGAAATATTTAATAAATATGACAATTCGCTAAGCGAGTTAAAGTTTTTCTTGTATCCTAATTCGTTTAGTAAAGGCAATGAGGCAGTAAGCACAAGTTATTTTAATCGCGCTTACCCTTCGGGCGAGGTGAGTTATGGAGGAATTAATATTGAGAGCGTTAAAAGTGAGGATAAGTCGCTAGCTTTTTCAATTAGCGAAGAGGGCAACATATTGACAATAACCTTAAAAGAAGAGATATACCCAAATGAAGAGGTATGTGTCGATATCGAGTTTACTGTTCATCTTGCCAACATCAATCACAGGCTAGGCTATGGCAACAACACTGTGAACTTTGGCAATTTTTATCCGATTTTATGCGTCTATGAAAATGGCTTTATAGAAAATAGCTTTGTGACTAATGGCGACCCGTTTTATAGTGAAACGGCAAGTTATGAGGTTACGCTGTCTTTTGACAAAAGTTTTGTGCTTGCTTGTAGTGGCGATATTGTAAACGAGAGCATAAGCGGTGAGGTCAATGTGGTTAAGATTGAGGCAAAAAAAGTGCGTGATTTTGCTTTCACACTGTCAGATAAATTTCAAAAAGTATCAAGTTCGGTAGGCGATATAACTGTCAACTATTTTTATTATGATGAAGCTAATTTTGACGAAAATTTAGCGGTCGCTTGCGAGGCTATGTCCACTTTTCAAGAGCTGTTTGGTAAATATCCATATAAGACTATTAATGTGGCAAAAACTAACTTTTGCTTTGGCGGAATGGAGTATCCAAATTTGGTATTTATTTCAGATGAGGTTGAGGACGCGGAAACATATAAATATGTCATTGTGCATGAACTTGCCCATCAGTGGTGGTATTCGCTTGTTGGCAACAATGAATTTAGTGAAGCTTGGCTTGATGAAAGTTTGACGGAATATTCTACTGCACTCTTCTTTGAAAAAAACGATAAGTATGGCATTTCGTATGACGATTTAATCTCCGGAGCGCTTCAAAGTTATCGACTTTTTATAAACACCTATAAAGATATTTTAGGCGATGTTGATGAGAGTATGAATAGAAATTTGAGCGAATTTAATACGGAACCGGAATATGTTAATTGCGTCTATACAAAAGGTGTTTTGATGTTTGATAGCGTTCGCAACACGCTGGGTGATAATAAGTTCTTTAAATGCCTTCAAAATTATTTTGCTGATTTTAAATATAAAATAGCAACAGGGCAGGATTTAATAGACAGTTTTTCAAAAACCTCAAAGACAAAGCTAGACGGCTATTTCAATGCTTGGCTAAATGGCGAAGTTGTGCTTGACAATGAGTGAGAAAACGAAAAGCGAAAGAGTGTGTGAAAAGTGAAGGGACGTAGTTAAAACAAGCGTGAAGAGCGAAGGGACACTTTTAAAAGTGAAGA
>CALVZE010000023.1 GCA_944372445.1 uncultured Clostridia bacterium
CTGGTGCCCTAAGGTGGAATCGAACCACCGACACAAGGATTTTCAGTCCTTTGCTCTACCGACTGAGCTATCAGGGCAAACGGTATGTCCTTTCGCTTTGTAAAAGACATAATGGCGACTCGGATGGGGCTCGAACCCACGACCTCTAGCGTGACAGGCTAGCGTTCTAACCAACTGAACTACCGAGCCAAAAGACTTAGTTAGATTATCATATTTTAAAAAATAATGCAAGTAAATTGTCAAAATTTTTTAAAATGGTGGGCCTTCACGGACTCGAACCGCGGACCGACCGGTTATGAGCCGGTTGCTCTAACCAACTGAGCTAAAGGCCCTAAGGAAATTTCCCTAGTCAAGTGTTGTGGTCGGGGTGGAGGGTCTCGAACCCCCGACCTCACGGTCCCAAACCGCGCGCTCTACCAACTGAGCCACACCCCGGTAAACAACACTTGCTTTGTTATTGTATGATAATTTGAAAAAAATGTCAAGAAAAAACGCAAAAAAAATTATATTTTCTTCAAAATTTGATAGAAGATAAAATCAGCTAGCTTCTAGCTGACTACCATGATATATAAATATCAAAAACCGATTTTAAAATTTCATCCTGACAGCTTCTTTTTAAGCGTTTCAAGTATTTTGTTTTCAAGGCGACTTACCTGCACCTGCGACACGCCTAACTCCTTTGCAATCTCGCTTTGAGTTTTATCATGAAAATACCGCATTAAAATTATCTTTTTATCTCTATCGTCAAGCTTCTCCACCACCTCTTTGAGTGCTAGATTATCAATAAAATCGGCGCCACCCGTCTCTCCGTCATAGCGGTCAATCATGGTAAGCCCCTCCTCCTCGCCATCCTCATAAGGAGCAAAAAGAGATACGGGCATTTTGGCGGAGTCCATGACAAGCACCACCTCTTGCTCTGTGATGTTAAACGCCTTGGCTATCTCAGCTATGGTAGGTCGCCTATTGTTAAGAGTGAAAAACTCATCGAGATATTTGCTCACCTTTAAATTCAAAGTTTTAATTGCGCGCGAAACTTTAACCGCTCCGTCATCACGCATAAAGCGCTTAATTTCTCCTATCACCATTGGCACAACATAGGTGGAGAATTTGACATTATATGAGCAGTCAAAATTATTTATTGCCTTTAAAAAGCCCAAACAACCTAGTTGATAGAGGTCATCACTTTCAATCCCTTTATTACGAAACCATTTGACAACGCTTTTAATAAGAGGAGAATTTTCTTTGACAAGCCTCTCTTTCGCATCTAGATTGCCCTTTTGAGCTTCTTTAATTAAAGATATTGTTTCTTCCTGACTTAGCATCCCACTTCGCTCATAGCATTTACGATTTTTTTCGTCATTTTAACTGTTGTGCCGAACGAATTTGAAATAACATCAACGCTGTCCATAAAACTTTCCATAACAGTGAAGCCCATACCAGAACGCTCTTCGCTAGGTTTTGAGGTATAAAAAGGTTCGCGCGCCTTTTCAATGTCTTTAATTCCAACGCCCTTGTCAGTGACAGTTATACTTATCACATCATCTTCTAGCTCGCACCTAAGTGTGATATCACCCTTTGCCATAGTAGGGTAAGCATGGACAACGCAGTTTGTCACCGCCTCGCTGACAGCGGTTTTGATGTCAGTTATTTCATCAACTGATGGATTTAACTGCACGCAAAAAGAAGCCACGCAAACTCGGGCAAAACCTTCATTGATAGAAAGTGCTTTAAAGGTCACTTCCATAAAATTAGAATATTTCATAATCTCTCCTTAAACAATTTTTGGCATGATTTCATACAGCCCTGTCATCTTAAAAATTTTCTCCGCATGACTTGACGGATTACAGATATAGATTGGAATGTTTTTATCTTTCATCTTTTTATAACGCCCTATTAACACTCCTATGCCTGTGGAATCCATAAATGAAAGCTCACTTAAATCAATGACAATCTTTTGAAAATTCGGCTTTAAAAAGAGTTCGTCAAGCGTCATTTTGGTATAGTTCGCCGAATGTTCATCAAGTTCGCCACAAATTAGCACATAGAGAGTATTGTTGGATATGCGGCTTTTAATTTGCATACTTGCCTCCTCGCAAAAATGGTAGCATACGAAAAATAATAAAAAATGACAGCCTTTATCGAAAAAAGACTGATTTTGAAGAAGAACTATTCAAAAATTTAATAATATAACAAAAAGTAGCTTACAAATTTTTCAAACATTTTTTAATTAGTTTAAAAATTATTTTGTAAAACTTCTATCTATATGGTATATTAATTATTATAGATATTTAAAAGGACAATTTATATGAATAAGAAAAGTGATATAATCATTGTTACCGACCCGGGTGTAGATGATGCAACGGCGCTTATGTATGCCATATTTTCTAACAAAATCAACATTAAACTTCTCTGCATTGCTGGCGGAAATTCCTCCATTGAAAACACAACCAACAATGCGCTCTATCTTATGGAACTTTTAAAATACGATGTGCCTGTGGCAGTCGGCTTAGACCATCCTCTTCGTCAAGAAAAATCTAACTTTGCTGAAAAAGTGCATGGAAAATGTGGGCTAGGTGGAGTAAATGTCAACGTAAAAAAGCCTTCGACAAAACCTATCGAAACGCCTGCCTGCGACGCTATGTATGAAACGCTTAAAAAAAGCAAAAAGAAACTTTCAATTGTCGCTATTGGTCCAATGACCTGTGTTGCTGAAATGTTAGAAAAATATAATGATGCTCAAAAATATATTCAAGAAGTAATCTTTATGGGCGGAACAAAAGAAAAAATTTATGGCAGACCATATAAAGAGTTTAACATCAGTTTTGACCCAGATTGCGTCGATGTTGTAATTAAAAGCGGTGTTCCTCTTGTGATGGTTCCGATGGAGCTTGGACATTTTGCCTATTTAAACAAAAAAGATATAAAGGCAGTAAAGCACATAAATAAAATCGGTAAGCTTTTTGCAAAAATGTATAAAAAATATCATGATTTCCATGTTGGAAGTTATGGCGCGGCGGTTCATGATGTCTGCACCATATATTACTTAACACATCCTGAGAATATGAAAATAGAAAAAGGTCATATAGAGCTTAAATATTACCAAGATGAAAAGGAAAAATTTGGCTATATCGACACCTGTTACGACAAAGAGCCAAACGCCTTAATTTGTGTTGATATGGATATTCTTAGATTTAAATATGACCTCTTCGACGCTTTTGACGAAACAAACTCCATTTTACAAATAAAATCCTAAATTTTTTCATAAAAATAAATCAGAAGGAGAATTATGAATAGATTTTTAAAAGATAACATCAAAATGTTATCATGCCTTTATAACAACTATGATTTCAATGCGGTAGATGAAGAAATGTTGAAAAAAATTAACATTTTTCAATATTATGCTTACAACATCACCTCTAGCCTTGACCTAACAGACCCGCTTTCTGTGGCTTGTGGCAAAACAAAGGCGTTCAACTACAACCCTTTTAATGCGACAGAAAGTGATGAATATTACAAAAAACAACTCGCTTACGACACGCAACTTCTATTAAACGATTTTTCAGCATACAAAAACGAGCATGGCAAAAAAACAATCTTACCGCAAGAAACCATCATGTTAAGAAAAGCCCTCGTCACCTATTTTGAAATCATGGATGACAAGAAAAAAGAAGATTATCTTAAAGCGATGAAAAGTTATATCTTAAATAACCTCGAAGAAGAGAAAGGAATAGTTAAATTTGTTGAAAAAAGGTTGGCTTTTTATAAAAGTGCCATAGATTTCCATAAGGCTGAACACAAAAATCAAAAAAATGAACTTAAACGCCTCCGAGAAGAAAAATACATCAAAAAATTTCAATCGTTAATAAACGAAGATGAAGATTATTTAAAATATGCAAACGCCATTTTCTCCACCTCAAAACATGAATTATTTTCCGGAAAATAAATGCTCAAAACTTACCTTAAAAAAATGTTTGAAAAAAATCACGGACAAATCCGTGATTTTTTTACTTCTTATTTTTCTTATCTTCAACAACAGTTTCGTTTTTATAAGTCCCGCAGTTTTTGCAAACCTTGTGAGGAGCTTTAAGCTCATGACACTTTGGGCACTCAACAAGAGTAACTCCCTCCGCCTTAAAATTAGCAGAATTTCTTGTATTTCTTCTCTGTTTTGAAACTTTACCCTTTGGAACAGCCATTTTTCTTCTCCTTTTAGTAAATTCTAAGTTTTTGCTTTAATATTTTATATCATAAAACTCAATTTGTCAAGTTTTATTTAGACTTTTTTAATTTTTTTACAATTTCCTTTGTATCACGCGCCATCATAAGCTCTTCATCAGTTGGAATAACATAAACTTTAATCTTTGAATTTTTCGCGGAAATAAGTTCAACCTGACCGCGTTTAAAGTTATTGTTCTTCTCTTTGTCAAGCACAATGCCGAGAGTTTCCATATTTTCTAGTATCTGTTCGCGTGCTTCCTTACTATTTTCACCAATACCGCCAGTGAACACAATGGCATCGGTACCGTTTAAAACTGCTAGATATGAGCCAATATATTTTTTAACAGAATATGCAAGAAGGTCAAGAGCAAGCTTAGCCCTTTTATTTCCGCCGTCTGACGCTTTGGTGGTTTCCCTATGGTCGCTTGACACACCAGAAACGCCCAAAAGACCACATTCCTTATTAAGATAGGTTAAAACTTCGTCCACAGTTTGCTTTTTGTGTGAGCATAAAAATTGCACAACAGTCGGGTCAATATCACCTGAGCGAGTTCCCATAACAACACCTTGAAGTGGAGTAAGTCCCATAGAAGTGTCCACACTCTTTCCGTTTTTAATTGCAGTAATTGACGAGCCGTTTCCGATATGGCAAGTGATAGCATTGACATCTTTCACATCCTTTTTAAGCACTTTTGCAAGTTCTTCCACAACATATCTATGGCTTGTTCCATGAGCGCCGTATCTTCTTATGTGGTATTTTTCATAATCCTCATATTTAATTGCATACATATATGCTTTTTCTGGCATAGTTGTGTGAAAAGAGGTATCAAAAACGGCAACCTGAGGAACGCTTGGCATAACCTTTTTGCAAGCACGCATACAAAGAACATGCGCAGGGTTGTGTAATGGTGCCATTTCGGAAAGTTTGTCAATCTCCTCAATAACCTTATCGTCAATTAAGGTGCTTTCTTTAAAAATCCAGCCACCCATAACCACGCGATGACCAATGGCATTAATCTCGTCAAAGCTTTTAATAACGCCATTCTTTTTATCGACCAAAATATCAAGCACCTTTTTGATTGCCTCTTCATGATTTTTAGCGCCTTTAAAGATTTCTTCTTTTCCGCTATGTTTATATGAAATGAAAGGGTCAGCTAATCCTATCTTTTCACAATTTCCCTTTGCAATAACCTTTTCTTTTTCCATATCAAGAAGTTGATACTTTAAGGACGAACTTCCTGCATTAACTATTAAAATATTCATATTTTCTCCTTTTATTTTTTCTCATCTTCGCATTGTAGTGCGGTTATAACGCTAAGTATCACGATATCATTTACATTACACCCGCGCGACAAATCGTTTACAGGCTTCTTCAAATTTTGAAGAATAGGACCAACCGCATTCAGTCCGCCAATATACTGCGTTGTTTTATAGCAAATGTTGCCCGCATTAATATCTGGAAAAATCAATATGTTCGCATCGCCTTCAATTGGACTATCAGGCGCTTTGTGCTTTGAAACTTCCTTCACCATTGCAGCATCAAATTGAAGCTCTCCGTCAGATAATACATCCTTATTCTTCTTTTTGAAAATCTCGTATGCTTCGCGCACTTTGGTCACATCCTCACTCTTCGCACTACCCTTTGTAGAGTAAGATAGGAAAGCAACTTTTGGAACTCCAATTTTAAACGCCTTTGCACTTTCAACGCTCGCTTCTGCAATAGAAGATAGCGTTTGCGCGTCTGGTTTTTCGATAACTCCACAGTCGGACAAAATTAATGCTTTACCTTTTAAGAACTTGTTGTCACCATATACTAAAAAGCAAGATGAAACAGGGTTTTTGTTTTTAGCCTTAATTATTTGAAGGGCTGGTCTAACAGTGTTTGCTGTTGGAGCTTCCGCGCCTGCCACCATACCGTCAGCATATCCACATTCTACTAAAAGTGTGGCGAAGTAGTAAGGGTCCTTTTCAAGTTCATCAGCTTCTTCAATAGTCATACCCTTTTTCTTACGCTTTTCGTAAAGAGTTTTCACAAGTTTCTGCCTGTCAGGAAAAGTTACAGGGTTGACAATTTCAAATTTCTCTAAACTTTTATCGCGAAGAATAAGCGCACTTGCGTCGCCCACAAGAAGCACCTTACAAATCTTTTTCTTCTGCAAAATTTTGACGGCTTCAAGCGTTCTGTCCGAGAAGCTAACCTCAGGAAAGACAATCGTCTTTTGTTTTTTCTTTGCCTCATTTATTAAATCTTTAATCTTAAACATATTATCTCCACTTCTTTTTTATTGTCATAAAAAATAAAATATATTGTTTAAATATATTTTCAATTATAAATGTCGCACGAAAAATTGTCAAATAAAAAAGGAGTTATTTTGAAAAATCTTTTTGTAAAACCAAAAAATGATAATCTTTTAAGACTACTACTTTCATCACTTATTCTCTTTTTTATTTTTAATATGATTATAAGCCCTGCAAAATTTATAAAAGAGGGCTTAAACGGAATAAGCGCGTGGGCGTTTAATGTTTTGCCGAGCGTTCTCCCTTTTATGTTCTTCACAAAAGCACTTTCTTCGCTAGGTCAAATGGAAAAATTAACCCACCCTTTTCAGCGCGTGACAAAAACACTTTTTAACACCCCTCCAATTTCTTTTTATGCCTTTTTTATGGCGATACTCTCTGGTTATCCCGTCGGCTCAAAGATGATAGCCGATTTATATATGCAAGGTAAAATCACACAAGAAGACGTCTATCGCATGTCCGCCTTTTGCTCGACATCAGGACCGATGTTCATAATCGGCGCGGTGGGAATAGGCATGTTTAAGAACTCGCTTGTTGGCTATATTCTTTTTCTTTCACATATCCTTTCCGCCTTTTTAAATGGACTAATCTATCGAAAACTCGGCTTAAAAAACGATTATAAAGACAAGCCTCCTAAAAAAAATATATCTCAAACAACAAAAATTCAAGGCAAAAATAAGTTAAAAAATAAAGATGACAAATTTTCGCAAAAAAATACTATCAATACACAAAGCAAAAACAATGAGATAAAAATAGACTTAACCAATCAAAATAGTGATACGAATTTAAATAGAGCAAACGAAAAAACGCCTGATATCAGCGAAATAGTCCTTTCTTCCACCCTTGCCATACTGTCAGTTGGTTGCATAATCACCATATTTTTTATAATTATTGAATGTCTATCACCTATCTTCAACCTGTTTCCTGAAAATATCTCCGCCTTTCTTGAAGGACTTGTGGAGATAACAAAGGGCTGTCTAAGTCTTTCCGCACTACCAAATGTTAAACTTGCTGTGATTTTAGCTAGTTTCGTGATAAGTTTTGGCGGTATTTCCACCCTTCTCCAATCGATAACTATGCTAAGACAGGTAAAAATACCGATTAAACTTTTCGCTCTTCAAAAACTGACGCACGCCCTTCTTTCGGCACTTATCTCAACCATGTTAGTTTTATTTTTTATGTGATATAACTATAATTTTTACCTAGCATTTGTGCCTTAACATATATTTTTTCTTAAACATAGAAAAGCGGAATTATGCGCAATAATTCCGCTTATTTATTACAATATAGCAAATTATATTTAACAGACAATCAATCTTTTTTATAAAAATGATAGCCACCAACTGCAAGCACCCTAGGACCTGTATGAGTTGCAATTGAAAGTGACAATGGGTCAACATAGGTGAAAGGAATGTTAGGAAATTCCTTGATTAACTCTTGCTTAAAGATTTCGGCATTTTCATCATTTGTGGTGTGAGCAATCGCAATCGCAAATTCGCCCGCTTGAACAAATTTTGCAAAACGCGTTTCAATATCCTTTTTAAGCGCAGAAATCATCTTCTTTTTTGCTGCCTTGATGTTTGTTACCATAGCAAACTTATCAAGTTTTCCGCCCTGAATTGTCAAAATCGGTTTAATATTTAAAACGGTGCCGATAGCTGCCGCCGCTGGCGTCACTCTACCGCCCTGTTTAAGATATTTAAGCGTATCAACCACAAGATAAATTGTTGAATTTAACCCATCATTTTCAAGATATTCTTTAATTTCTTTTGCGTCAAGCCCCTCGCCTATTAATTTTAAGGCGTCAAATACGGAAGCTTTTAATGTTATTGATATACGCTTATTGTCCACCACGAACACCTTGCCAGGAAACTGCTCTTCGGCAAACCTTTGTGCTGTTTCATAAGACTGACTTAATGCACTTGACATAGGAAAATGTAGCACTTGGTCGTGCGTTTTTAATAGTTCAGCCCAAAGCTCGACAATCTCATTGATATTTGGTTGAGAAGTTGTTATTCTCACTCCTTCGCGTTGAAGGCGGTAAAATTCTTCTTGTTTTAAATCCACTTCTTCATATAAAACATCATCTCCGATAATAAACGGCATAGGCACAACACTTATTCCAAGATGTTTACCTTCCTTCGGTGTGATACCGCTGTTACTGTCAACGACGATAGCAATCTTCTTCATATAAACTCCTTTTTATTAACTCCATGAGATATTATACACTATATGAAGCAATATTCCAAATAATTTTTAAAAAAATATTACTTAAAATATTTTAACTAAATTCTCTTGTTTTGTGTTAAACAAAGAAAAAAGATAGTTAAATATTTTTAACTTTCAACCTTCCTTCGGATGCTTTGGAAGCCCTGGCATTAAGTTTATCTTACCGCACAGTGCCACAACAAACCTAGCACCATTTTTTAGACTTAAATCTTGCACTTTAAGGGTTTTACTTTTCTTGTCATTTTCATCAATAAGTGCGTATTGGCTTTTAGCAATAACAACCTCATAATTCTTTGATAGATGCTCATATTTTTGTAATTTTTCTTCTGCCACGCTTGAAAATTCCACATTTTTAGCACCATACACCTTCTTTGCTATACTTTCAATTTTTTCTTTGATGCTGGCACTTTTTGAATATGCAAATTTTAACTTGCTATTCGTCATATTTTCAATCACAGTTTTGGATAGTTCCACACATCCCTTTCCGCCTTGTTCAAACGGATAACAAACACAGCAAGGCACAGGACAAACACCTTTAAACTTTTCAATTTCTTTTTCGCTATCACCCGCAAAATGGTTGAAAGCAACGACACAACTTTTATTAAAGACATTCTTCAACACATCAATATGTTTTAACACATTCTCTAATCCATGCTCTTTTATTGCTTTCATGGTGACAACTAAAACAACCACATTAACATCAAGCTTTGCCTCTCGACATTTTAAATCAAAAAACTTTTCAGCTCCAAGGTCAGCACCAAAACCCGCCTCGGTGACGACAAAATCGGAAAATGTGAGAGCCGTCTTTGTGGCAATAACACTATTCGTTCCCTGCGCTATGTTTGCAAAAGGTCCACCATGCACAAAACAAGGAGTTCCCTCCGCCGTCTGGACTAAATTTGGATACATAGCATCCTTTAAAATCTTCATTAATGATTTTACAATTTTTAAATCCTTGGCGTAAACAAACTCACCCTTACTATTTTCTCCTATTATGATGTCGCCAAGCCTTTTTTGCAAGTCCTTTTCATTTTCAGACAAGCAAAGAATAGCCATAATTTCACTCGCTGGCGTAATCACAAAACTATCATGGCGAGGATGATTATTTTTTAACTTTTCTTCATTTATCGTAATTTCTCTTAACGCCCTATCGTTCAAATCCATACAACGCGGAAAAGTGACCTTTTGAATATCAAGTTCATTGCCCTGATATATGTGATTGTCGATATTTGCGCATAACAAATTGTTCGCAGTTGTAATCGCGTGCATATCGCCGGTAAAATGCAAGTTTATGTCGTCTGCTGGTTCAATAGTGGAATTGCCTCCACCGGTGGCACCGCCCTTCATGCCAAAGGTTGGTCCAAGTGATGGCTCTCTTAAAGCAAGTGAAACTTTCTTTCCCAAACTGTTAATAGCGTCAGCTAGCCCAATGGAAATTGTTGTCTTCCCCTCACCGCTCTTAGTCGGCGTCATAGCGGTGACTAAAATAAGCTTTCCTTTTGGCACGCATTTTAGATTTCTAATCTTCGCCTTATATCTTCCATAGCACTCCACATCCTCATCGTTTATACCAATTGATTTTGCAATTTTAACTATATCTTTCATAACGCCTCCTAAAATCTCACTTCTTTTACAAACTTTTAAATTAGACATCTTTAAGCAATTTTTAACGATAATAAAGTTTTTCTCAAATATTTCGTGATGAATGACAAGTCAAAAGAATAATTTGATATTTTTGCGATAAACTTTTTAAAATATGCCTTGCGACCTCTAAATTTTTATCGTCAAGATTGACAAAAGGGTCGTCTAAAACGATAAAAGGTTTTTCCTTTGAAAACACCAAATCAATTAATGCAAAACGCTTGCAAATTTCCACTAGGTCCTGCACGCCCGCGCTAAGATAACCTTCTTCAAACATATTTTGTTTTAAATGAACATCCAAATTACCGTCAACGATAAGCTCATCATCTATAATAAATTGTTTATAAAATTCATCGAACTTTTGTTGCACAGGCAAAACATATCTTGATGATAAATTTTCAGATGAAGACAAAAGAAAGTTTTGTGTTGTCTCTAAAATTCTAATCTTACCGTTTAATTCTTCACTCTTTTCCGTATCTGCTTGAAGCCTATCATCACATTCGGTTATCGGCAAACCATCTAATTCATTTTGGTAATGTTTTAAATCATTTTGCCTTTCAACAATACCTCTTTGAGCATCATTAATTTTGCTTACAATTTCCTCATAATATCTCACAAAATTTTGTGGTGAACCATTAAAAAGTAGATTTATTTGATTGTCTATCTTTTCAATTTCCGCTTCTTTTTGCTTTATTTTTTCAGATTTTTCTGTGTTTTTGTCAAAAAAATCACTTTTTTTCAATTTTTTTTCGTTTTTAAGGCTATTATTTTTCTTTTTTTGTTTTAGAAAAACTACCAACATTATAATACCTAAAATAAACATAATAGGACATAACGCTATGAAGGCGATAAACTTAAAAGCAAAAAACAGCCCTATCATCGCAATTGACAACACAAAGAAGATGACAGATAAAACTAATGTCGTCTTTTTGAGCTTAGGCTCTTCTTTTTCTTCCTCTTGCGGTTCAACAATCACTTCGTTTGAAGCTTCATTAAGATACATCGTTATCGCATTTTTTTCTGTCGTCAATTTTTCGTATTCTTTTTGTTTTGCATCTAGCTCGTTTTTAATATTTTGATAAGTTTTTAATTTCTCCTCGCATTCAGCAAGATTATTTTTTGTGATGCTAATTTTATTTGTCAGAGCGTTTTCTTTTAATTGCAACTCTCTCAACCTCGCCTTATCGCTTTCAAGGTTCAAGGTTTTAAGTTCGCTTTTCAATTCTCTAACCTTTTGTTTAATCTTTTCAACCGCCTTAGAGAGTGCGTCGACATCATCACCATAAAGTTTGCCTGTTGAAAGTGACGCCTTTATGTCATCGTTTATCTCACTTGTCAGTTCCTTTTGTCCGAAAAATATGGTCGCGTCAAAAGTTTCCTTTCCAACACCAAAAAGTTCACGGCCAATACTTGAAGAATATGCCTCACTCCTCAAATTGTTTTCAGCATTAAAAAGGTAAAATTCATCAAGCGTAGCGGTGCGGTTGAACACACGCCTAATCTTAAACACGCCCTTTTCTGAAACAAAAACAAGTTCTCCACCAAACTTTCCGCCCTCGAAAGGTTGATATTTTGTGCGGTCGGTGAGTTTGCTATTTTTTCTTGCGTTTGCGCCAAGACCATAAAACATTGCCTTGATAAAAGAGGCAAGAGTGGTCTTCCCATAGCCATTTTTCTCGCAAATTGAGGTGATATTTTCATTAAAAGACACATCAACATTCTTTAATTTACCAAATGCGTCTATGTGGCAAGATATCAATTTCATAAAAGTATATCCTCCCCTTTAAGCGCTGACAGCCCAATAGTTGCTACCTTTTCTTTTTCTAAATCAGTGAGGTCGCTTGCAAATACTTCCTTCAAAAATTCGCTTTTTAAAGACAAAACTTCTTCCTTATAGCTCTCAAAGTCATACAGCGTGGTTGTTTCGTCCACTATATCCAAGTAGAAAAACTTGCCGTATAGATTTTGTTTAATTAACTCCGCCTCAACAGGGTTATCTTCGGTGTGTTTGCCTTTTAATATAATCTTCACAAGGTCAGTTTTAGAAAGTTTTGAGGCAATTTCTTCCACCTTCTTCATAACCTGAAAATGGTCGATGTCAGGCGTCAAAGCAATTTCAATTTTCCTATAATCATACTTACTAAAAGGAATGAACTCTCGTTTGTATCTTTGACCGTCTATCTCTAAAAGATAAAAGCCCTTTTTCTCTCCGATTTTTAATGCATCGTTAAAACTTTTACCTTCCAAACATCCGCTATAAGCCCAAATACCGCGATTGTCAATTTTCCCCTCTTGTTTTAAATGTATGTGACCGAGAGCTAAATAGTCGATATTTCTTCCCTGCAAATTGTTTGTGTAAACGCCATTAAAATATTCATCAGTGGCATTTATAGGCTGATGTAACATTAAAATATTAAACCTATTTTTGTCAAAATCAATAGAGGTATAGAATAGATTATGCACATACCTAGAAAGCGAAGCTCCGCCAATAGCCACACTTTCGCCCAAATCGACTTTTGAAAAATTCTCTTTAAAAAAGATAAAATTTTTTGGCATTTCGTCCTCTGAAAAAGGACAAAAGTTTGCGTCATGATTACCATAAATATAGAAAAATTTGATGTTAGGATGACTTAGCACCAATTTTTTAAATAAGTTTACTGAATTTTTGCTCGGCGTCGGCACATCAAAGGTATCTCCACATAGAAGTATTGCACTTACGCCGTTTGTTTCAGCATACTGCACCAAATCAAAAAAGTTTTGAAGAAGTTGATTTCTCTTCAATTTTCGCTCGTCCGCGCCCAAGCCTTTTAGCTCTTTAATATCAATATGAATATCTGCACAATGAATAATTTTCATAATCTAATTATATCAAATTCGCACAAAAAGACAAAATGAAAAGTTAAAGTTGATAAAAATTATCTTTAAAATATTATAAAGAATAAATAATAAATTGTATAATCTAAAAACAAACAATCAAACATATAAAATGACACAAAAAAATTTATAAGCCTAAGCCTATAAATTTCTTTTTCTTTATTTTTTAGATTTCTTTGACTTTTTTGTGTCGTTAGCTTCAACCACTTCCACTTCTTTGACTTCAACCGCTTCGGTTTTTTCTTTATCCTCAGTTACCTCTTCCTTTTTCTCTTCTTTACTTTCAGTCTTAGCCTCTTTCTTTTCTAGTCTTGCTTTTTCTTCTTCCTCTTTCTTTAAGGCTTCGGCTTTAAGTTCCTCTTCACTCTTGAAAACGGTGTAGATAGCATAAGCGTCAACAGTTAAATAACTCTTTTCTTTTCCGCCTGTTTCAATAACAACAAGTTTTTGCGTTTCGTCAAATTTAAGTTCGGTAATAGTTCCATAAACTCCACTTGTTGTAAGCACCTTATCGCCAACTTTAAGCGAATTTGTCTGCTCTTGAATTTTCTGTGTTTCCTTTTTGTTCTTGCTGTTCATCATGATAGGAAGAGCGATAAGCATCAAAACAACAATACCAATCAAAACATAGTTAATGACATTTTCCATGAATATTCTCCTTTATTTAAAATAGAACCCCATTAAAAGGATTAAGAAAATCACACAGAGCGGAATCGCTAGCTCATTGATACCCATGAAATTTTCTCCTTTTAATAGTAACATAATTTACTAAGATTTTCCAAACGAAATTAAGCGAAAAATGAAATTTTTATAATTTTATTAGCAAAATTTCTTCGCCGTCTTGTTTCGTTACACATTCTAGCACAAAATTTAAGTTGCGTCAATAGGGAAAATTTTTTATTTATTAAATGTAACCGCTCTAAACCTACCATAATTGAGAAAAAATAGCAATAAAAGTATTGCTAAATTTTCTTTGTCTTTATCTCTTCTTTTAAGCGAGCGATAAAGTCGTTTAGGTTAAGCCCACTCTTATTTTCATATCCGCGTCCACGAATGGAAATTGTCTTATTCTTCTCTTCTTCATCGCCGACAATTATTAGATATGGCACTTTTTCGTTAAGCGCCTCGCGAATTTTATAACCTATCTTCTCGTTTCGGTTATCACTCTCCGCTCTTAAACCATTTTCGCGAAGCGTTTTTGTAATCTCATCGACATAACCTGAGTTCCTTTCAGTTAAAGACAGCACCCTAACCTGCTCTGGCGAAAGCCAAAGTGGAAATGCGCCTGCAAAATTCTCAATGAGTAAGCCGATAAAACGGTCAATTGAACCATAGATAACTCTGTGTATCATAATAGGACGATGTTTCTCTCCATCTTCGCCCGTATATTCAAGCTCAAAGCGTTGAGGAAGTTGGAAATCGAGCTGAATTGTTCCGCATTGCCATGTTCTGCCTATCGTATCTTTCAAATGGAAATCAATCTTAGGTCCATAGAATGCGCCGTCTCCTTCATTCACAACATAGTCAAGTTTGAGTTCGTCAAGGGCATTTTTTAGAGCGCTTGTTGCCATTTCCCAATCTTCATCGCTACCCATACTATTTTCTGGACGCGTAGAAAGTTCAACATGGTAGGTAAAATTAAAAACTTTATAAACTTCGTCAATTAGCGCCACAACATTTTTAATTTCATCCTTAATCTGAGTTGGTGTCATAAAGATGTGAGCGTCATCCTGTGTGAAACTTCTAACTCTGAGTAGTCCGCCAAGCTCGCCTGACTTTTCATATCTATGCACAGTGCCAAGTTCGCCAAGCCTCAAAGGTAGTTCCTTATATGAGTGAGGTTCGCTTTTATAAACAAGGACGCCACCTGGACAATTCATAGGCTTAATAGCATAAGTCTCTTCGTCAATAGTAGAGAGATACATGTTGTCTTTATAATGGTCCCAATGCCCCGATGTTTCCCACAGATGACGATTGAGCATGATAGGCGTCATTATTTCCTTATAGCCCGCTTTTGTGTGAATTTGACGCCAATAGTCTATAAGCTCATTTCTAATAATCATACCTTTCGGCAAATAGAAAGGAAATCCCGGTCCTTCTGGCGAAATCATGAATAGTTTAAGTTCCTTACCTAACTTTCTATGATCGCGCTTTTTCGCCTCTTCAATCATATTGATATGTTCGGCAAGTTGTTTTTTATCTGGATAAGCATAGACATAGACGCGTTGTAACATCTTGTTCTTTTCACTCCCTCTCCAATACGCGCCGTTCACAGCGTGAATTTTGTAGGCATAGTTTTGTAATTTCTTCGCACTCTCAACATGAGGTCCTCTACATAGGTCAAAAAAGTCCTCGCCAGTGTAATACAAAGATACCTCTTCATTTTCTGGTAGTTCATTTATAATCTCAGTCTTATATTCGTTTCCTTTGAAAAGTTTTAGTGCCTCTTCTTTTGAAACAACTTGGCGCGTAAAATCTTCGCCTTTATTAATAATCTCCCTCATCTTCTTTTCAATCTCAGGAAAATGGTCAGGTGTCAGGTTGATGTCTAGGTCGATGTCATAATAAAAGCCGTCATCAATAGCGGGTCCTATTGTAAGTTTGGTGTTTGGATAGAGGCTTGTGAGCGCCTTTGCTAAGATGTGAGCAAGTGAATGTCTTGCCTTTTCAATTTCTTCTTGTTTCTTATCTTTTTCCATATTTATCTCCTTTTTTCACGCTTCAAGGACAACAAAAAACGCCCTTAAAACAAATAGTTTTTAAGGACGATTAAATAACCGTGGTTCCACCTTAATTGCACGAAAATCGTGCCACTCTTTAAAAGCATCTTCAAGCGCAAAAGTGGTTTCATTTTTAAGTTTCATCAAAGTTTTTCACCAAACAACTCTTCTCTGTGCATGACAACTTAAAACTACTTGTCTTTCACTAAATGCACTTTTATTATATGCCCTACAAAAAATATTGTCAAGCATTTTATGAAAATATTTTTTCCATACTCTTATTGTAATTAACTTTGATGCGCTCAGAAAATATTTTGGTTAAAAAATCAACTGTCGCATCCTCTCTATCACAATAGAAGTTTATTTTTTTAGGAGAAAGCTCGATTAAGGTCGACACAAGCGCTTCGTTATTAAGACTTTCAAAGCACTCATCTGCCATAATGCTGTAACCATTTTCCTTTTCAAACACCGAAATCTCGTTTTCTTTAATCTCTAA
>CALVZE010000024.1 GCA_944372445.1 uncultured Clostridia bacterium
GGGGTCCCCGAAAATGTTTATCATTTTTGGGGATAAGGAGTAAACAAACGAATGGTAAGTGGTTTGAAAACAATCAAACCACGAAATGAAGTGCAGTTTACGACGCCGAAGAGGATTGGGTAGAGAAACCAACGGAGTAGCCGTTAGAAAAATTTTTAATTTTTCGTGTCGGCGTTAAGCGGAGTTGGTGTCTGTCCCAGTGGTTTAGTTATTAAACCTAAACAGCACTACATCGCCATCTTGCATGACATATTCCTTGCCTTCCATGCGAACTTTGCCCTTTTCCTTCGCTTTTAAAAAGGAGCCTGCTTCCACAAGGTCATTGTAGGAAACAATTTCTGCCTTTATGAAGCCCTTTTCAAAATCGCTATGAATTTTTCCAGCAGCCTCAGGTGCTTTTGTGCCTTTTTTAATCGTCCACGCGCGCACTTCTTTTTCGCCAGCTGTTAGATAGCTCATTAGCCCTAAAAGGTCATAGCTTGCACTTACAAGTTTTTCAAGCCCGCTCGACTTAATTCCGAGTTCTTTTTTAAACATATCGCGCTCTTCCTTGTCAAGAACGGCGAGTTCTTCCTCAATTTTTGTGCAAAGGACAATTACCTTTTCATGTTCCTTTTCGGCGATTTCTTTGACTTCTTCAACATACTTGTTTGTTTCGCGCTGTAAATCATCCTCTCCAATGTTTGCAACATATATGACAGGTTTATTTGTGAGAAGAGCAAAATTTTTCAAAAGCCTCTCTTCGTCTTCGCTGTAAGTCAAGGTTCTTGCTTGTCCGCCTTTTTCTAAACATTCTTTAATTCTAGAAAGCATGTTGACGGTGACCAGCAAACTTTTATCACCAGTTGTTTTGACAAGTTTAGAGTTTTTCTCTAAAAATTTATCTACTTGCTCTAAGTCGGAAAGGGCGAGTTCTATTTCAATGGTTTCAATATCACGCTTAGGGTCAATACTGCCACTGACATGGATGATTTTATCGTTTTCAAAGCATCTAACAACATGAACAATAGCATCGACCTCACGAATATGACTTAAAAACTTATTGCCAAGACCTTCGCCATGGCTAGCGCCAGCGACAAGTCCCGCGATATCAACAAACTCAATACTTGCAGGTGTAATTTTTTCGGTGTTATACATTTTGCCAAGCACTTCCAATCTTTCATCAGGCACATCAACCACGCCGACATTAGGCTCAATTGTGCAGAAAGGGTAGTTGGCGCTTTCCGCACCAGCGCTTGTAATTGCATTAAACAAGGAGCTTTTTCCTACATTAGGAAGCCCTACAACTCCAATTTTCATATTTTTTCTCCGTAATTTCGCTTTCAATTATAGCAAGATTGACAACAAATAGCAAGTTTACAAACTAAATTTTAATAAACTTTTTGGTTTTGAGGTTAGTTTTTGTTAATGATATTCATCAAAAAAGTGAAGAGTGAAGATGAACATAAAAAAAGAGAGAAGGTTTAACCCTACGGATTAATAGGTTCTCTCTTTTTTATTTGTTGTTTGTTTTAATTAAACAACATCAAGTATCCCCTTTTTATGCTTTTGCGTATGCTTTTTCACTTTTTGCGTCAGGCACAGGAACTTTTCCAGCAAATTTTTGTTCACCTTGTTTTCTTAACTCGTCATATCCAGCTCTAAATTCAGGAGAGGATGTTCTTTTCATGTTGCTTATATTCAAGTCAATATTTTCAAGCCATTTTTGCAACTCTTCGCCTTCAAGTCCTTTTTCAGCAGCCAAATTGTAGCCTTGTAGTATCAAGTCGGCACTTTTCTTCGCCTCTTCGCGTTGACTTTCAACATATTCTTGCTCTGCCTTAGTCACATCAGAAATATTAGTTAAATAATCGTCTACACTTTTTGTCAATTTTTGCTGAGAGGTTACACGGCGAGAATATTCATCATCGCGTTTTTTAACTTGTTTAGCAAAGTCCTCTTTTTCCATTTTTTTGCTGATAGTGCTGTTTAGTTTTTCATTTTGTTCTTTAAGCCTTTGAAGTCCGGCAATTTCACCATCTAAAGCGTTTATGTATTGTGTGTTTATTTGCACTGTTGCAATACGCTTTTGGTCGCTCATAATTTCTTTATCGTCTTTGTGAGCTTCCACCATGCTATCATTTACCACAACTGCTAATTGTGTGTCTCTTTTGGTGGTAAGTGCGTCTATTTGAGGTTTTAGCTCTTCGATTTTTTGCTTAGAAGTTTCATAATTTTCGGTTATTGTCTTTAATTTGTCAGTTTGTTCTAGATATTCATTAACTGCTTTTCTTGGTGCGTCTGAGAGAGTTAACGAATTAATTTCCTTTTCGATATTTGCGATTTCACTGTTTACAGCTTTCTTTTCTTCTTCGGAGGAAAGAGTGGCTAATTTATCTTCAAGTTTTTTCTTTTTCGCTTGAAAACCTAGATAACTAGCAACATGTTGATTTTCTCTTAACTTTTTAACCTCTTGTGTTTCGTTAGATAGCTGAGTTTCTGCTTCTTGATAAGCGTTTTGAGCATCATTATAATCAAGCTGAGCTTTTTGCAAATCTTTCACAGTTTCATAAAGATTTTCTTTGTGTATTTGTGCGCGCTCGCCGTGTGGAATTTTAAAATCTTCTTCATTTTGCGCCTCTTCCACATTTATAGAGGCTAAGAGAGCGTTAAACTCTTCTTTTTCTTCCTCGTTCATATTGGCTTCATCTATGTTAAAATTCTTGAATTCTCCTTCATTTTGCCCATGAGTGAGGAGAATGGCGTTTTGTGTTTGAAGGGCGCGTTTTTGGTTTTCAAGCATGGCTATTCTTGCGTCAATTGCAACATTTTCTTCATTTAAACTGTCAATTTGTTTTTGATTTTTATTTTTGGTTACTGTTCTTTCTGCCTGCTGTTTCTGCTCGTTTGCGAGAGCGTTTTCGGCTTTACGCTCTCTTTTTAATTCTTTTAATTTTTCTTTTGCAAGTTTTGCGTTTGCTCTATCTACAGCAGATGAGGCGCCCGCTGAAAAGAGTTCCCATGCTTTTGCAAATGCGACAATTGAGCCTACGGAAAAACCTATACCAATAATAGCAAGAAATGGCATAAAAACACCAAAACCAAACAACACAACAGCCATTGCTGACATGCCAATGCCGAGTTTTGCGGCAAGTTCGTTTGACTTGTCTTTATCAAAGCCTTTATCGTCTTTACCGCCATCAATAAATGGTATGTCAAGAGCGCTTTTCTTTTTAGGACCTTCCTCATTTTCAGGTGCCGGCGGAGCTGTAGGTGGAGTAGGAGCTTGTGGTGTTGGCTGTGCTTCTTGTGTTGGCTGTGCTTCTTGTGTTGGTTGAGGCTCTGGTTGCGGAGCAGGTTGTGCTTCTTGTGTTGGTTGTGCCTGCCGAGGCTCGTTTGCAGGTTCAGGTGTCTTGTTTTGTGGGTCTTGTTCATCATTAGGTTTTTCCGCCGTCTTATCATCTGGCGGGATGCTGTCTGGCGCTACATTGTTGGAAAAAAATTCTGGTCCGTCATCGTCATTTGAATTTTCACTGCTTTTGTCTATGTCTTGGGCGGGTGGTGCGCTTGGCACATCTTGTTCATGTTCAACTTCTTTAACCTCTTCTGCGCTTTCAAGATTTTCAAAAGCGCTTTCGGAGGCGTTCCTGTTTATAAAGCCGGCGCTGTCAAAAACTTGAGTCTTTTCACCGGTTTTATTTTCTATCTCACCATATTCCTTATTAGAAAGGGTGGCGTTTGTGGAGAGCGTGTCTATTTCACTTTCATTTTTAGGTTTATCAATAAGGTTTTCATAATTTTTATTTTTTAGAATGTTATTTATGTAATTTACAAGGGCGTTGTCATTATTATGAGGAATTTCAATGGTTCTTGTGTGAGGCGTGCTACCTCCGATGGTATCTAAACTATCGTCAGTAACTTTAAGAAAAATTCTATTGTCTTTTGTCACTCTAATTTTAGATATTTCGTAAAAACGACCACTCTTTTCTTTGTTTGTCAGCCCGTCAACAATGGAAAGGTAAGCGGAGATTTTGTCATTTGCCTCAATAAATTGAATAGGTCGCTTAACATTTTGATTGTTAATTGTAGTATCGTAATTTATGGAAGTTACTTTGACTTTGTCGCTAGCAAAACTCTTTTCGTTTTTAGCAAATTCTGGCATATTTGTGTTGAAAACAGAGGCTCTAAGCAAGCTTTGCATGGTGGAGGAGTTAAGTGTCATATCTTCGCCTAAAATACAACCATTTTCTTTTTTGCCTTCTAGTTCGCTTGTCACTGCTTTGTCAAGATATTCTTCACTTATTTCAACATTGTAAGGCACATTATCATTCTTTAAGACCTTGTTGCTTTCAGGGGTTTGCATTTGAAAGCCGAAAGCGGAGAACATAACGCCGATATCTTTTCCGAGTCCTTTGACACGAACATCAAGCTTTTTGCTAAGTTCAAGTCCGTCGATATGGACTTCCTTTGAAGAAACCTTGCTTTCATTAAAGGCGTTTTTCAAGCTAGGGTCTAAAACATCCATAAAGATATGGTCGCCTTCACCGCGAACATTATAGAACACCGCCACAGTTTCATTACCCTTTTTAATGGTGATTAAAGGTTTTTTCTCTTTGTCATTGGTGTATCTAGCCACGGTGACATTTTGCGTAGAGTTGTTTAGGTTGCTGTTTTTTAATTCGACATATTGCGTTGTGAAAAAGCCCTCATCTGTTTGAAAAGAGCGAATATCTCCTCTATCTCTTGTCAAACTCAAACTTTTATTTGCGCTTTTTGTTTTGTTCTCCTCTTTAACCGCCGGTTTGTCAGGTTGTTGCTCTGCTTTGTCTGTTTCTACATTTTCAACATCTTTTAATTTGTCGTTAAAGTTTTCTTTAAGGATTTCGCCTGTAAAGAAGCTAGCTATAAATTGAGCCTTTTGATTTGCTTGAAGGTTTTTTATGTCAAATTTTATCTTGTCGATTGGCTCCATAGAATCAATAACTTGATTTACAAAATCATTGTATTCGCTAGAATATTTTTCTACATACTTGATAGCGGTTTCGACTTCCTCTTTTTCTTTATCGTTTAAGTTAGTCTTTTCACCTTTTGACAAGTAATCAAATATGTTATATCTCAGTGTGCTAAAATTAGACCATTCCATATAACCTCCACCTATTTCGTTTAGTATAACACAATACTAAATTAATTGTCAAATTTTGGCTAAAAAATATGGATTTATATGTTTTTTTGTTGTTTAATTATTAATTCAAGAAAAATTAAAACAAAACTGTTGTGTTTTTTTCTTTTTTTTGCTAAAATGGATATGATTTTTTAAAAGGCACCCGTTTTGCATGTTTTTGTAAGATTGGCAACAGCAAAGACTAAACATTTGCAAAAGAGTGAAATTTTGGGAGAAAATATGGGACTTTTTGGCAGTGAAAATAAATCACAAATAAAAAAATTAAAAAAGATTGCAGACAAGGTTGTGGCGCTTGAAGATAAATATCGTGCCTATTCGGATGAAGAACTTAAAAACTGCACTATCGACTTTAAGGAGCGCTATAAAAACGGCGAGAGTTTAATAAGCCTTCTTCCTGAGGCGTATGCGGTTATGCGTGAGGCGTCAGATAGAGTTTTGAAGATGCGTCATTTCTATGTGCAAATCTTAGGCGGTATTGCGCTCCACCAAGGGCGTATTGCAGAAATGGCAACAGGTGAAGGAAAAACGCTTGTGGCAACTCTTCCTGCCTACTTAAATGCGCTAACTGGCGAAGGCGTGCATGTTGTCACCGTCAATGAATATCTTGCAAAGCGTGACGCGGAGTGGATGGGCAAAGTCTATCGCTTTTTAGGGCTTACAGTTGGCATTGCGGTTTCAGGTATGCAGGAGGCGGACAAGCGTAAAGCCTATGCTTGTGACATCACCTACTGCACGAACAACGAACTAGGATTTGATTATCTTCGTGACAATATGGCGGTAAACAAGGCTCAGCGTGTGCAACGCGGGCATAGCTTTGCCATTGTCGATGAGGTAGACTCTATCTTAATCGACGAGGCGAGAACTCCACTCATCATCTCAGGTCGTGGAATGAAGTCGAGTGAAAGCTATATTTCAGCACAAAAGTTTGTTAAGACCTTGAAACAAGACGACTACGAAAAGGACGAAAAGACAAAGGCGATAAATCTTACAGAAAGCGGTGTGGAGAAGGCGGAAAGGTATTTTAAACTTGACAACCTCTCCGATGTTGACAATTTGGAACTCAACCACCATATCAACAACGCGTTAAAGGCTAATTTTGTCATGTTTAGAGATGAAAACTATATTGTAAAGGACGGCGAAGTTGTCATCGTCGATGAGTTCACTGGGCGCTTAATGCCAGGCAGACGCTATAATGACGGCTTGCATCAAGCAATTGAAGCAAAAGAGGGTGTGGAAATTAAAGACGAAAACAAGACGCTTGCCACCATAACTTTTCAAAACTATTTCCGACTATATAAAAAGTTGTCCGGTATGACAGGAACGGCTAAAACCGAAGAGGGCGAGTTTAGAGCTATCTACAACCTTGATGTTGTCACCATTCCGCCAAATTTACCGAATATCAGAAAGGATGAACCTGATATCATCTTCTCGACCGAAAGAGGAAAAATTAAGGCGATAGTTGAAGAGATTAAGCGCCGTCACGAGGCGGGTCAGCCTATCCTTATCGGCACAATCACCATTGAAAAGAGTGAGCTTATCTCAAAGGCTTTAAAAGAAGCAAAGATTAAGCATACTGTTTTAAACGCTAAAAATCATGAAATGGAAAGCCAAATTGTCGCTCAGGCAGGAAGAAGTGGGGCGGTTACCATTGCCACCAACATGGCGGGGCGTGGAACTGATATTCTTCTTGGCGGTAATCCGGAATTTATGGCAAAGAAGAAGATGAAGGAGGAGAATTTCACTGACGAGCAGATTTCTTACGCCACCGCTTTCAACACCGTCGATGATGAAGATTTAAGAAAGGCAAGAGAACGCTATCAAGAGCTTTATGAAGAGTTTAAAAAGATAACTGACGCCGAAAAAGAAGAGGTAAAAAGGTTAGGCGGGCTTCATATCATAGGCACAGAGCGTCATGAATCGAGGCGTATTGACAATCAGCTACGCGGGCGTGCTTCGCGTCAAGGCGACCCTGGTTCTAGCGTCTTCTTCATTTCCTTTGAAGATGACCTCATCAGGCGTTTTGCAGGTGATAAATTTAAAAAACTTGCCTCTTTCTTCCGACTAGAAGAGGATACACCTATTCAGCTTAAAATTATGTCCAAACAGATAGAGAGCGCACAAAAGAAGATTGAAATGCAGAATTTTGCCATCCGAAAGACTGTCCTTCAATTCGACGATGTTTTAAACGCTCAAAGAGAAATTATTTACGACCAAAGAAACAGAGTGTTAGACGGCGAAAGTGTGCATGAAGAGGTTATGAATATGCTACCTCATCTTGTTTCTAAATATGTCAATCGCTGTGTGGATGCGGAAAAGCCTTATTTTGAATGGGATTATGCAAAGATAAACAAGGTGGTGGAAAATGGACTTTTAGAGCGCGGAAGCAATGCGATAACCGAAGAACTTTGCGAGGGCTTTGATATAGAGGACTTCAATGAAAAACTTCTTGAAATGGTTAAAGAGCGCTATGAAAAGAAGATTGAAGAAGTCAAGAAGATAGGCGCAAATTTTGATAACATAGAAAAATTCATTCTTCTTCGCGTAGTCGATGAAAACTGGATGAACCATATTGATGATATGCAAATAATGAAAAACGAGATTTTTGCGCGTGGATTTGGTAATCAAGACCCTGTTTTGGCTTACAAAAAAGACGGATACGAGATGTTTGACAAAATGGTGGATAGAATAAGAGAAACGACTTGCATCTTACTTCTCAACACCAATGTCGAAGTAAGACGAAGAGAGCCAATCTCTAACCTAAAAAACACCGAGGCGAAAACCTATGACCCTAAAAATGATGACAGACCAAAAGAACGCAAGATTCAAAAGACTGTTGTAAACACCGAAAAGAAAGTGGGCAGAAATGACCCTTGCCCATGTGGAAGCGGAAAGAAGTACAAAAACTGCTGTGGCAGAGGGGAGTAACCTTCTTATAGCAATAATTATAATAGTAAAACAAAAGCACTTTATGTGAAAACATAGAGTGTTTTTTCTAAATTAAAAATACTTATTATTTTTTTTATAAAAAGTATTGACAAACAATATAACAATATGTATAATGTATGCGTAGCTACTTAATATTAAAAATATAATAAGTATAAGGAGGTGATTATATTGATAGCTTATGTAGAAATTGGAGCAACCATATTTGGCTTAATTCAAGGACTTTTAGTAATGTTAAATAAAAGGAGCAATTGGATAGCATATATAATTCAAATGTTGTTAATGGTCGTATTTTCATTTTCGATGAATTTATATGGTGACTTGATAAATAATGTTATTTATGTTGTGTTAGGAATAGTTGGTTTTATTATTTGGAACAAAAAAGATGAAAGAGATATAAAAGCATGCTCGATAAGAGAAAGAATACTCTATTGTGCAATAATGCTTTTAGGAACAATTATAGCTTTTCTGATACTGAGAAAGACAGACGACCCACTACCATTATTAGATGCATTTACAACAGTATCAAGCTTTATAGCAACTTATTATATGATGACTAAAAAAATAGACACATGGGTAATTTGGTTTGTGAATGATATCTTTTACTGTATACAATATTTCATATTGCCAAGACAAGCAATAAGCTTGTTTGTGTTAAACATAATATGGGCAATTATGGCAGTCGTTTCGTTTATTAATTGGAAAAAAATTATGAAAAAAGGAGAGTAAAGGTATGGAAAAAATTTATTTTGCAGGTAAATTTCACTTAGATAGTAACAAGACATTACCTTTAGAGAAAAGGTTGGTAAACGATTTTAGAAGTAAAATATTAGGAGGTTCAGAAAAATTAAAAAACGCAGTAAGCGGAGGCTTGTTATTGAATAATGGATACATATACAGCGGACCATTTTATTGTGAAAAAGCATCAAATGGAGATTTTACTTCAGATGATTGTAATACAGTTTTGAATGAAGAATATAAGGCGGTAGAGGAGGCTGATATATATTTTGCCTTGTTTGATCAAAAGTTTTCAGTAGGAACGATTGTGGAATTGGGATGGGCTATAGAAATGGGGAAAAAGATAGTAATTTTCTATGAAGAAGAAAAAAATTCAACACATGATATAAAATCTGAATACTGGTTTGCCATCGCAAACGCTCTAAAAAACAGCAATAAAATAAGAGTATACAAATTCAATAATATAGATGACGTGGTAAATAAAATTAACGAAGGAGAGATTTTCAATGAAATATAAAGAATTTGAGCTAATAGGTTCGTCATATAAGTGTGATAAAAATTGTCCATATTGCACTGCAAAAATCACAAAGTGGCCAATAGTAGAAGATAAATTTGAAACTTTAGAGGAAAAATTAAACTACTTAAAAAAACAAGATATAACCTTTAAATATTTTATATTTTGTGGAAACGGAGAACCGTCGTTATTAGATTATAAAGATTTTGAAACAATTGTAAATGCAACAAGAAAAGTTAATATATTTGATGAAAAAAGATTACAATCGTCCGGAAACATATTTTACGAAACCGAGAAATTAGATTTGATTAAAGAGGATTTTATTGTTGAAATCACAAGGGTATCTTTAAATTCAGAAGAAGATATGAAAATTTTAGGCTATAAAAGAGATTATATAAACAGCGAAAACTTTAAAAAAGCAAAAATCAGATTAAACTATGTTTTAATGAAAAACAAAACTTTTGATGAATATCTTGAAGAAATAAGAAAATATATAGAAAAATATCCAAATATAGTCACAGTTAGTTTAAAAACGCTAAACCTAAATACAAGAAAAAATGAAATAGATAACCCATATTCAAAATGGATATTAGAAAATGCTCTCACTAAAGATGATGCAGATACTATAATCGAATTCATGAATAAAAATACAAACTTTATAACATGTGATGAAAAATTTTTTGATAGATTTGAATGGAAATATAAAGGAGTGCCTATAACATTTTATGTGAAAAAATTAGATTATGGATATTCAAATATTGTTTATTATGGAGGAGAACTAGTTGATTATCATTTAAACAAAATCAAATTAAAAAAGGAAGGATAACAGAAAAGTGATAGAATTAAGATTAGGTTTGGTAAACAATGTGGTGAAAAAATTTATTCCGACAAAAAAGGAATTTCTAGAAAAATATTTAAATAGTTTAAGAAAAATAGAAGAATATAAAATCATTCAAACATATAACGGAAAGACCAAATATTGCTGTTACATGGGCAACGGAAAATGTAAATATACGAGAAATATAAAAAAGGGTGAAGCTACCGATATTGAAGAGATTAGTCAAGAAGATTTTGATAAGATTTTAAAAGAAAATCATCATGATTGCATCCAAAAAACAAGAAAATATTATCTTGATGGAAAATTTGAAATAGGTGTAGATTATTTTTTGAAACCGATAAATATGATAATGGTAGAAGTCGAAAGTAAAACTGACTCATTAGATAATTATAAACCACCTATAGGCTTTATTGACATTACAAAAGAGCCAATTTATGAGGATAGGGCAATATTAAATGGAAGTGTCATTTCAAACAATACAATTTTAGAAGGAACGGATGGAGTAGGAAAGACTACAACTATAATAGAGCTACTAAAAGAAGGAATTATATGTCAAGATAGATGCATGGACATGATATCGAAAAACATGCTATTTGATATACCTATGGACAAAAGAGCTAATAAATATCAAAACTACTTGAAAAATAGCGATAAAAACATTATAATATTAGTAAATACTGATAAAAAAGAACTAGAAAAAAGAATAAACCAGAGAAAAGTTTTAAGCGAGTTTGACTTGTTGGCTTATGAATATAATAAATTGTATGTAGAAACTTATAATTACATGGAAAAACGCAATATGCTTGAAAATAAAATGTTTATGGTTGATTGCACAGGACTAACAATTAAAGAACAAGCAAATGCTGTCAAAAAAATTATATTGAATAAAAACGGGAAACAGGAGGAAGTGATGAATGTTAAAGGAAATTTAATAATTTTTAGTATGGATTGTGAAGAGAGAAAGGATGTAAGAAAACTAAAAGAAAAAAAGTTGCAAATTATTTTAGATGAGAATAATAAATTTCCAACCTTTGAGATAGTAAATGATGAATATATAAAAAAGACCGCTGAAAAAGAAATTGAAAAAATCTTTAATACAGAAAGGTTTTATATAGAGCAATTATATACTTGGGGCGATCCTAATTATTACACAAATTCAGCTGAACTTTTGGTTACATATTTAGTTGTTATAAACAAAAAAGACACCAAAACAATGCCAGAAAAATTAAAGTTTTATGACATACGTATTGAAAATGAAGAAAATGCTAACCTGCAAAAAGTTACATTAAGTAACGAAAATAAAGAACTACAATATAGAATAGAAACAATAGTAAAAAAGGACAGGCAAAGTATAGAATATATCAATAAACTAGTAGAAGAAAGCCTTGTAGATGAACTTACAGCAATAATAATACATACAGGAATTAAAAGGTTGAGAAACAGAATTGAAAACACAAACATAGCGTTTTGTTTTTTAGATAAAGAATTCGCAATTTCAGAATTACAGCAAGTTTATGAAGTGATACTAGACAAAAAATTGATACCGGCAAATTTCAGAAAAAAAGTAGAACCAATCATTAAAAGAACGGACAAAATTGTAAAGGAATCAGCTTTTAGACCGTCAAGTATGTATGTGTTTAATGAGGATTCTGTCAAAAATTGGGTATGAAAGAAAAAGATAAGGAGTGTTAGAAATGAAAGAAATGATAATTGCATCAGGAAATAAAGGCAAAATAGAAGAGGTTGTAGAAATTTTAAAAGAATATAAAATAATTCCTATGAAAGAACTAGGAATAAATATAGAAGTTGAAGAAGATAAAGACACTTTTGAAGGAAACGCTATAAAAAAAGCAGAAACGATAGCAAGAGAATTAAAAGGAAAAATGTGTATTGCTGATGATTCAGGAATAGAGATTGATTATTTAAACGGCATGCCGGGAGTGTTTACAAAAAGATGGCACCAAGGAACAGACAGAGATAGAAATTTAGAAATATTAAGAAAACTAGAAGGGGTTAAAAAGGAAGAAAGGAAGATTCATTTTACCACAGCTATAGCAATTTCAGATGGAAAATCAACAATCTGTGAATTGGGAAAGATAAATGGATATGTGGCAAATGAACCAAGAGGCGAAAATGGTTTTGGCTTTGACGAAATCTTTGAATTAGAAGATGGAAGAACTTTAGCCGAAATGTCTCCAGAAGAAAAGAATGAAATAAGTGCAAGAAAAATAGCACTAGAAAACTTAAGAAAAAGATTGCTATCGCAGGAAATCGAAAGATGATTAATATTTTTTAAGGGATTTTTCACTTTTGAAAGGTTCCTTTTTTTAGTTTCATTAATTTTATGAGTATTCTTAAAAACGGTATTGACAGTGGTGGCGGAATGGTGTAATATTAAATTAGGAGAGAAAATGAAAACAATAAATTACGCTGTGAAGTGGTGGATGGACATTTTGACAAACGCCAATCACTATAATAGTAGAGAGCTAGAAAAGAGGATTGAAGCGGTAGAATCCTATCAAGACAGAATTAATGAATTAAAAGCAACAATCAACAAAAACACAAATATGAGCAATGAAGATATCGAGTTTTTGAAATATAAGGTAAACGCCTTAGAAAATGCGGTCTTGGAAGAGAAAGAGACGCTTGAAGACGAAATAGACTTCTTGGAAAATATGTGTGAGTATGTCAAGCCTGAAAGACGCGAAGTGGTGGAAACATATTTTGCTGAGTTTGTTGCAGAAAATATGCATAAAGACAAAAACAAATGCGTTTATCTTTTCACCGATGAAGAGGGTGTGGCAAGGCTGACGCTAGGACTTTTTTGCCTTAACACAAAAATTAGAAACGACAACACAAAACTTTCTCCTTTGCCTGTGGGTGTGGAAATGTGGGTAACACCAAAAGCTGTCGAAGTTCGTTTTAATGGCGAAGATAAGCTTATTACGCTTTTCGAAGACAAAGTGATGGAAAGATAGAATAGAAGGGCGTTTTATTTAAAACTTTTTTTCTTTTTTTCTTGACAAATTCATAGATTTATGATATTTTATTGAAAGCAGTATATTACTGTCCTTGTTTTTGGCGAAAGACCAAAAACCATTTAGTCCAAAAGGAGGTAGAAAGATGAATAAGTATGAACTTATGTTTATCATCGCATCGAAGGTGAGCGAAGAAAAGAGAGAAGAACTAATTAACAAGTTCAAGTCCTATGTTGAAGCTCACAAGGGAACAGTCGATGGCGTTGAGAAAATAGGTATGAAGAAGTTTGCTTATCCTATCAACTTTTCAAACGAAGGTTACTATGTTATCTTCAACATAACAATGGAACCAAGCGAAGTTGAAGCGATGAATAAGCTTATGACAATCACCGAAGGTATTGTTCGTCAAATGTTTGTAAAGAAATAGGAGAAAAATATGAATAAGGTTATACTAATTGGAAACTTGACAAGAGACCCTGAGCTCTCTACAACAAATGGTGGCGTTTCTGTTTGCAGATTTTCACTTGCTGTAACAAGAAGATTTGCAAATGCTGACGGCGAAAGAGAAGCGGATTTCATAAACATAGTCGTTTGGAGAAATCAAGCTGAGAATTGTGCAAAGTTTTTAAAGAAAGGCTCAAAGTGCGCAGTGGTTGGTAGAATACAGACATCAAGCTATGAAACACCAGAGGGCGCAAAACGCTATACGACTGACATTGTTGCTGATGAAGTGGAATTTATCACATCTGGCGCAAGATCAGGTGATAGTGACGGTATGGTGCCAAGTGAGCCTAAGCGTGAAACGGTTAAACAAACGGCAGAACTTGAAGAAATTGAAGATGATAGTTTGCCATTTTAAAATTTAGTTAAAAGGAGTAAAAAATGAGCGAAGTTAAAACCGAAGAAAAGGTTGTTACTAAAAAATATCGTAAGCCATCAAAAAAGAAAGTTTGTGCTTTCTGTGTTGCTGGTGAAAAGACGATTGACTATAAAGATGTTGCGAAAATTAGAAAATATGTCACAGAAAAGGGAAAGATTTTGCCAAGACGCCAAACAGGTGTTTGCTCTTATCATCAAAGAGAACTTGCAAATGCCATTAAAAGAGCTAGAAACATGGCACTTCTTCCATACCTTGGTGACTAAAAGGAGAGGAATATGAAAGAAAAAATACATCCAGATTATCACGAAGTGACTGTGACTTGCGCATGTGGAAATACCTTCAAAACAGGTTCTTGCGTTAAGGGCGACACTCTTAAAATCGACATCTGCAACAAGTGCCATCCTTTCTACACAGGCAAGAAGAAAGTGGTTGACGCAAGCGGTAATGTTGAAAAGTTCAATAAGAAATATAATAGACAATCAAACTAAAAGCATATTGGTTAAACAATATGTTTTTTTATTTTGATACACGATGAATACATGTATTACTTGACCAATATATTTTTGGTATATCTTAAAATTTGCTATTGACAAGCGCCTACTTAAATGTTAAAATAAGCGAGTGTTTTGGAGGAAAAGATGAGCAAGCCACATAACAATCTATTGTTAAGATTACAAAAACCACATTATATTGGCAATTATAGGCATTTTAATGACGAATACAGCGATGAGGTGTTGTTTGCACATCCACTTATTGCAACAGAAAATCGCAAAGGTTCTGCGCAGTATTTTCATGTGCTTCGCTTAAACGGTGGAAATAACAGTCAAATTTTTATCGAACTAGAAAGCTATCAAAACAGTGCGGGCGAGTATAAAATATCACTTACGCAAGGTGATATTTTGAAAGAGTTTTATTCTGTGGAAGAGTTTAAGCGTAATGCAAAACCACTTATGTGCAAGGCAAAGCTCACTCCTTCCGACGAGTTTAGATATTTACTGAATGGAAATTTTAGAAGCAAGAGATTTAAGCTTAAAAAGATGTTTCCTGAAAATGAAACCTACGATTTGATTGCGTCTGATGGACAACATTTGCTTGTAAAAAAGGATAAGGACTATGTGTTTTTGCCATGTCCTTATTGCGATAAGGCTTCTTGGCAAATTGTAAGCACCAGCACGAAAACGCCAGAAGAAATCACAAAGAGCATGAACAGAGAAATCAAC
>CALVZE010000025.1 GCA_944372445.1 uncultured Clostridia bacterium
CGAGCCCCGGGCAGGCCACCAAAGAAAAAACTGCGCTTTTGCTCGTTTTCAAAACAAGTTTGAAAAACATCGCTTTTTCGCTTGTTTTTTCTTTTCAGCGACCAAACGCAACTCGCACTACGTTGGCGAGTTGGTCGCTACTTTTAGCATGGCTTTGTAAGAAGGTTGTTGTATTACACTGAGAGAACCCCGGACTGTCCCGGTCGGAGCGGTCGAGTCAGCATCCGCGCTCGGTCATTCGGGCTTCCTCCCAAGTATAAAAAAGAGCAAGAAAAATTAATGTATCCTTACTCTTTTTTACTTTAAAATCAGTCCATTCTTTTTATAGTCCGGCGTATTTGAAGTTTTTGTAGCCTTTAAAGGAGATAATTTTCTTTGGCGGAGAGATGTAGTATCGTTTAGTTTGTGGATTGATAAACTTTCTCTCCTTTGTTTCCTGCATTTTAAAGCGCCCAAAGTTGCGTAGATTTATCTCTTCTCCTTTTTTACAAACTTCAAGTATAAGATTTTTAAACTCATCAATCACCCTTTCGCATTTTTCCTTTGGCACTTCCGTTTTCTTTGAAAGCACCGAAATCATTTCTTGTTTGTTCATAATTTCCTCCTAAAAGGATGTTTCACATTATTTCGCCTTTTTAAACACTTTCGAGCGATATTTTGAAAAAAGTTTGATTAGGTAGGAAATGGTCAGCACCAAATATATGATGGCGCCGATAAACACACCTAAAATTATATTAACAATCGGCGAAAAATAGGAAGAAGCCACAAAGGTGTAAACAGCAACATACATCAAAAATGTGCCGAATAAAAGTGTTAGAATTTGCATTGTTGGTAAAGAAAAAGAAACTATATGTTTAAGCCGATATAGCCCAAGTAGACACACAATTGTTGTCATGGCGATGTTGCCTAGGAGAATGGCGTAGATGTTTATTGAACTTATTGACGCAAGCGAAAAGGAAATCCCCGCCTTAACAATTCCGCCCAGCACCGTGATAAAAAGAATATAGTTAAATTCGCCGTTCGCCTGCAAAAGCATGATAACGAACTGCATAATCGCCGTAAAGATGATGGAAAACGCACCATAGAACATCAAATTGAAAGCCACCGTCTGCATGGAAGAAGTCATGTCGCTATACAAAAAGGCAAAGATTGGCTTTGATATGGCAACAATGCCGAAGGTTGTTGGTAGAATTAAATAGAGCAGAATTTTTAGTCCGTTTTCTATTATTCTCTTTCCGCCATCACCACGCGAGATATGATAGGAAATATTAGGAAGAAGAGAAGTTGTCACGGCGATAGAGATGATAAGCGGAAAATTTAGAAGAGCGCCTGCGACACCTGCTTGCAAGCCGTAAAGCTTTGTGGCAATTTGTGAAGTCATACCGCCTGCCATAAGTCTAGGAATGATGATAAGCCCTTCAAAGGCATTGACAATTGGTAGCACCGCCGCCGAAAAGGTGAGCGGAAAGAGTGCAGAGTTAAACTCCTTTCGAAGAATTTTTGCGTATTCTCTGCTATACACTTCTTTTCTATTTTCCCTTTTAATCGAATAGTGAATAACGAGATACAGTAGCGACACTGCCTCGCTTATCGTCACGCCTAAAAACGCACCGAACACACCTTCTGTGAGTCCGATTTTGGAGAAATAGTAGGCAAATAGCAGTCCAAAGATAAACTTAAACACCTGCTCTACCACTTGACTTATCGCGGTTGGTAGCATATTTTGATAACCCTGAAAAAAACCTCTAAGAGTGGCAAGTCCGGCACCAAGCGGTAGCATCAAAATGAATAGATAATAACTTGACGCGCTTGCAATGTTTTGGAATAGCGCAATATACCTGCCAAAAATAACAAAGATTAAGCCGATTAGAAGTCCGATACCCACAGAAGTAAAGAGCGCTTGCTTAAAATAGTGCGAAATTTTTTCCATTCGCTCGTTTGCCCTAGCAGAGCTTATGAGTTTTGAAAGCGAGGCGCTGACGCCACCAGATGTCAGCACAAGTGCGCAGGAATAGAGCGACATCACAAGTTGAAAGATGCCAATCCCTTCAATTCCAAGCATGTTTGTGAGAGGCAGGCGGAAGAAAGCGCCTAAAAGTTTACAAATTATTCCGCTAATTAAAAGAATAAATGCTCCGCTTTTTAATTTACTAAACATAGTCACCTACTTTATTATTGCCATTTTGATGAAGTAAAGACAAAAATCTAATGTAGAATGTAATCGCCAAAAAAATTTATTCACTTTTTTTAAAAAAAGACAAAAATATCTCTCTTTCGCATAGGAAGGCTAATATGTAAAAATCGCCAAGGCGTAAAAATTTTTAAAAAAGGGTATTTACTTTTAGCAAAATATATGCTATAATACCAATAAATAAAAGGAGATTAAAATGCGAACAACAGCTAATAAATATGTTTTGCAAATTGACAATTGGGACAATGACAGTGCTTCTGCCTATAAGAATGTCACACTTTTGGCCAATTTGATTAATGTGGAAAGACAAAAAGATATTTTCGACATGGTTAAGAACAGCTTAAGTAAAAAGAACGGCGAATTATTTGATGTTGCCACTCATAACTTAGCACATCTTTTTAGCAAGATAAGAACCAAAACTATCCTTTACGAAATGTATAAAACCGACATCGGTAGCTTGCTTAATATAGACAAATTCTTTTCCGACTATACCAGCCTAAAAAATGCAAATGATGTTGTCGGCATCAATATGATTTGTAAAGAGTTTGCGGAAGCTACGAAAATTTGTTACCAAGAAAACGCAAATTCTTTGATAAGAATAAAGGCAAATCCGTCTGAAAATTATGCTTCAATATTAAAAACCATGAATGAAAACGGCGAACAAGAATTTAGAGAAACAAGTGTATATTCATTCATAGTCAATGACTATAACAATTATAGAAGCCTTGCCAACGACTATAACAATTATATTGTAAATAACTTGCAAAAATAATAAAAATTATAGCTAACAAATTTTATAAAAAATAGTGGTATTACTTAGCCACTATTTTTATTTAATATGATTTTAATTTATAAATCAAGGTATTTATTCTTCTTTTCTTTTGTCTTTTTTCTTAAAGCGCCGTCATTTAAAGTGTTGTCCATATTATCACCTAGTTGTTCCTTTCCTTCATTTTTTAAAGCGTTGTCAAAAGTTTGGCTTAGTTGCTCCTCAGGTTCTGCTTGCAGAACATCATCAAACATATCGCCCAATTCGTTTACAAAACCTTCCGGTTTTTTTGTGATTTCAGGCTTAGGCTTCTCAACAGGTTTTGGAACTTGTGGAGCGTCTTTTTTTGCTTCCACCTTTGGCTTTTTAATTTCTGTTGGCTTAATTTTAGCCACGCCTGCACCTTCGTTTGCCTTATATTTACCAAAAGGTGAAACTTTACCTGGTTTTGCCGGATTAAAATATGTTACTTTCTCGCCTTTTTCGCTCTTACCGCCTTTGCTGGCTGGTTTTGCCGGCTTGCCACCGATTTCAACACTGTCGGTGACCTTTGGTTCTTTTGTAACCTCTACGCTTTTTTCTTTCTTTATGCTTATTTTTTCTAGTGGCTCATAAAATTCCTTATAGACATTCGCTAATTCCTCAGCATGCTCTTTCTTCAAAATCTCCATTATGCCACTATCTACAAGCACTTTTTCAAACAACGCCTTCTGCTTAGAAAAATTGTTGACAATTGAGGGTTTTTTAATGGAAACAAGTCTAATAAGTTCGTTATATTCCTTTATAACCGCCTTGCCATTTTCTCCAAGACTTTCAAGTAGTTTGCGCATTTGAAAAAAGTAAATTTGAGATAGCACTTCGATTAAATCACGGCCAAATATTTTATCTTTAGATAATTTGATGATTATGCTGTCAAGTTCCGACAATTTTGCTTCGTTTGGCGTTTCTTCGGTATGAATATGCCACGCCTCCATAACACGCTTTTCAATATCGACATTTTCAGGCACAACTTCGCTCGATATTAAGGTTTTAAACTTTTTAACCTCTATGTCGTCTTCCCTTTCTTCAATAAGATATAGTTTTGCCGTGGAATATATGGCTTGTTTTTCAAACTCTACCACAAAATTAAAGAGAAAATCATGGTATTTTGCGTGGCAAACAAGCTTTTTGTTATCTTTACTGTCTATGACTTTGTTTAATATTTTTAATTCCTCTTTTACATCTATATCTATAATATATTTTCCGTTTTCGAATACGCCAATAAGCCCTTTATGGAAGATGTCCTCCACTTGACTATACTTTTTAAATTTTTCCTCGACTTCGACAAAATCTTCTTGTGTAAATTCTTTCTTGTTTTCTTCTGCCAAAGTTTTCTCGATGTTTTCGTTTTCCATAAGAAAATTATAACATATTTTAAAAAAAATTCAAGTAATTTTTATACATAAATCAAAATAACTTTTATATAAATGTCATATACTTAACTTCGTTTCTTTATTGCTTAGCGAAGCTAAAATCTCCGGTTTTAGCACGAAAACGGTAGGCTCTTGGCAAATGAAAGTTATAGTTGGCGATGAAGAAACGGCACAAGTGCAACGTATAACTATCTTTCTCATCAACTGACACTCAGCGCCGATGTTATGAACACCATAAATCCTCTAACCTTCACCCTGAGGCTTGATGTATAAAAAAATTTTAGAAAAAACTAGTATCAAAAAAAGGCGTATTGACAGATAAAATTTTATTAACAGATATAATTTTATTTGCACACATGTTTTACTGCAATTACTCAAAATTTTTCGCAATTTAACGCTTTTAAAGGTTAGAAAAAATCACTAGTTTAAACTAGTGATTTTCTTTTATTTTTCACGCCCAGAATTTTTTTCGCTAGGCACATATGCTGTCCACTCGTTGGCTTGAAGAATGATATCCTCTATTTCTTTCTTGATTTGCTCAATAGTTTTTGCGTCAAGTTGATTTTCAATTGTTGTCCTATCTGTTGCTTCGCTTGTTTTTGTGTAAAGCGATGTGGCGCCTGCAAGTTTACCCTCTGTAATCTCGCTTAGAGCAGTTTTTGCGACATCTTCGGCAGTTACTGATAGATGTGTATCTGAATAAACATTTATATTTTCAACTGTCACATCTAAATTTGATTCAGCAACACTTACAATAGTTGTGTCATAATGCGCATCATTTGTTCCGTCAGCTTTTGTAGGTGTGATGTCATAATAGATGCTAGCAATTTCGCCACCATACACATCACCTAAATAGTTGTATGCTTTATTTTTGTAAGACTCACTTAAATTTAAATCATTGAAAGGCTTGTATTCTGTGGTCTCATAACTATCCTTTTCAGCTGCGTCAAGGAGAACTGTTTCAATGCCTTCGGCACTTGTTATTTTAATGCCAAGATTGTTATTACATTCAACACCAATCAAGTTATTGTCATTATCAACTCCGAAAATTGACACTTTTTTAGTGCTGTCGTTATAGTTAGCATTTATCACTTGAACATCCTCGCCGAGAACAGTGCTTACTGTTTCTTGGAGATTGCCATCTGTGATATCATACCCGTCTTCTTCTTTGTCAACCACAACTTGATTTTCGCTTTCCATATAGGCTTGAATAAAACTGTTTGCATAAGCAGAAACTGCAGCATTCGCCTCTTCTTCTGATGCTCCTAAATCACGCAATTGTCTTTCTAAAGATTCTGGATTTGTTGTGCCGTTTGGATATATGACTTCATTTTTAGTAAGTTGGTTGTTTTTAAAGAGGTTTACGCCATGCACTCCAACTTCTCCTCCTGCCTTTTTTCCAAGAGCACTAAAAGCACCTTCAATACCCTCAACAGAATAATCTAACCCGGTCCAATTGGTTACAGCAAGTCTTGCCCAGAAGTTTCTACCGCCCGTAATTGCATTTTGACCGATTTCTTTTGCAGGAACGCCGAATGTGGCTGGATTTGTCTCGCTTTCAAACATCTTTTGTATGTTGCTGTCATCGCTCGGAACAACTTTAACGTTGCCTTCTTTGTTGACAACCTCATATTTAAATAGAGTTGTTTTTTGAGAGGTGGTTTTACTACCTTTGCTTACCGCAACGGCACCTGAATCGTTTTTGTTTTGCTCTTCTTGTCCGCCGTTAGAAAGAATATTTTCTGTCTCAGCCTCAACAACTGTTCTCACATAATTTTCATTTTTAGCATCAACCGAATATCCAGGAACTTGTGCAACCGCAGCAAGTCCAACTCCGCCTCCTAAACCTATTGCCACACCAAGAGCAAGAGTGGCGGCTATTTCTGCACCTTTTATTTTTAAAATACCCCCAGACTTACGTCCACTTGAAGCCGTTTTAGCTCTCTCTGCGTTACTCTCCACTAATTTCGCATAATCATTTTTTTGTTTATCTATATCTTCGGCAAGTCTTTCAGGCATATTACCTTTAAAATGGTCTCTAAAAGCTGTTTTGCTTTCATCTGCTTCTGCCTTGGCGAAGGTGTCACATAAAGCATTAAGCTGAGTGTTTCCGCCCGGTGTTGCATCCACAATTCTTCTAATATCTGAATATGTTATTTTGCCGTTTTTGTCTTCAAGTGGCTTTCCATATACTTCAATGACAGGAGTGTTTGTTGCCTTTAAAAACTTAAAGCCTTCTTTTTGAACTTTATAAACATTACTGTTTGTCTTAAAATCATCAGGAGTTTTTGGAGCATGCCTATCATCACCAATATATACAAAATAGTTTATTTTTTTGTTGCCACCTTTCTCTTCAACAGCATATACTCTCACATGTCTATCTTCAGTAATTTTATCAACAAGCTCAGCTCTTCTGTTCTCTTTTTTGACAACTTGACCTTTATCTGCCACTCTACGATTAACTTCTAACCACTCATCAATTTCGCGAATTTCTTTTTCAATCTTCGCATTTGTTTTGTTCATGCTTTTGTTAGACGCTTTTTGTGTCTTTTTTGCTTCATGATAAGGTCGAGCTTTTGAATCTCCAACAACAGCAATAGGAAGTATTCCACAATCCCAATATCCATAAACACCCTCTTCTGAAGATTCTATAAATTCAGGAAGGTTTTCATTTACTTTTACTACCTTTGCAGGAGCTTTTTCTCTCTTTGCCTTTTCTTCTATATCCAACTGAATGGTTTTAAAGAAAGCATTATAAAGTTCATTTTTCTTTGCGTCCGTCTTTGCTGATGGATATGGCAAAAGAACATCTGTTGTCTCTGTTTTCTTTAATGCTCCAGCAGAATGAGTAGGCATCAAACCATCCCAACTATCACTAGGTTGGAAACTTCTTAAAGCATAATTTCCACTGCTAGATTTTCCTTTAACATCCACTCCGCCACTGACAATTCTTAAATTGTTATTTATGTTTGTCTTGCTTCTTGCTCCGGATTTTAAAATGATAGTATATCCTTGCAAAGTTGCATCATTGACTAACTTATCACCCTTTTCAGTCCTGTCGGTAGAAGCATAAACCGGACCAAAATGATAAACATCATAAATTTTGCCTTCGCCGTCTTTCATAGCCACATGAATACAACTAGTGCTTAAAATGTCAGTTAACTCTTCTTCGCTAGAATATGTTATATCGTCTAACTCAGTAACATTTTCAGCGTCCGCTTTTAACACTCTTTGTAGATTTTCTTTTAAGATGTCTCTTCTAGATTTTGGTTCTAACAATTCCTCATCTGTGAAAAATCTATCTTTCATAAAACATAAACCTCCTGTTTTGTTGTTTATATTATAATATAAAACGCGGTCGCTGTCAATACCTTTTTGAAAATAAGTCAACAAATTGATTTGTCTTATTTTGCTGGTTGTTCGTCAAGATAGGTCGCCATATTGTCCGCAATATGGAAAAGAAAAGCGGTTGGGTAACGATAATATACATCGGCAAGCCTTACACTGCCCTCCCTTATTCTAGAGTCAAAGCCACCCATATGCCAATTTATCGCCATTGCCTCCTCTCGCGTAAGTTTCATAAAGCCCGAAATCATATACACTGACTTTTCGCCATGACCATATGGCAGACTGTCTTCTATGCGATAATACGGCTCTTGCACCCAAACTCCGTCCTTTTTGACATTTTTTAGGTCTTTAACATAAAAATTTACCTTGCATACATCATGCAAAAGCGCTATGATTGCCACACTTTCCTTAGATATCTTTTCTTCGTAATTGCCATATTCATCTGAAAGCAACCTAACAAATCTTTTATAAACATTTATGCTGTGTTCGCATAGCCCACCCTCGTATGCCGAATGGTTACGCGTGCTTGCTGGCGCTTTAAAAAAGTCGGAGCGTTCTAAAAATTCCAACAAATCTTCCGCACCATCACGCTCAATATTGTCAAAAAATATCTCTTTAAATTCTTCCTTTATTTCTTCTAAATCTCTTTCTTCCATGGTTTTCTCCTTCTTTGTTTAACTTTTTGCTACTAAGTCCATTTTTAATCTAATAGGTTATCTTTCAATATTTTAACAATAAAGAATGCCAAAAATCAAATAGTATAATGCATTTTCTATCTGCATTTGTCCATTTTTGATATAAAAATCGACATCTGACAAAAGTTCATAAATATTTTTTAGTTGTATTTTTGAAAAATTCTTGCTTAAAGCACGCGCCTTAGTCACTGCGTATTCTTTAACAGAGAGTAATTTGCTTAACTCAAGGTCGCTTTCTTTTGATATTGCCACAAAAAACATGCGCCTGAAATGGTTTAGTATAAGAGAAAAAGTCTTTGTGTCTTTTTCCATTAAACTCAAAAGCTCCACCGCCCTATTTGCATCTCTTTTTGAAAGGGCTTCACTTAGTTCAAAAACGGAAAACTCCGTTTCTTTTGTCACCATATTTTCAATATCTTTTACCACAACAACATCACCGTCTATATTTTTAAGTTTTTCAAGTTCATTAGCAATAAGCGAATAATAGTCACAACAATAGGCTAGTAATAGGCTTACCGCTTCCTTTTGAATGGTTTTTCCCGCATTTTCAAGTTCTTGTTCTACCATTCTGCCCAAAGTTGTTTCATCCAGCCTTTTCGCACTGACCTTTTCGCTTATGATGAAATTAAAATTATTATAAAAATCAAAAATGACAAGACAGGTAGAAAGCTGTGGAGATTTCAAATATGCATTTAACTTTTTCTTAAAATCCTCAGGAATTTTTGTTAAATTTTTAAGCAAAACTATCTTTTTTTCACCGACAAAAGGTAGTGTGTCTAAGGTGTCAATAACCACATCGGTTTTAAAATTGTCATCATCGAATTTTATTAAATTAAATTCTTCAAGCTCTAATTTGCAAGCCTTTTTAATGAGTTCTAACGCCTTGTCGTAGAGCAAAATATCTTCTCCCTGAATTAGATAACAAAGCTCTATTTTTTTTGCTAATCTTTGTGCTAATGTTTTCATTTTTCCTCCTATATACTATTTTTGTTTAAACAAAAAGCTTGTTTGTCTTGTAAAGTCATATATTCATTCGGCTCTTGTGTCAATATGAAATCGTATGGCAGTGTCAATATATATTCCATGTCCTCGTCAGAAAGTTTTGACGATGTTCGTAAAACTAACATATCATCAAATTCCACTTCTAAGCCGATTAATTTGTTTTCGTATGCTAGAAAGTTCAACCGAAAATCTCCCAAGTGATAGTCTGTGTTATATCGTAAAATTTCTGTGCCTTCACGATTTGTGATATTTTCATGAGAATAATTTGTGACCTTTAAAAATTCCTGCGAACCTGATGACAAAATGTTGTTTACCTGAATATTTGCAAGCAAATTAAAAGCATTAACTTCAATCAGCGCATTGTTGACATCGGAATAACTCCATGTGGCGTCAAGTATGAGCGTTTCATTTTTAGAATTTGTGAGTAACACAAAAGAGTTATCGCGAGTGTAGACATACAACACCCCTGTGCTGCACATTGGAACAAAAGCAAATATACAAGCTGTAATTGTCAAAAGCGAGGCAAGCGTAACAAAGTTAATTATCTTCGCTCTTTTACTTGCCATAAAGAAACTAGAAAATAAATATAGGCACAGAAAGATAATGCCCGATATGATGACATTGAATGGAGATAACTGAATATTCAGCGACGTCTTTGAAAAGAATTGTGCTATCAAGTTGACTAGCGTGAAAATGTAACCACATAGAGTCAAAGTAAAACCCATAAACGGAAAGAAGACACAAATCATCACCGCGACGCACAAAATTGGATAGACAACAGAAAACAACGGAACGGCAATTATGTTAGTAAAGAAGGATAAGAGGTTTAACTCAGAATACATCAGCGCTAAAAATGGCAAAATTCCGATTGTCGCACTTATCGAAACAGCCAAAGACGAAGCAATAACCTTAGGAAATATCTTTTTTAGGAAATTAGTCAACATAGGGCATAGCAAAACTATTCCTATAACGCAAAAATAACTCATTAAAAAGCCGATATCAAAAGCAAAAAGCGGTGAAGTAATCAAAACCAAAATACCCGCAATGCCTAAGGTGTTTAAACTGTCATAGCACCTACCTGACAACTGACTTGCCAAGAAGATTATTCCCATAATTCCCGCTCTTAATATAGATGGCGCAAACGAACAAAGATAGGCATAGACGATAAGCACAATAAAACAGGTTATAAAGTTTGTAAACCTATTTACTTTGAATATTTTTAATATAAAACCGATAAGCGAAATTAGAAAAGTGACATTTAGTCCTGATACCGCAAGTAGATGTAATATGCCAGCGTCACGATAGGCAGAATATGTGTCGTTAGAAATATCGTTTGTGTAGCCAAATAGCACCGCATACGCCGTTGAGCCATCGTCTGCGCTCATGTTTTCTATAAGCAAATCTTTAACTCTAAGCCTGAATTTTTCAACAAGTTTAATGTCGTTGTCAAGAACTTTTATATCTTCTAAATCAACCTCCGCCGTGTAGCCAACCTTGTTTCGATAATATGTAAGATTGAAAGAATTAATGCTGAACAATTCTATCTCATAAAGCCCCGCTTCAAACTCAATTATATCACCAACGTTTAAATTCCTGCCCGTGCCCTCGATTGTTAAATTTACATTCTTCACACTCTTTCCGTTGACAAAAACATCTTTTAATAGATATGTCGTCTTGCCTTCCTCATACTTCACATTGTCGGATAACCTGCCGGTAACCGACACCACTTCCTCAAATTTTTCAATGGAATAGGTATTCATGCCAACAAAATACCAGCAACCACCAAACAGCATAGTGGCTAAAAGCAAAAACAAAAGAAAAAACTTTTTAAAACAAATAAGACTAGCGCTGAGAGCTACTAAAACGCTGACAAATAACACAATATGCTGAATGCTGAGATTAAAGATATATCGCGTCACCGAAATTGAAAAAAGTAACGCTAAAAAACAATAGAAAAAAGGTCGTGGATTAACTAATGTAGCTTTCATTTTCGTTTAATAATAACATAAAACGAAAGAAAAATAAAGAGAAAATAGCTTACTGCCTTATCTTTTTTATGGTTTTCAAAAAAACGCTTCAAAATTCAAATGTTATAAACAAAAAAACATATTGACTACAATTTTCAATATGTTCTCTTTTTTTATTTGTTGTCCATTAATCATCTTTTTAATATATTTTTTATTTCATGAGAGGGAAAAGAACAACATCTCTAATGTTAGGACGGTCGAAAATGAACTGTAAAAACCTGTCTATACCAAAGCCTAGCCCAGAGATTGGTGGCATGCCATGCTCCATAGCAAGCAAGAAATCTTCATCAACATCCATAGTTTCTTCATCGCCCGCCTTCTTTTCTTCAAGTTGAAGTTCAAGTGTCTTTCTCTGAACAATTGGGTCGACAAGCTCGCTGTAAGCTTTGACAAGTTCAGCTCCGCCTGCGACAACTTGAAAGACATCAATTATTCTGTCATCCTTGTCGTTGCGCCTAGCAAGAGGAATTAATGAAGCTGGGTAGTTGTAAAGAATTGTAGGATTGACAATGTCGGCGCGTATCTTTCTCTTGTAAACATAGTCAATCAAAGTTCTAACGCTCTTGCATTCGTCAAGTTCTTGATAACCAAAAAGCTTTCTATCAACTATGATTTTTTTAAGTTCGTCCACATCGTTAATATCAAGAAAATCACAGCCGAGTAGCTCTCTCATTTTTGCCACATAATCAATTCTTGGCCATTCGCCGTCAAATTCAATCTCTTGACCTTGATAATTAATCTTTGTTGTGCCAACACATTCCTTCATAAGTTTGATGAGCATATCGTGGAAAAATTCGATGTTGTTCTCATAGTTCCAATAGGACGCATACCATTCAACTTGCGTAAATTCTTGCAAGTGTGACGGGTCCATACCTTCATTTCTAAAATCTTTTCCAAGTTCAAAAACTCTGTCAATGCCCGCACCGATACATTGCTTTAAATAGCACTCTGTGGCAATACGCAAATTGCACTCAATATCAAGTGCGTTGTGATGCGTAAAGAAAGGCTTTGCGCTTGCTCCCGAAACACTTGTTTGAAGTATTGGAGTTTCCACCTCAATAAAACCATTTTCTTCCAAAAATCTTCTAATAAAAGACACTACTTTACTTCTTGTCAAGAAAATCTTTCTGGCGTCTTCATTTGTTATTAAATCAAGGTATCTTTGTCTATACTTAATCTCTGTGTCAACAACGCCATGGAATTTTTCAGGTAATGGTCGAAGTGTTTTAGATAGAAGCGTGATTTTCTCTGCCTTAACCGTGATTTCTCCCGTTTGAGTGGCATATACCTCGCCTTCCACGCCGATAAAGTCGCCTATATCTATCATTTTTTTATAGAAGTTATAGTCCTCTTCACTAAACTCATTTCTGCCAACTGAAACTTGAATTTTTCCGTAAACATCTCTTATCTGACAAAAGCCAAACTTGCCCATTATACGGCGAAAAACTATTCTGCCAGCAATTTTTACATGCTCGCCTAACTTTTCTCTCGCCTCACTGATTGTGCAAGTCCTATCATACTTTTCTTTGTAAGGAATTTCGCCAATTTTTTTTAACTCTTCAATTTTTTGACGCCTAATGTCAATCTCGCTTGATAAATTTTCTTCCATTTCGCCTCCAAAAAAACTAACTAATAACTTATATCATAAAAATAACCATAAAGTCAAGCAAAAGAAATCTAAAACCACAAACTCCATTTCTTCTTTTATTGTTTCTTTGGCTACTTGAAGGAAAAGTAAGGCTCTCTATGAGAGAAATTTTAATTCTAAGATATTCTTAAAAAAATAAAAAACAAATCAACAATTACAATATAAAACATATTTCACCTCGTTTTTTTATAAAATCATTGATTTTTTGGTTAAATATGTATATAATTCTAATGAAGATAGGGATACAGAGCGGGTTTGCTTTAAGCATTCATCGACATCCCGTCTTTTATTTTTTTTCTTAGAGTTATTTTACAATATATAAAACAATCCACAACTTTTCTTTTTTCTTTTTTATTTCTTATTTCCGCTAGGTTCTGTCATCCTGAGCCATGAGCGTCAGCGAGCGTAGTCGAAGGATCTAAGAGAGTGTGCCTAGTTTGTATAAATATAAAACATGCTAGCAATTTGCTAGCATGTTTATTTTCTCCGTTAGGTGTAGTTGGTGCCATATTATAATCACAACCACTTCAAACACTTTCAACTCCCTACTTCCATATTCTCTAAATCAATTTTTGATTTTGCGAGGGGAAGGGCTTTGCCCGGTGCGCACAAATCAAAAATCGCATACAGGGAAGAGGATTGGGTTGGGAAACCAAACTTTTAGCGGTTAGGATATGTTTACATATCCGTGTCCGCGTTTAAAAGTTTGGTGTCCGCACCAATTTTACACGCATGCATATTCCGTCACTTTAATCGTAAACTGCACGCCGAAATAGTTTTGAGCCTTATACTGCACCCTGTCGCCGTTGGCGTTCATGCAGTAGATGTGATTATAACTTTTTCCTAGGTCGCGTGTATAGTATAGCGTATCTTTGCCATTTGCTCTAAGGTAGTCCTTCGCAAGGTCTGAAAACTTGATTTTCCCAAGCTTTTCCGTTCCGTTTTTGTTTGTTGTAAAATTCGAAAGCTCTTCATATGACGCCACAAAGATATTTGATGATACGCTTGTAGGCGTTCCATTAAGCGAAGTCGAGCCAAAGGTCGGCATGCTCTTACTTTCTGTCACAAAACACCCTGTTTCTGTTATGTTGTTTAATAATCCTGTAACAGACAATGAAGAGTAACCCGCACCAGCATTTAACTCAACAT
>CALVZE010000026.1 GCA_944372445.1 uncultured Clostridia bacterium
AATTACCACTTGTAGTGAGCAAAAGCTTTGTTTGCTTCTGCCATTCTGTGCATTTCATCTCTCTTCTTAATGGAAGCGCCTGTGTTATTGTATGCATCCATAAGTTCGCCAGCAAGTTTTGCGTCCATATTGCGCTCTGCTGTTCTTTTCCTAGCGTTATTCACAATCCAACGGATGGCAAGTGTCTGACGACGCTCTGGTCTAATCTCCATAGGAACTTGGTAAGTTGCACCACCAACGCGACGTCCTTTTGTTTCAAGCATAGGCTTCACATTTTCAATCGCTGTGAGGCAAACGTCAAGGCTGTCTAAACTTGTCTTTTCTTTTATAATGTCAAATGCACCATAAACTATTCTTTGCGCTAAGCCTTTTTTGCCGTTCAACATAACTTGGTTAACGAGTTTTGTTACAACTTTGTTGTTGTAGATTGGATCTGGCAAAACGTCTTTCTTAACCGCACATTTTCTTCTTGGCATTTTCTTCTCTCCTTTTAACTAAATTTTTCTCTAAACGGCAAAATCATCACAAAATTTTCGACCGAAAATTTTGTTGCAAGTTTTCCGCGGAAAACTTGCGTTTGCAACGCAAACATGATTTTGCCTCATCAACTTCTTACTTCTTAGGTCTTTTTGCGCCATATTTTGAACGGCCCTGTTTTCTGTTTGCAACGCCTGCTGTGTCAAGCGTTCCGCGAATGATGTGATATCTCACACCTGGCAGGTCCTTAACACGTCCGCCACGAACAAGCACAACGCTGTGCTCTTGAAGGTTGTGACCGATTCCTGGGATATAGCAAGTTCCCTCTTGTCCATTAGAAAGTTTAACTCTCGCAATCTTACGAAGAGCAGAGTTAGGCTTTCTAGGTGTTGCGGTTCTAACCGACAAGCAAACGCCACGCTTTTGTGGACATTCCTCTAAGAGTGGAGCCTTCTTCTTTTTCTCAAAAGTTTTGCGACCTTTTCTAACTAACTGGTTAAATGTAGGCATTTTAATTCTCCTTTTAGTTAAAATTTTCAGTTTTAAATCATGAATAGGATTTGTCATAAAAAAAGACGCGAATTTCGCGTCAAAAAATATGCTAATATTAGGCAAACACGAACAGCACAATCGAAAATTCGACTTCAAAACCAAAGAGGTTTCAAATCGGTGAGCAAAAAGCCACCTGCCGTTTGTTTATGCGATTAAGCATATGTCTCCGACAACGAAACACGCTTCTATTATACACATACGCCTTGCCATTGTCAAGCATTTTTCGAAATTATATATAAAACTTTTTCTTTTTGAATTTGTTTAGAAATACGAAACACAATCAAAATGAAGCACCCCCAAAATTTTGAAGTGCCTCATATTAATATTTTAAACTTTTTCCTGTCGAGCTAATTCTAAGCTCTTTCCACACTTTTCCTTCTTCTTTAAATATTTTGCATACAAATCATTGACGTTTTCGAGGTTGCCTTTAAGTTCTGCAAGCGCCTCCCACACAGCGGTTTCACTACGACCTAGCCTTGTTGCGATTTCTCGCCCTGGAAGAGTTGGATTTTCAAACGAACATGTTGCAATCTCGCGCTTAACTTTCGACATATCGCGCATAAGATAATCAAACATAAACTCGCGCCCACAATACTTTTCCACTAGTCCATAAAGCCTCTCTCTTTTCTCGCTTCGGCTCACCGTCAGCAAGTCAAAATTTGCCATTTCAAGTAAACTTTCTGGCGATGTGCCATTTTCAAACAAAAACTGCACGCAACGCGTTGCATCTTTAAGCATCAGTCTTGCATACTCTCTCGTGCATCCAAGGTTCTGTGCGATTTGTGAGAGTGGCTTGTCCAAATAATAATGTTCAGCAAACACCCTCGCCTGCTTTTTTGGAAGATGTGGTAAGATTTTTTCCTTGATAAACCTTAACTCCAAATTCGCATCGGCTTGCTCGCCGTCAATTTTAAGTATCTCACTAAATTCCCTCGAATTTTCGTCTAAATCGCCCAAACTTTCCACCTTGTATGGACAAACATCCTTCATAAAGTGAGTGCTTTTTCTAAAAATAGCAACTCCAAGATAGGTAGAAAAAGAGGTGGACATATTCAAATCGAAACCCTCAATTGCTTTCATAACCGTTTCGTAATAACTCTCAAGTAAGTCCTCTTTCGACGGAAAATAAACGCCATTGTCTCTTAAATTCTCCTCACAAACGCCAAGCACAAGTTTTTTAACAAGCCTAAGGTTACCCGCAAAAATTTCATCCCTAATTTTTTTATCTTTCGTTTCCTTATAGAGTTTCAACAGCCTCAAATTCTCTTCTTTTGAGAGCGCTGGAGGCAACTTTCTCCAAAGGTTATATCTATGTAATAGTTCCATTTTTACCTCTCTTCTTTCTCGCGTTCACCTAAAATTTTTGAATGGATGATATCTTCGCGCTCATTTTCTAAATATTGTTTAAGACGTGCAATTCGGTGAGAATACTCAGTTTCGGATAACCCACATTTTTTAGCAAGTTCTCTTTGCGGTTCGCCGTTGTAGTCCAAAATTCCATATTCAAGCACCAAAGCGTTTCGCTTATCCTTCAAATTTGGCAAGAAGTAGCATCTTAGAGCCTCCTCACCGCCCACGCTCGCCACAAATTTTTTCATCTTTTCCACCTTCCCCAAACTCTTTTTCTTCTTTTCAACCACAATTTTCTCTTTGGAAGGTTCTTCACCGCGAAGATATTTTTCATAATATATATCGCCATACTTTTCGAGTTTAAAATAGACATCTCTTAAACTTGATGCGGTGTTGTTGTTCTTTTCATTAAGTTCGCGCGCTATATCAATAAGTTTTCCTCTTTCTTCGGCGAGGATTGCGCGTTCAAAGATAAATCTTTGCCTATCGGTCAATGTGTGAACAAAATACTTTTCAAAAAAATCTCTGCCATATTTTTCAATATCAAATTTCTCACGCCAATGGACTCTTTTTTTAGGAGTTTCAGTCGCAACATCATTAAGCTCGCCCGTTTCAAAGAGGTTTTTGGTGTGGAATTTTGCCATTTTCAGCCTCTTTCGAATGGCCTCGCGCGAACAGTTTTTCTCATTAGCGATTTTTTGCAAGGTTTTATTCTTAAAAAAGTAGTCAACAAAAACTTGCCTTTCCGTCTCTGGCAACTTTGGCAAAATTTCCTTCTTAATAATCTCCACCGCCACCTTATCTTCATAGTTAAGGTAGTCAAAGTCGAAAAGCATAGCCAAAAATGTGCTTCTCTCGCCCTCGTCCATTGGTGCATCCAAACTTCGCGTCACGCGAACAGAAGAATCTTCGCCCACAACAAATCGGCCTATTGAGTTTTTCACAGCCTTGCTTAAATAGGAAGAAAAGGAGGTGCCAAGCTCGGCGTTAAAAAGGTCGATTGCGCGAAGAAGCGCCCACGCGCCCTCTTCAAGTAAGTCCTCATTTTCTGGGTAAATTGGGCTTTGATAGTGAAGAAATTTTTTACAGTAACGCGTCACGCACATACAAACAAAACGAAGATTGCCATCAAAAATCCTTTCGCGCAAATTTTCATCGCGCGACTTTGAATATTCACGTAATAACCTTAAATTTTCCTCTTTTGAAAGTGCTGGTGGCAAAGACTCCCAAAAGTCCAGTCTATTTTTCATATTTCCTCTTCAAGAAGAATTTTAGCACACCCTCCTCGCTTTGTCAATACGCCCTTTCAGTTTTTCCTGCTGAAAGGTTTGCTATTTTAATTCTTTATCACTTTCATTTAAAACTCTCACGCCATATGCAGTTTCAACTCTTGATATTAATTTGTTATTCAATAAAAACCCATGTCCAATATGTAGAGCATTAGGCAAATCTAAACTTGTAAGAGTGTTGTTGCTTAACAAAAAATAATCTCCAATATGCGTAACATTAGACAACTCTAAACTTTTAAGGGAGTTATTGTTGAATAAAAAGGTTTTCCCAATCAGTCTAACATTAGGCAACTCTAAACTTTTAAGAGAGTTATTGTTATACAAAAAGGCTTCTCCAATCCGTGTAACTTTAGGAATAGTTATGATCTCAAGAGAATTATTGTCGAATAAGAAATTATTCCCTATCTGTGTAACATTAGGAAGATCTATGCTTTTAAGAGAATTATTGTCGGACAAGAACTCATTCCCTATTTCCGTCAAACTAGGAAGACGTATACTTTTAAGAGATTTATTTTTATATAAGAAGAAATCCCCTACTTCTGTTACATTAGGAAGATATACACTTTTAAGAGATTTATTACTGAACAAGAACTCATCTTCTATTAATACCACATTAGAAAAATCTATACTTTTAAGAGAGTTATTGCCTTGCAAAAACCTAGCTCCTATCCGCGTCACACTAGGAAGATCTATGCTTGTAAGAGAGTCATTGTTGCGCAAAAAACCATCTCCTATGTGTGTGACATTAGGAAAATTTATGGTTTTTAAAGAGTTATTGCTACGCAAAAACCCATGCCCAACATACAGAGCATTAGGCAATTCTATACTTGTAAGAGAATTATTGTCGAATAAGAAATTATTCCCTATCCGTGTAACACTAGGAAGGTCTATGCTTTTAAGAGAGTTATTGCCGTATAAAAACCAATCTCCTATTTCTGTCACATTAGGAAGATCTATACTTGTAAGAGAGTCGTTGCCGTATAAAAACTCATTCCCTATCTGAGTGACATTAGGGTTGGCGTAACCAACTATTTCGTTATGCTTATTAAGTTGTATCTCAACCAACTCTCCCTTTTCTGGAGTTATTTGAATTGTTAAGCCCTCCGCACTTGGCACGCGCTTTATGTCTTTAATTTTTCAAACACTTTCTATGAAAACATCAGGAGAATCATCTTCTAGCACAAAATCGCTATACTCAATTATTTCTTTTTTTTCTAAATCAAGAATGAAACAGTCAAAAGCAATAGCCTTATTTTTATCAAACTGTTTAACTTCGCCGTTTTGAATTATAGTGTTGTTTGGGCAATAATACACATTGTTGCATTCAAAATTGTATTTATAAAACTTGCCATCTCCTGCCTGAACATATCCTGGAATTTCAAAAGGTTTTTGATTTTTATTGGCAAGATTTATGCCATAATAATCCTCAAAAGCTTGAGAGAGTCCTGGAATTATATTGTCTAGATTGTTGCCAAAAGTTGCATCGGGGTTTGCGACTGTGTGATTATATCTGTTTTTAATTGAAAGAATACTTGGTTCAGAACGCGAAAACTGTATGCTTAAGACACTTACGCCATAGTCATCTTCTCTTCTTGGGTTTTTAAAATCTTGTCTTTTAATTTTGTCAGCATCTTTCTTGACGGCAAACCAAACTCGGTTACTTTTCAATCTACCACCGTTAAAAGTGCAAAGTTCTTCTCCTTCATATCTAGCAGGAGTTCCTCCTTGATACACTGGAGTAGGTGAGCCACGATAATAATAATGTCTAAAATTTTGCATATCTTTTTCTGTTTGGCATTCTGGATAGAGAATGTAACCCGCCTTGTCCAAAAGTTCTTCTGGTGTTAGGCTTGATTTTGTTTTATTTTCCTCAGGTCTTGTCAAACTGAACACATAATCTTTAAAAGATTCAGCAAGAGCATTTTGAGTTATATCATCAAATAATTCTCTGCTAGGTGGAAAATGCTCGCTCAATAATTTAGACAGTAACCCTTCGGTTTCTAGAATGGTTGGAAATAAACTTCGGCATAGATGAGAAAATTTTTCTCCATAGTGTTTTTTAATCCATTTCAAATCTGTATTTTCCATATTAACCATACATCCTTTTTAAAATATGTTTTTTATTATTTGTGATAAGACCAGCCAAATCCATCTCATCTAAATTGTTTTCTTTTCCATCCAACTCCTCAAACGCATATGACTGAACATATAAGTCACTTTTAGGGTCTAAAAGCTTTTCGTTTAACAAAATCATATCACCAACTTTTGGACTAATTCCATAAAATTCTAGAATAAGTCTATGCGTTTTTTTTGTTTTAACATCTTGCAAAATATATTCGTTAAATTTATTTATTTGCATTATCTTCAAAGATAAATCCATAACTTTCTCCCTTGGCATTATTATATCTTAATTTTGTTGAAATTGTCAATAAATTTAATTATAGGTTTATTGCATACATAAAAACTTACATAGTCAAAATTAAGTGCAGTTTCACCTACTCGACCGTCACCGACTTTGCCAAATTTCTCGGTTTATCTGGATTGTAGCCAAAAAGCTCACATATTCTAAGCGCCAAAAATTGCAAAGGAATAATGCTGACAATAGGCATCAAAAGTTCATCATATTTTGGTAGTTTTACGCAAGGAAAATCTTTAAAATCATCGAATTGACTGACAACTATCACCTTTCCACCCCTCGCCTTTATCTCTTCAAGATTGGAGAGAAGTTTTGTCTTTATTTTTCCTTGCGTGCAAATAGCTATAACAACTGCATCTTTATCAATAAGCGCCAGCGTGCCATGTTTAAGCTCTCCTGAGGCTATTGCAACAGAGTTGATATATGAAATCTCCTTCAATTTTAAACTTGCTTCCATAGCAGTTATATAATCTAAATCCCGACCTATAAAAAACACTTTTTCAAAACCTGCTATTTCTTTAATATAAGGCTCGTCAAAATTAAGAAAAGGAATATTAGAAATCTTATTTTCAGTCGGCAACTTTTTTCCTGCTAGGTATAGCGAAAATAGATATAACGACCAAATTTGGCAAGTATATGCTTTTGTTGAAGCAACAGCAATTTCGCGCCCAGCAAAGGTAGGTAGCACATTTTTACATATGCGATTTAATAGTGAATTTGGCGTGTTGGTTAGTGCAAGCGTATAAAATTTTCGACTTTTAACCATTTTCGCCGAAGCAATAGTGTCTGCCGTTTCACCGCTTTGACTGACAAAAATGTAAAGGGTGTTTTTGTTTAAAAGTTCTCTGCCATAACGAAACTCACTGGCAAGATATGCTCTTGCATCAAAACCCGCCTCTTTAAAAAATTCTGCTCCCATAAGCGAAGCATGATACGCCGTTCCGCAAGCTATGAGAGAAATGGAGTTTAAATTTTTTGGCAATTTGATATTAGAAAAAACATCATCTTTTTTATATTTTTTTAATGTTTTTAAAAGCGCGTCTTTTGTTTCAAAAATCTCGCTTTCCATGTGCGATTTGCAAAAAATATCAGAAAAAACTTCATTTTTTTCAATTTTTTCTTGTTTTTTATCAATTTTTTCGCCATTTTTGTTATAAAACAAAATTTGGAAATTTTTTATACTCACAAATTCGTCATCGTTTAAACTGTAAAAATATTCGCCTTTCAAAGCCAACACATCGCTAGCAACAAAAATCCCCTCCGCCGTTTTAGATAAATATAAAGGACTTTCTCTCTTACCCAAAACCACTTCGCCACTCTCCGATAAAACAATTATGGCAAAGGTGCCTTGCACTTTTTTAGATGCCTTAATTGTCTTTTCAACTAAATCTCCCTCTTCGCCGTCTATAAGATTGAGAAACACCTCGCTATCCGTTTCAGAATAAAAATTAGCATCAAGTTGCTCTTTCAATTCTTTATAATTTTCAATAATACCATTATGAACCATGGCAAGTTTTTTTGATGACGAAATATGAGGATGAGCATTCTTCTCACTAACGCCACCATGAGTCGCCCAACGCGTGTGACCAATAACAATATTTGCATTAATATCTTTACTTAAATCTGATAAGTTGTCAACGCCTCCGATAGTTTTGACAATGTTTATTTTTTCATTATCTAAATATGCCACTCCGCACGAGTCATACCCACGATATTCCAAAATCTTCAATCCACCTACAACCTCGCCTATGCCATTGTTTTTACCAACATATCCACAAATTCCACACATATATTTCTCCTAAGAAAATATATGTCAATGAAATTAAATTTGTTTTTGCATAGTCGTAGCTCAGGATGACATAAACAAGTCTACCTTGTCATTCTGAGCAAGGAAGTGAAACGACCGCTGTCGAAGAATCTCAAAAGCCAAGCTCATAATGTCATTCAGAACTTGCGTTTAATTTTCAGGTAATCGCGTTATATCTGCGCCTAATTCTCTATATTTCTCTTCCAATCTCTCATATCCGCGGTCGATATAGTGAATATTGTGAACTGTTGTGTAACCTTCAGCTACAAGCCCTGCAAGCACAAGTCCTGCGCCAGCCCTTAGGTCAGAAGCAAACACATCGGCGCCGTATAATTTTTCCACGCCTTTAATAATTGCCAGCCTGTCTTTGACAAAGATGTCCGCGCCCATTTTTATCAACTCCATAACATGATTAAATCTATTTTCAAAAAGATTTTCCTTTATAACACAGGTTCCTTGCGAAAGAGTTTCAAAAGTCATAAACATCGGTTGTAAGTCGGTTGGAAAATTCGGATAAGGCAGTGTTTCAATAAATTTACAAGCCTCACTTCTCCCACAAGAAGATATGACAACGCCAGAATTATCTTCCTTAAAACTACAAGCGCTTTTCTTTAATATATCAAACAATATCTCGTTATCTTCGCGCTTCGCACCAATCACTCGCATGTTTTTTCCAATAAGAGCGCCTAAAAGAAGATGAGTTCCAGCTATTATTCTATCTTTACAAACGGCAAATTCTACGCCTTTTAATTTTTTCACTCCTTCAATTTCTATCTTTTCTGTTCCAGCGCCAGTTATTTTCGCCCCCATAGCATTTAAAAATCTAGCAAGCTCTTTTATCTCTGGCTCGCGTGCCACATTGTATAGCGTCGTCTTGCCTTTCAGTAATACCGCGCTCATCATAACGCTTTCAGTCGCACCAACACTGACAGAAGAAAAAACCACTTTCCCCGCTTTCATACTTTGAGCGTTGCAATATATGTAGCCATGACGCTCCACAATTTTAGCGCCCAAACTTTTAAAGGCGTTAATATGTATATCAATAGGACGCGTGCCAATGTTACATCCGCCAGGATACGAGATAACCGCCTGCTTAAAGACGGCAAGTAGTGGTCCCAACAAAAAAATAGAAGCTCTCAGCTTGTTTGTATATTCATGCGAAATTTTCTCATTTTTTTTACTATGTAAATCAAGCGATAGAAGCTCGCCATCTCTTTTCACTTTAACATTTAAAATTTTTAAAATTTCGCACATGTTTTCAATATCTAAAAAATTAGGAGTGTTTAAAAATGTGACCTTATCTTCACAAAGGATGCTTCCAGCAAGAATAGGCAAATAGGCATTTTTAGACGCCTCAACCTCAATCTCACCAGAGAGAATTTTTCCGCCATTTATCAAAAACTTTTCTTTCATAATAAAAGTATATGGAAAAGAAAAATTAAAGTTACTTTGATTAAAAGACAATTTTTTTATAAAAACATTTTTATTTTTAAAAATTTATTTTGTTAACTTAAATTTAGACAAAAACACAAAACAATTTTGATATTTAAACAAAAAATATATAAAAAAATTGATTTTTTAATAAAATTTTTGCATTTTTTATTAATATTTTCAAATTTTGATATAAAAACACATATTTTTTGTTTGCAAAAATTTTCTACTAGGCATGTAAAATTTTAGAACTTAAAAAGTTAAAATCAAAGAAAATCAAGCGGATTGCCTATGCACATTGACACAAACCCCAACGCCTGCCATAAACACAGCAACACTTGTTCCGCCACTTGATATAAAAGGAAGAGGAAGTCCTGTCGGCGGAATAGAACCCGTAACGACTGCGATATTAAGTAGAGTTTGAACAGCTATAAGAACTCCCACACCAAGAGAAAGTAGACAGCCAAACCTGTCTTTTGCCGACAAGCCAATCTTAAAGAGTAAATAACATAGCGCACCAAACACAAAAATCAAAAGTGTCGCACCAAAAAAGCCAAACTCCTCGCCGATGATAGAAAAAATAAAATCTGACTCCGCAAACGGAAGAAAAAGATATTTTTGTCTAGAATTAAAAAGCCCGACTCCAAACATACCGCCGTTACCCAAACTATAAAGCGATTGAATCAACTGATACCCCTCTCCTTGCGGTGAAATCCAAGGGTCGAGAAAAGCAAAAAGACGCTTCATACGATACGGTTCTGCAATAATAAGCAACGGCACGCACATTGAGGCAAGTCCAGAAAAAAGCAGGGTGTGTTTTTTGTTTATTCCACCTACTATAAGCATGAAAAAGGTCAAGAATAATAGGCACATTGTCACGCTCATACTCGGCTCAATTATAACCAGCAAACATAACAAACCCGCAACCACAAGAGGCGGAATTAACCCCTTAAAAGTTTTTATTTTTTCATGGTTGTCAGACAAGTAACTTGCAAGATATAAAATAAGAGCAAACTTCGCAAGCTCTGAAGGTTGGACTGAGATACCCAAAATGCTAACCCAACGATTTGCCCCATAACTTTGAACACCAAAGCCCGGCACGAACACCAAAACAAGGAGAACCACACAAACAGCAAGCACCGCATATCTAAATTTCTTTAAATTATGATAATCAAAAAAAGCAAAAAAGATGAAAGCAAAAACACCAAGCACAACGCCCATAAGCTGTTTAAGTAAAAAGAAATATTCGTTGCCGTATCGATTTCCAGCAGAATAGTAACTTGCACTATACACCATAATACAGCCAAAAATTACCAAGCTAAACATCAAAAAAGTGACAAAAAAGGTTGTTTTGTCAAATTTTCTCTTCTTAGATAAGATAAAAAATTTCTTAATCTTTTCCACTTAAAAACTCCAACACAAGTTCTTTAAATTTTTCTCCACGCTCTTTATAAGACGAAAACTCGTCAAAGCTGGAACAAGCTGGCGAAAGGAGAACAACATCACCTACTTCTCCCCTTTCGCATGCATAAAACACTGCATCATCAAAATGCTTAAAATTTGCAGTTGGAACCTTGTAACGATTGGCGATTGCGCTTATTTTTTCACCTTCCTCACCGAATGTCACTGCCTCTTTTAAAGGATGTTGAAAGATACTATCATAAGGTGCATTTTTGCCCTGTCCGCCTAATAAAAGCAAAATTCTCCTATCTCTAAATGCCGTCAAAGCATTTATCACTGACGCCACATTTGTCGCCTTGCTATCATCGACATACATAACGCCTTTGCACTCTCCAACAAGTTCTAACCTATGCGCACTAGGAAGAAAAGAAGAGATGCTATCATGGAAATTCATCCCCTTGAAATTTGATAAACTTGCAACAGAAGCAAGCACATTTTCTAGATTTTTTTCGCCCTTTAACTTGATATTCTGCACGCCACACACAGGCTTTTTGTTGATGAAAATTTGATTATTTTTCGCAAAAACACCCTTTTTTAGCGTTTTTTTTGAAAAATATAGGCATTTTTTATCAAAATTAAAAGTTTTCGCTATTTCATCATCAAGATTTAAAACCAATTTCCTTTTTGTAAATGAGGCTAGCTTTTTCTTACAATCAATATATTCCTGCATGGTTCCATGCCTATCTAAATGGTCTGGCATAACATTTAATATGACACCAATATCACATCTAAAAAGGCGAGAACTTTCAAGCTGAAAACTTGACACCTCCACAACTGTCACACTATTTTTGTTCGTGTCATTTATAGATGTTATCGGCACTCCGATATTACCACAAAGCCTAGCGTCATAGCCGTTATCTTTTAAAATTTTGTAGATAAGATTACAAGTTGTCGTCTTGCCGTTTGTGCCGGTGACGGCAATTATTTTTCCTTTCAAAAAAAGATATCCTAGGTCAAGCTCACTTAAAATAATCGTCCCCTTATTTTTCATAATCTCAATGTATGGATTGTCTTTCATCTTAACACCAGGGCTGACTACACAATAGTCAAACTTTTCATTCTCTATTCTTCTGACGTAGCCTATAAAGTTTGAATAGCTAACATCATCGTCATAGAAATACACATGTGCATTTAATCTACTTAAAAGCTTGACCGCGCTTCGACCGCTGTCGCTAAGTCCGTAAACTAAAACCTTTTTATTTTTAAACTTCATGCCACCGCCTTATAAAACGGCCATATACACTCCTAAAACTCCAAGTGAAATAACCGTCGTTATAATAATATATACGAAGACAATTCGATTTTCATGCACACCTTTTTGCTCAAAATGGTGATGAAGTGGCGCCATTAAAAACACACGCTTTTTTGTGCGCTTATAGTGAAGAACTTGAATGATGTCAGAGAGAGCTGATAGCACAAACATGATACCCATGATTGGCAATATAAACTCTAAGCCTGAAAGCACCGCCACTGTTCCAATAAAGCCACCAAGCGCTAGCGAACCCGTGTCACCCATAAAAATTTTGGCGGGATAGACATTATAGACAAGAAATCCCGCAAGCGCCCCACTTAATGCAAAACACATCATAGCTAAATTTTCTTGCTCAGATAGCAATGTTAATATAAGCCCAAAAACTGTTATATAAGAAAAACTAACTCCACCTGCAAGTCCATCAAGCCCATCGGTCAAATTGACACTATTTGTCGTTGCAAGAAGGACTAAAATAACAAGCGGAATTGTAAATATACCAATATCAAATTCTAGACCGAAAAAGTTTAGCGTTGTATTGCCTGAAAAATAGATATATAGGCTGACAATAAGTGCTAAGCCAAATTGACCTATTATCTTTTGGTAAGGCTTTAAACCCTCGTTGTGATGATAATGCACTTTGATAAAATCATCTAAAAAGCCAAGTAGCCCATACGAAAAAGTGACAATTATAAGAAAAAGAGCTGGAAACCT
>CALVZE010000027.1 GCA_944372445.1 uncultured Clostridia bacterium
AAATGTGTTTTTACAAACGAATTTTCAAAACCCAGTCGATAGGGATTTATTCTTCTGCTATATCTTCTACTATATCTAAACTTGTGCCCCACAATATCATAGTTTGCACTTACACAATGTTGTGGGACAGTCAGTTTAGAAAATCCATTTGCCTTTTTCTGCAAAATTTCTCTTGCCATTTCTCTATTGCGAGTGTTATCAAACATAATTTCGTTGAGCTTGTGAGTCATAAAGCAAGTTTTGCCCGTTCGAGGTGGAGCAAAGATAATTGTTATCACTTATTCCCAATAGGCAACAGCTTTAAAGGTCAATGTTTCGAGATTGAATTCATATTTCACATTGTTTGATGCGTAGATTGTTGCAATGTTATCTTTAATATCTAACTGCACAACATCACAAGAAGAAGACGAACTAACTGACTTCAAACTTTTATAAATATCATTTTCAAAGTCATAGTATTTGAGTCCACTGTCTTCTATGATATATTTTTTTTCTCCAACTTGGTATTTGGTGTAGGTTGGATTTGTTTTTAAGTTCAATTTTTTGAAGCTTATTTCACCATTTTCTCCAAAAGCTATTTTTGCGAAATTATCATTGTCAGAAGATGCAAAATATTTTCCGTCAAATTCATAAATCATACAATATGAATTGCTTGAAGATGAAACGAGAGCGGTATAGATTGTTTCCAACTTTTTTGTTTCTTCGTTAAAGATAGCAATTCTTCCATAACGATTTGAACTGTTGTCTGTTCTTGGTGAGAATAATAGATGACCTTCAATATTGTAAGTCAGCATATATATGCTGTCATCATCTTCATACCCAATTTTAATGACACTATCATCTTCGTATGAAGTATAATATGCATAAGATGAAGAATATCCGTTATTGTTCAATGTCATTTGATATGAATAGACAAAGCCCTTTGTAAGTTCAGAAAATTTTCCATTTGTAGAAATTGAAGATTGAAGAACGCTTACTTGACCGTTCGTCAAATTCACATTGCACAAAGAAGTGGATGTTCCATTTCTCATAGCTGCATACATTTTGTTTTCTTTCACAATAAATGTGTCTTCGTCGAGAAGATAGTATGAATCAATGGTTGTCAATTGTTTGCTTTCTTTATTATATAGATAGGAACTATATGTGCTTGTAGAACCAGAAGACAAGTCATAGATTCTTGTGAAATAAAAGTAATTTCCCAAGTCTAAACAATTTGTGGTGTAGTTATATTGTGAACTTGAAATTTCAACCACTTCACAATCTCCACTCATTGTGTTGTAGATAGCAAAATAATATTCCAACGAACTTGTTGCATTGCTTGAACCTTTTAAAATAATATTGTCGCCACTATAACCGATAAAACTTAGATTTGTGAAAGCAACTCCTGAATTTAAAGAAACTGTTTCATATGCTCCTGTGTTGACATTAAATTTGAAAAGATTATAGTTAGATAGCCAGAAATACATATTTTCGTTTATAATTTCCGAATGTTCGGAAATAGATGATGAGTTGAAAAATATAAAATCTTTTGTTTCTTTATTCAAAATATAACTGCCAACACTTGAAGAAGAGAACATAGCAAATTTATCATTTATTTCATAAATTGTGTAAGAAACATAGTTGAATTCTTCTGGAAGATTATAGTCTGTAAGTTCAATTTGACTTGTAATCTCTCCATTTTGATTTGTTGGTATCTTATTTTCGTTTAAAGCGTCAGCAACAAAATAGCCACCAACGCCACCAGCAACAGCAAGCCCAATACCTAAACTTGCCAAGCCAATTATCAATTTTTTACTCATAAAATCTCCTTTTTAATTTAATTTTTTAAAAACCGACAACCATATCGTTATCAATTTCATCTAATTTTTCTTCAATAAAATCATAACGAAGATGATAGTTATCAGTTGAGTTCCTAATATTCACATAGGAATTTTCACCAGTAAGCTCGTTAAATTTCCCAGAAAAACTTGTCCAATATCCTGTTTCGTAAATCTGTTCCATAGTCCCAAGTTGTATGTCATATACATACACACCTTCTTTATCTTTATAAGAACCTGCAACTTTAATCATTGAGTCGTTTGCAAACATATAGCCATAATCAAAATCTAAGTTTAAGTGCATAATACTTTTAGTTGTTTCATTAAATAGAATGTCGTCAATTGTTGCATAGTCCGAAGTCAGAACAACTATATGATCTGACACTTTTGATGAACCACCATAGCCATATCCATAAAAACTAATAATCGAATAATCTAAACTTTGTTTATCATAATAAATAAGTCCAATTTTTGTTGAGTCAGTATTGCCGATAATATATCCGTTTTCAAGTTCGCAAACCATACAACCAATCATATATTTATCAAATTCCATAAAATTTGCCTCTACAACAATATCACTCGTAATCACATAATCACTATTCACAACTTGCTCACCAATAGTCCAATTCTCTATACCAACCAAATTAACAAGTTCAAGATGAGAATTTTCCTTATAATATTTTGTTTCGACATAATTTTCTGTAAATACATAGTCAACTTTATAAAAATTTTCAACTTCGCCAGAGCCAAAATGAATTTGGTTGTTGTTTTGTTGATTAAATTCTTTGAGTGAGATAGTAAAGTTATTTTTGTTAATATAATAGTTCCAATATTTCACAGATTGAGTTCCATTTTCGGTATAAATATAGAAATAGGAATTATTTGCGTTAAATACAAGCCTAATTTGTAAACTATCATCACACAAAATCTCATCTTTTTCATTGAAAAATTGATAATGATATTCGCTTGTTATATAATTGGAAGAAATTGTAGAGTTTGAGCAAGGTGTGTCGTTGATATACATTTGATAATTTTTCTTAGAGTCAATTTCAATCACTTTGTCGCTTATTATCTTGCAATAATAGGTGTCGGTGTCAAGATATTGAATAAGTTCAATATTGTTGAATTCAATCGTTGTTTCATTGACCGAAACGGTAGGGGAAAACAACCCTGAAATTTGTCCGTAAATCCCACCTTTGGCATTGTAATAAATATTAAGGTTCACAACACAATAGGTTGTTAGTCCTGCAAATCCGATTGTAAGAATGATGAAACACGCCATTCTGGCGGAAGGATATTTGACGCATAGCCAAATAATCACAAAGATAATGATGACACTGAAAACTCCAATAAAGAAGTTTTTGTCAAATAACAAACTAAGCATAGTCCACCTCCGTTTTAACTATTTCACCATCCAAAGTTTGCACTGTGTGGCAAGATAGAATATTAAATTCTGACAAATGTGAATCATTTGAAAAACCACAAAAAACAATATTTTCTTTTTTAAGTTTATCAATATCTATTTCAATAGAAAGTTGTATATCATTTGAGTGTTTCCCATAAACATTTAAGAAACTGTCATTAAGTTTCAACACATAGGCATTATCACGAACATTTATAAAATCAAAATCATAAATGTCGCAATCGACAATCGTTTTGCCGAGCAGATAGTCGCCATCACCAAAAATGCTTTCATCATTTTCTTCATCATCTTCGGTCAAATTAAACTGCGGAGTGCCATTAACACAACCAAACATACTATCATTTGCTGTTTTAACTCCATCTGCCGTCTTTTCAATGTAGATTGAATAAAAATTTCTAACAGTTTCAGAAACCTTTGCATTTTCCTGTGCACTCACATCTTGAAAAGTTTTGCCGTCATAAATTTGATAAGAAAACATATCTGGCAAGTTAATAAGTGAAGCTGAATGCTTTCCGTTCGCTACTGCTTGAATTTGTTGATACAAAGTATAGGCAAAGTCATAAATGTCATAACTATAATAATAGTCATAGACAGTGATGTTGTGATAAATTGAGATATGCCAGGCATTCACAATTTTTTCAGCAACAAAATTTGAATTTTCGCTTGAATCATTGATAACATTTTTATTAAAGTTCAGTTTATAGATGTCATCATCAATCGAAATCAAAAATCCTTCGCCATTGCCTAAACTAGAAGCACCTGTTATATCACTTGTGAATAAATCGGAAGACTTATAATAGAAAATGTTGGCATTTTCAGGAGTGTATGAACCCCAAATGTTGTGATAATATTTCCAGGTCAGCGGAAATTGCCATTTATTTCTAACTGAACCGCTTACAGACGATTCATCAACATTATAAATCCAATCTTCCAAACTTTCATTTTCAGAATTTGCGACAAATTGAATTCCCCAAGAATAAAACTGTTCGCTTGTTTCATCAACAAATCCTGTAAATTGAATTTCCAAACATTCCAAGCCATTCTTGTTGTCATTGGAAGAATATTTAACTTTAATCACATATTCTGTTTTTGGATCTTCTTCCTCTGTTGATGGTTTCGTTGTGATAGTGCCAACATAAAAGGTGTTGACGATTTCTTTGTCAGGAGCAAAGATTAAAACATACAGCCACCAAAAGTCCAAAACAGCACAGATGACATAGGCAACAATAAGCAGAGCAATAGAAACTCGCTTTAAATTTTCCATATATACCCTTTTAATAAAATTTAAAATAAAAGCACTAAATAAGATTAAGTCTTAAATAGTGCTTTTTCGACTTTTAGACAAGTCCGTTCCATCCAAAGAAATTGAGTATTTCAGCAAGCCAATGAAGTGCTTTCCCGATATACTCAAAAACTATGGATAGAACGGATAAAGGCCAAGTTCCCAATAGCACAACTAAAACAATAATCAAAATTGTATAAAATAACCATTTCATAACTTAACCTTTTGACTAAATTCTTATTTGATAAGCATATTTAAAAGCATTTTATCTGAATTTCTATATGGTTTAATGTTGCACTCAAAAACTTCACCATTCTCATCAATTGTGCGTGCAAGATAGGTATTTCCTTTAACTGTTTTACCTGATACCTCATCTTTAATTTCAAATGGGTTTACAACAAGTTCAGCTTTCATCTCATTTCCAAACACGATGTCTAAAACGGAATATCCGCCTTTATCTGGTGGAACAACAGCAACTCGCACTTCTTTACCGCGAATTTTACCTTTGATAAAATAAGAAAAATATGTTTTTCCGTCCTTTTCAAAAGTCTCTCTTTCAACCATAATTTTGTTTGCTTTCTTTTCCATATTGTCCTCCTATTTTCCAATTTTTCTTGAATAAGCAGTTGCTTCTGCTTTTGATTTGCCAGAGTTCATCGCTTCCTTATATTTGTAAAGTCCTGCGTGATCGCTTTGGCATTGAAGATAACCAGAACGAAGTCCAGCTTCAAAATCAGTCAACTCTTTTCCTTCTTTTTGACCGCGTTGATGAACTTTTGCTTTGCGTTCTTCGGCATATCCTTTTGCTCTTCTGTTAGGCACGAGCCAGCGCCTTTCTCTTTGTTTTGGCATAACTTTTTCTCCTTTTAATTTTGCATTAAATGCTATTAAGTTTTTGTAGCCGAGTAAGTCAAGAACCATATATATTGAAACAAACAGTTTCGTTGGACAGTGTGAGGTGGCCACCAATTAAATCACACAGCGTCCGCACTTTTTCTAAGATTTGTCTTGCTACCAACTACACTGCAATTATAGATTTTTCACTCTTCCATTTCCAGAAACTTTACCTATACAGAACCTTAGTAAAATCCAAACAAAACCAAATAAAAAGACAAAAGAAGATAAAAAAATAAGCAACATATTTGTTGCTTATTTTACATATCTTCGTGAATACATTGCAGTCTTAATTCGCTTGCCATCGATGTTTGTTTTATTTCCAAAGATATTTTCATATTCTTTATCTCTATTCTTGTTTCTCTGATAGAAAATGTCAAAGGAATAGAGAATATTATCATCTTCGGCATCAAATTTTAAGCCGATTTTCTGCACTACAATATGCTTTCTTGTGCGATATACATTGATTGCTTCTTCAATAAAATTCATTTGACTTCCTCCTCTTCCTTAAGTTTAGTTTGTAAAAATTTAAAAGTTGTTTGTTTAACATTTGAATATATTCAGGGGTATAGCATAGTTCATTTGAAAGCGACTCCTGTGTATTGTTTTTGATATAAAGCGAAAAATATAAGTCATATAATTTTGCAGGTGCACTCTTGACAGCATTGTTATACTTTTCTGCTTTTTCTACAATATCACTTTGTCCCATACATTTAAATGCTTCATCAAACATTTCTTTTCGTGAATAATAATATCGAATTTCTTTTAAATCTGTTCTAATGTTAGATAGTGACAACATATTTTCCCTCCTGATTGTGAAATTTGGTGGATTTTGTCGAATAAAAAATGCCTCTCGAACAAAATCCTAAATGGAAATCGTTCGTAGAGGCATACTTCCTTTGACACGAACCTTTTCTAAAAAGTAGGGAACAAGGTTTTGTTAAAGCACTGTTTCAGCTCGACCTTAATTTTGCTGTTTAGAAGTATAGTAAATTCTTAATTTTTAAGAATTCTGATAAGTTTTTCTTTTTGTGATCTTTGCCTTTCAATTATAAGAGACTTGCAAACTGGACACCTTCCAATGTAGCCATTATCTTTTGTATCTGCAAGCATATAATTGAGGCATTCTGGACATTTAATTCGATGCATTTTTTGCTTATCCAAATTAACCTCCTTTTTCCCACAGCACACAAAGTTTGGATTTAACAAACTGTAAATATAAAGTTGGGAATTCCTTAAAAACAGCAAGTTATCTTTTGTGCTATTTCAACAAATGAACGGGGCGGAACATTTATTGAAACTTAAAACAAGTCTTTCATTACTTTGACAGCAACTCCTTGAATTTGGATTTTTTTGAAGAACATATCTTCCATATTATCATTTTCAGGGTGTAGCCTGACTTGTTTTCTTTTTCTATCCAAATAGTATCTTTTTAATGTTGCTTCATTTCCTATCAAAGCAACAACTATTTGACCTTCTTCGGCGGTGTCTTGTTGTCTTATAAACACAAAATCACCATTGTCAATGCCTGCGTTTATCATACTTTCTCCTTCTGCAACAAGGGCAAAATGTTTGCCATTTCCCAAAAGTCCTTTTGGAATAGGCAAATATCTTTCTATGTTCTGTTCAGCAAGCATTTGTGGTCCGCAGGCAATATCTCCAACAAGTGGAACATATTCAACATCTTGACTGAACTTTTCCATAGTTTTTGTTTTAATCCCTCTTGCACTGCCGTCATAATCAATAAGTCCTTTTTCTTTCATATCCTTTATATAATAGAAAACCAGACTTTTTGAAATGTGAAAGTGGTCGGCAATCTCTTGCATTGTTGGAACTTTGCCATTTGAATAGTATTCTTGATTGACAAAATCAACAATATCTTTCATCAAATCTAAATTCTTACTTCGCATTACTTGTCTCCTATATTGAACTCGTGTTCAATTTAGAAAAATTATAAATAAACAAAATGGCAATGTCAACACTTTTTAAGAAAAAATATTCAATTTTGAAAATTTTTTATCTTACATTTCAATTTACCTCCTTTTGCTTGAAGATGTTTAAACAATACAACAACTTTTTGAATAGGTTAAGAAACTTTATCTAAACAAAAATTATAGTAAAACAACAAAAATAAAAACTTTTCCCCAAATTTATCCCAACTCCGCCGATATTTTGCTTTCTTTCGTCGGTGTTAGTTTGTGTAAAAACATAAAAACTCAAATACAAAAGATACAAAAGTGGAGTGTTAGAAAAAATATTGCTTAAACCAAAAATTAAAAGATAGTTAGGCAATATTTTTTCTTTGAACGCATTTGACTTTTTCTGTTTTTACTCTTTTTTGGTGTTTTGCCGAAAGAAAGCAAAACATTGGCTTAAAAGGAGGTTAAAAGTAAGGCTTATGTTAGTTGTTGTTTGGATAAAACTTAGAGAATTTGGGGAAAAGTTAAGATTTTGTATAGGTGAATTTTCTAAAAATATAAAAAATTTCAATGTATGCTTAAACCGAAAACAAATTTCGGAGGCAAAAATGAAAATTGAAGAACTAATTTGTGCAGAAGTTGAAAGACTTTCTAAAAAGTTTGGGAAAGAATTCCTTGAACTTAAAGATGTTATGCAAATCACCGGGCTTGGAAGAGATAAAGTCCGAGAGATTTTTAATTCAAAAAACTTTCCACTTTCTAACTACGGACATAAGCAAACAGTCAGCATAATGGCTTTCGTTATCTGGCAAATGAAAAACAACACAAAAGGAGATTTATTTAAGACAGATGAAGAAAATTAAACAAAGGCGTGGAAATAATGAAGGTTGTGTGACACAACGAAAAGATGGTTTGTTTGCAGGATATATCAATCTTGGCATTGGTGAAGATGGCAAAAGGAAGAGAAAGTTTGTCTATGGACATACCAGAGAAGAAGTGGAACAAAAAATCGCAAAACTGACAGGAACATTATCTTCTTTAAAATTAAAAAGTTTGCAGAATAGTTTTTGCGACTTAATGAAAGAATGGCTTCTTGTCTTTAAAATCAACGATGTTTCTTCCAGAGTGTTTGAAGATTGTATGAGAAATTACAATTTGCACATTAAACCTAATATGCAAAATATGGGAATTTTACAAATCGATTCGGTTGTTATTAAAAAACTATTAAATCGAATCTATGCCAACAATCACTCACGAGAAGTTGTCAGAAAGACAAAAACACTTTTAAAGCAGTTTTTTGATTATGCTGTTGAAGAAAAGTTGGTGCAATACAATCCTGTGCTTTCTGTGAATTTCAAAGTGAAAGAAAAAAGAGACTTGTCGGAAATGAAAAGACCATATAAAGCAATTCCGCCAGAAGACAGAAAGAAATTTCTTGAAGCACTGACACAAAACTCTTTTCTCTTGACGCTTTGCTTTATAGGATTTTATATGGGCTTGCGTATTGGTGAAATTTTGGCACTCAAATGGAAAGATGTAGATTTTAAAACTGCCACTTTGAATATAAATAAGGGTGTGACATATACAGTCGATTTTGATGAAAACGGCAACAAAGTCGGTGTAAAAACCATTGTCAGCACGCCAAAAACAAGCGTTTCTGTGGCGCTTCTACCCATTCCAAATGTTTTACTGGATGCACTTAAAAGGTGGAAAGACTTGCAAAAAGAAAAGGGCGAAAAACTTGGAATTGAACTTGCAAGTAATGACGATTTCATATTTTGCAATGATGACAAAAGCGTTAGAACCTACTACGGCACAAGAACGATATATAACCGATTTTTAAGAAGAAACAAACTAAATGAGCAAGAATTTCATTTCCACGCATTAAGACACACTTTTGGCACAATCTTAAAAGAAAATGAAGAAAATCTATATAACATTCAACTTCTATTAAGACACGCCACTGCAAAAACAACAGAAAGATACTTGTCTATAGACACACAAAAAGCACTTTCACTTAAAACGCATTTAGATGTAGTTTTTCAAAATTTAGAGCAAAAACAATAAAAATAAATTAAGAGTCAGAAGAAATTCTGGCTCTTTTTTATTGCAAAATTTACTACATCCTTTTACATCCTTTTTGTTAGTTTTTAGTCAGTTTTAGTTAGTTCGAGTTAGGAAATTACGATTTTGAAAAGTTGATAAAATTTGGACAAAAAGTGGTAAATTTACTACATCCTTTTTGAAAATTTTTACATCCTTTTGATGTTTTTGGCGATTTTGAAAAGTTATTTTAAAATAAGAAAAGTCCCTATTTTAGGGACTTTCAGTGTGGTTGGCTTGAGTGGACTCGAACCACCGACCCCCACCTTATCAGGGTGGTGCTCTAACCGACTGAGCTACAAGCCATCGTTAATTTTTTAGTTGGGATGAACGGAGTTGAACCGCTGTCTTCACGCCTTATCAGGGTGGTGCTCTAACCGACTGAGCTACAAGCCATCGTGATTTTTATGTGATACCTTAGTTATTATAACTAGTAAAAGCGCTGTTGTCAAGCATTTAGCAAAAAATTTTAAAACTTTATTTTAAAACGCGATATTTATTTTTGAAATTTTAGATTCCTCGACTTCGTTCGTGATGACAGATATCCGGCTTCCACTCGTCATTCTGAGCCACATCGCAAACGGCACTCTATTTCGTGATTTGCTTTTCATCCAACCACTTATCATTTGTTTGTTTGCTCAAAAAATGGCAAGCATTTTTCGGGGGCCTAGAACGACCGCTGTCGAAGAATTTCAGAAACCGAGCCACATCCTCTTAAATCCTTCGACTACGTTCAGGATGACAAAAACAAGCTTATACTTGTCATGCTATCGCAAGTAGCGCACGCCACGCTGTCGAAGAATCTCGCCTATATTGTCATGTTAAGCTGTGAGTGTCAGCGAGCGAGTCGAAACATCTTGGAAATCAAGTATATCTTTTTAGATCCTTTTGCCTATTTTTGCTTAGGTTAAATTGTTTTTAGATTCTTCGGCACACTCACTTTGTTCGAGGCTTAGGATGACACAGGTGTTGTCTGTTTTTGATGTTTTATGTGTTTACTTTACAAGTCGAACAATTTTTTTAAGGCGCTTGATTGGGAGAGGAAAATTTTGCTCGTGGACATGCTTATCTATTCTTATTACTTTTGCTTCTTTTTCTTCAAACTCTGATATTGCGACTAAGACTATATCACCTTCTTTTATTTCTTCATTTGTAGAAAGCACAAACGCTTTTTCGCCACTTTCCAAGTATTCAACCTTGGCAATGTCAAAGTATCCATATTCTTTTAGCTTTCCACCTGCTGTTGAATGTATCATCTCTCCTCCTAATAGATATAAATTTATTGTTAAGCTTTTGGTATTAAAAAGGAAGGAGCAAGCCTTCCTTTGATTAGTTTTTTAAACAATATAATTATTATGATTGTATTTCGGCAACTTGAACGCCATTTGCCTTTCTTTCTTCTTCAATAAGTTGAGAGAATA
>CALVZE010000028.1 GCA_944372445.1 uncultured Clostridia bacterium
GAGAGATAATTGGACTACTTGCAGAATATTACAACTTAAAACTCTACAAAAACGAAGAAATCTTTAAAGATTTTTAGGAATGATATTTTATATATCATTTTTTATTTATTATCATTATAAAATATTGGGATTTATATAAAATTATAAATTAAAAATATTGGAATTATATAACTCGGCAGAGTAAACAAGCTAGGATTGTTCCAACGATTGAGCATAGCAAGGCGACAGGGATGGCATACAACAACTTTTTGACCTTGGTTTGAGAAAAATATACGGTGGCGACATAGAAGATTGTTTCGCTACATCCCATAATGACGCAGGCACATCGCGAAATATAGCTATCAGCACCGTATGTTACTAGCACATCTTCGAGGAGAGCATAACTTCCACTGCCAGTGAACGGGCGAAGTAGGACAAGCTCAGTAAGTTCTGGTGGCACGCCTAGGGCGTTAAAGATTGGTGATAGTAGTTGAGTTAGCCAAGAGGTAATTCCGCTGACGCGAAGTAGCGCCACGGCTATCATAATTGAGGCGATAAATGGGAAAATATCTACCACAAGTTTAATCGCGCCTTTTGCTCCTTTAACAAAGTGATCGTAGGTGTTCAAGCGTTTATAAATGCAATAGATAAATAAGAGAATAAATAAAATAGGAAGAATGTATGCACTCATTCTTTTTTCTTCCCTTTAATCTTTTTTCGCAGTTTTTCTATACCGTGAACAAGCAATATTCCTATAATCGTCGTAGTTACTGTCACTATAAGAGTTGGCAAGATGATATCGGCAGGATTTTCACTTCCGGCACTTGCTCTAAGCCCGATAACTGTGGTTGGCAGAAGTTGAATGGAGGTGGCGTTGATGACGACAAGCATAATCATGGCAAAATTTGCCTTACCTGTCTTGTCGTCGAGTGCTTGCATGGCACGAATACCCATAGGAGTGGCGGCGTTTCCCACGCCTAGCATATTCGCGGAGATATTTAAAGCGATTAATCTTTCTGTTTCACTATTGTCAACTTTAAAGATTTTTTTAATTAAAGGGCGTAATAATTTTGCTAGCTTATTTGAAAGACCGCTTGCGTCTATAAGTTCTATAAAACCTAGCCACACGACATAGACGGCACATAGTTCGATGCAAAGTTCAAGCGCCTCGGTGGAGGCACCTATCATCTCAGAAAGCATTGCTGACGGATTGACAATGAGTAGCACAAGCATGGAGGCTAGCATCATAATAAGCCAAAAAATATTCATACTTATTTTTATGCTGAATTAACCAAAAAAAGTCATTATAAAAAAATATGTTTTAAGGCTAGAAGATGTGGATATGTGGATAAACTTTATTTTAAATTTGACTATTATTTAAAAATTTGCTACACTATCGTCATGGAAGATAAATTTATTGACGTGCATGCGCATTTAGATGGCTTTGACGATGTGGAAAAAGTGATAAATGACGCAAAGGCATGCGGGGTTGAAAGAATAATCACGGCAGGCTATAATCTTGTTTCCTCAAAGCAATGTGTGGAGCTGTCTAAAACATTCCAAGAGGTTTATGCTGTTGTTGGGGTGCATCCAGAAAACCTAGAAGAGGCAGGTGAGAATTATCTAGAAGAGTTGAAAGCGCTTGCAACTAGCAGTAAAGTTGTTGGAATAGGCGAGATAGGACTTGACTATCACTATGCAGGAAACAAAGAAAGACAAAAGAAATTTTTTATTGAGCAAATTGAACTTGCCAACTATTTAAAATTGCCGATTGTAGTCCATAGTCGTGACGCGATGGGTGACACCTTGGAGCTTTTAAAAACTCACGCTCCAAAATTCGGTGGGCTTATGCATTGTTATAGTGGCAGTGTAGAGAGTGCCAAAGAACTTCAAAAACTCAATTTTTCCTTTTCCTTTGGTGGAGTTTGCACCTTTAAAAATGCTAAAAATGTTTGTAGTGTTATTGAAAATTTACCACTTGAATTAATAATGCTTGAAACAGATTGCCCGTATCTATGTCCTGTTCCGCACAGAGGAGAGAGAAATGAACCTAAATATATTCTGTTAATTGCAAAAAGAATTGCCGAATTAAAAAATTGTAAGTTAAGTGAGGTTGCAAAGGCGACCACCTCTAACGCAGAAAAATTTTTTAAATTAAAAAACTAATAAAAAACAGCAAAAAAAACTAAAAAAATCAAAAAAATATGTATTTTTTTATTAATTTTAATAAATTTGCGATAAAATGCTAATTTTCTAATAAAAAACAAATTAAAAAATTAATTTTAACAAGGATGAAATATGTTTAATTTTAAAAAGAAATACGGTCAAAATTTTTTGACAGATAAAAATCTTTTAAGTGCCATAGTTAAGGACGCAGAAATTGACAAAGATGACTTTGTGGTTGAAATTGGAGCGGGCGCGGGTGCTTTAACTTGTGAACTTTCAAAGCACGCCAAAAAGGTGGTGGCGTTTGAAATAGACAATGACCTTAAAGAAATTTTGTCGTCATTAAAATTAGAGAATGTAACCTTTCGTTTTGAGGACTTCATGAAGGTCGATTTAAAGGAGTTTGTTGAGCCTTTTAAGGTGGTTGCAAATCTTCCTTATTATATCACCACGCCTATCATATTTAAACTTCTTGAAGAGAGCGATAATCTCCTTTCTCTCACCGTCATGGTGCAAAAAGAGGTGGCTGAGCGCATGGTGGCAGACATCAATGGCGATTATGGTGTGCTTTCTGTCATGCTTAAATTTTATGGCGAGGCAAAGATTACAAGAATTGTGAAAAGGAATATGTTTTTTCCTGAGCCGAATGTTGATAGTGCGGTTGTTACGATAAAGATAGAAAAAAAATATGATGTTGACAGACAGGCTTTTTATAAGTTTGTTAAAACCGCTTTTTCCATGCGCCGTAAGACATTGTTTAACAATCTCGCCTTGACCTATTCAAAGGAAAAATTAAAACAAACTTTTGATGAAGATTTTTTAAGGCGTAGAGCAGAAAGTTTGACGATTGACGAATTTGTTGAGGCATACAAAAAAATTTTGGGGTAGACAACCAACTTCGCTTGCTAGGTTGGGCTAGCCGTCAGGGTGCGAGCGAAACATCTCAGAAATCAAGCCTTATTTTTTAGATCCTTCGACCAAGCAATGCTTGGATGTTTGATGTTTATAAATCAAACCTCACTCTCTTAGATCCCAAGTGGGTCCCCGAAAGTGGCACTTTTGGGGAAAAGGAGCAAACAAACGAATGGTAAGCGTTTTGGCGTCAAGCTGTTTTCTCTTAGATCCTTCGACACACTCACTTCGTTCGTGGCTCAGGATGACAGAGCCTAGCTTATATTTCAGAATGACAGAACCTAGCCTATACTTGTTGCTTTTTATATATTCGACAGTTTAAAAGATTTGTGAGAGAACATGAGATTTGATTGATTAAATCTCGCAAATATCTTATTTCGTCATCATCTCTGCCACACGCAAGTTCCATTGCAAGGTATGTGGCAAGAAGTATCATGTTTTCCTTTTCTTCCATATTTTTTTATATTCTTTTCCTATGAATATTGATATATGGAAAAAGTGAAAGATAATAAAAAAAGCGTCAAAGACGCTTAATCTAAAAGAGGTAAAACATCAACGGAGAAGGTGGCGGTAATTTCAGGATATACCTTTGCTGTGACCTTATAGACGCCGAGAGTTTTAATAGGTTCTTTAAGTTCAATTTTCTTTTTGTCTAAGGTAATATTGATTTGAGAGAGTGCTTCGGAAATCTCTTTGCTTGTAACAGAGCCGAACATCTTTCCATTTGCTCCACATTTAATTTTCAGCGTGACAACCTTACCCTCAATCTCTTTTGCAAGTGCTTTTGCAGTTTTAATCTCCTCTTGCTTATGAAATTTTTGAGCAATTTTTTGCCCTTGATTTTCATTTAATGCTGTGTTATCGGCACGCTTTGCTAAATTATTTTTAAATAGATAGTTGCTGGCATACCCGTCTGCAACTTCTTTTATATCTCCCTTTTTTCCCGTTCCTTTAACATCTTTAAGTAAAACGACTTTCATTTTTAACTCCTTTTTCCATAGTATTTTAAATCATTTTTGTTTTGTTTGTCAAGAAATGGTAATAATTTTAGCGGAGGAAGTATGGATATTCGTTGTAGAAAGACAAGTTGTGTATATAATGACCGCTACACATGCAAGGCGAAGGCGATTGATATTACGCGAGCGTGCATTTGTAAAAAGTTTGAGAAAGGGGAAGAGGAAATTGATAAGACAAAAAATATGTTTTCAAGGACGCCGAGTTACGCTCCGCAACGAAACAGCAAGACGATAAATATAGAGTGTAATGCACATTGCTTATTTAACAACAACGGCACTTGCCAAGCGAATGGAATAACCTTAAACGATTTAAAAAACAAACCATATTGTATAACATTTTTGAGAAAATAGATATTGACAAGGCTTAAACTTCGTGATATACTTCTCTTTAAGAAAGGGGAGTTATGAAAAAAGCACAAAAGAAAAGAAAAAGCGAAGAAGAATTGGCGCTAATGGCAATAAATGAATTGAAAGGATATATTCCAGAATTAAAAGAAGAAATATATTACACCTTGATAGCAATGAAAGATATATTCAATGAATATTGTTCATACATGAGTTTTACCGAGGAAATAAAAAGTAATAGATTTAAAAGAATGGAAGCGTCATACAAGGATTTAATAGAGCGAACTAAACTTTATGGCGAAAAATTAAGTAATCTATCGCAAATAAAGGATGAAGATTTGTATAGCGAGGTTTTAAATGGCATCCTTGATATACATTCAAAATTAGAAAGTCTACTATTTTTGCATCTCAGTAAATCAAAGATTTACGAGCCAATGTGTGAAGAAATCAAGCCGATTTTAGGAAGTAATGAATATATGATTGAACAGGTGTTTGGAGTGGGTTTTTTCTTCGGCACTGACAGACACAAAATTTACGACTATCAAAATTGCTATGTGGACTGCAAGGCAGTTGAAAACTATGAGGGCGATAAAAATGGAGTGCCTATTCCAGAGGGTTATTCTTCAAGTTGTGTGCATAAAGGAATTTGGATATATAATGAAGAGGGAAATGAGTATAGAGTTTTGTGCAAGGAAGTTGTGAAGATAGATAAAGAGGAAAAGTTTAATAGTATACTGCATGTTTGCGATGAAGAAGATAGAGAACTTGGAGAATGACAAAAATTAAGTTAATTTTCTTGACAAAAAAATAATATAATGATAAAATTCTGCTATCAAACGATGAAAAAAGGGAGTAATTTCATTTGTGACACACAGAGAGGCAATGGTTGGTGGAAATTGCTTGAAAGATGAAAGGAAGGAACACTTTTGGAGTTTGTTAATTAAATAAGAGTGGTCATGTTTTGACAAATTAGGTGGCACCGCGGATATTATTATTCGTCCTAATGCAATTTTGCGTTAGGATTTTTTTATGGAGGAAGATATGATTTTGGAAAATAAATATAGAACTTGTGACCTCGGAAGTTTAAGAATAGAGGATGTGGGCAAAACAGTGAGACTCGCTGGCTTTGTTGACACGATAAGGAAACTAGGTGGCATCACCTTTGTTGTGTTAAGAGATTTTTACGGCAAAACACAAATTATTTTGCCGGAAACGATGGAAATTTCGCTTAACAAAGAGGATGTTATAAGTGTGGAAGGCAAGGTTAGCGAGCGTTCCAGCAAAAACCCTAATATGCCAACGGGTGATATTGAAGTGTTGGTGGAAAGGTTGGAAATTTTAGGGAAATGCGAAAAGACACTGCCTTTTGAAATTAAGACAAGCAAATCTGTCAACGAGGATTTGAGGCTTAAATATCGCTATCTTGACCTTCGAGCTGATTACAACAAGGAGATGCTAAAACTCAGAAGCGACCTTATGCAATATGTCAGAAATTTTATGCATGACCTAGGCTTTTTAGAGGTTCAAACTCCCATTCTAACCTCATCAAGCCCAGAGGGCGCAAGGGATTTCTTGGTGCCTTCAAGATTAAATAAGGGTAAGTTTTATGCTCTTCCACAAGCGCCTCAGCAATTTAAACAACTGCTCATGACAAGCGGAGTTGATAAATACTTTCAAATAGCACCATGTTTCAGAGATGAGGATGCGAGAGCTGACCGCTCGCCAACAGAATTCTATCAGATAGATATGGAAATGGCTTTTGCTACGCAAGAAGAAGTCTTCAAGGTTATTGAAGAGCTTTACGCCGGTATCTTTGAAAAATTTGCGGGCAAGCGTCCTAAGACTCCTTTTCAAAGACTGACCTACGAAGAGGCGTTGGCAGATTACTGCTCCGACAAGCCAGATTTAAGAAATCCACTCAAAATTTATGATGTGACAGATTTTTTTGCCGACACCACATTCAACGCCTTTAAAGGAAATACGATTAAAGCGATTAAAGTGAATTGTGGCGAATATGGCAGAAAATTCTACGATACTTTGACAGAGTTTTTGAAGGGTAGAGAAGCGAAGGGCTTGGCGTATGTCAAGGTAAATGAGAATGGCGAGTTTGAAACGGGCATATCAAAATTCATTACGGAAGCGGAAAAGAAAGCACTTCACGAAAAACTTGCGTTTGAAAAAGGGGACACCATTTTCTTTGTGGCAGACGAGAAAGCAAAAGCGATTAAGTTTGCTGATATTTTGAGGCAAGAGCTTGGAAAACGACTTAATCTCATAGATGAAAACGAATATAATTTTGTTTGGATTGTTGATTTTCCGTTCTATGAACTTGATGATGAAGGTAAAATTGAATTTTCACACAATCCATTTAGTCTTCCTCAGCCTGACATTGAAGAGGTTAAGAAAAATCCACTTGGCGCAAAGGCATATCAATACGATTTGGTTATAAACGGCTATGAAAGCTTGTCGGGCGCTGTTAGAAATCATAGACCTGACTATATGGTGGAACTTTTTAAAATTGCTGGTTATGATAAGAGTGTGGTGGAAAACAAATTCCCAGCTCTATACAACGCATTTTCTTATGGCGCACCACCTCACTGCGGAGCAGGTGCCGGCTTTGATAGATTGATGATGCTTTTGACACATAATGAATATATTCGTGATGTTATCGCATTTCCAATGAATAAAAATGGTTGTGACCCTCTCACCAACGCACCTAATGTTGTTGATGAAAAGCTATTAAGAGATGTTCATATCAAACTTATTGATGATTAGGAGGATTTATGAAAAGAATAGAACTTAGAGATTTAAACAAAAGTTTTGAAAAATTTAAAGATAAAACCATCACCGTTTGCGGTTGGGCAAGAACGATACGCGACAGCAAAAACATCGCCTTTATCGAACTTAATGACGGCGCATTCAAAAGCGTGCAGATTGTTGTGGAAAGAGCAAAGATTGAGAATTATGATGCGATAGTTAAAGAAAATGTCGGCTCATCCTTTGAAATTAAGGGGAGAGTCATCTTGACACCTGAGGCAAAACAACCTTTTGAAATTAACGCAGATGAGGTGGAGATTTTAGGTTCTTGCGACCTCGACTATCCTCTTCAAAAGAAGCGTCACACAGTGGAATTTTTGAGAACCATTCCAACTATTAGACCACGAGGCAATCTTTTTAACGCGGTGTTTAGAATACGCTCCGTTTCTGCCTTTGCCATTCACAAATTTTTCAACGAGAGAAACTTTGTGTATGTCCACACTCCTATCATCACGGCAAATGATTGCGAAGGTGCTGGCGAGATGTTCCAAGTGACCACGCTTGACCTTGAAAAATTACCAAAAAAAGACGGCAAGGTGGATTATAGCCAGGACTTTTTTGGCAAAAAGGTGTCTTTAACTGTTTCAGGTCAACTTCACGAAGAGACGATGACACATGCCTTTGGAAAAACTTATACCTTCGGACCAACATTTAGAGCGGAGAACTCCAACACCTCACGCCACGCTGCCGAATTTTGGATGATGGAGCCGGAAATTTGCTTTTGCGACCTAGATGAACTCATGGACAATGAAGAGGAAATGGTGAAATATGTCATTTCGTATGTTATGGAGGAGTGCAAAGACGAACTTGAATTTTTAAATAAGTTTGTTGATAATGGACTAATTGAAAGGCTAAAAAATGTTGTGGAAAATGAGTTTGTCCGCCTTGATTACACAGAGGCAATAAAATTGCTGGAAAAGGTGAAAGATAGATTTGTTTTCCCTGTCAAATGGGGAGTTGATTTGCAGTCTGAGCATGAAAGATACTTGACAGAAGAGGTGTTTAAAAAGCCGGTGTTTCTTAAAAACTATCCGAAAGAAATTAAGGCTTTCTATATGCGACAAAATGATGACGGCAAAACGGTGTCGGCTGTCGATATGTTGGTGCCAGGAATTGGCGAATTGTGCGGTGGTAGTCAAAGAGAGGAGCGTTTAGATAAACTTAGAACGCGTATAAAAGAATTAGGACTAAAAGAAGAGGACTACTCTTGGTATCTTGACACGCGTAGATACGGCACCAATGTTCACTCAGGTTATGGCTTGGGGTTTGAGAGGTTTGTTATGTATTTAACAGGCGTTTCAAACATTCGCGATGTTGAATTCTTCCCGCGCACCGTCGGTTCAATTCAAGGCTAAGGCACGGTTTTCCGAGATTCTTCGACTCAGAATGACAGTATAAACTTTAATACTTTCAACATCAAAACGGGATTTGCATGAAATTTATTTAATAAAGTATGAAATATGTTTTGTTAAATAAATTTTTTTTGTTATAATAACATTATAATAAACAAAATTTAATGTGGATAAGTCAAGGAGGAAATAGTGAGAATAAGTGAAAAAATAAAGCGCTTTTTTAAATTTTCGCTTATGACATTAATAATTGCGGGGGGGGGACTTGCTTAGCCATTCTGCCTAGTTATACACAGGCAATATATACTGACGACACCACAAGCTACGTAAAAGTAAACGAGATATACAGCGACATTGCTGGCGCATTTAATGCAAACAATGTCAACGCGCTTTTAAAATATATCACAGGCAATTCAAGTATAACATATGAAAACGCTTCTTCAACTTTAAATACCCTCGCTACTAATAAAACAACTTCTGCCGATATTCGAGCCAAAACCGTTACAGTAAATGGCGTCAAAAAATCTTCTTCGCAAGATGTGATTGTCCGTTTCGGCGGACTTGATTGGACGGTTACATATCTTTCTAAAGACAATGACGGCAATAATATTCTCACTCTTTGGCTCTCTAACAGCGAGCAGAATGCCTTTGCAGGTCGTTCTCGCACCGAAGGGAGACTTTATGGCTTTACTCCTGCTCGGGTTCTCTACTCAGATTGGTCAAATGATTTTTCTTCATCATCCACAGTGGCCGATTATCCTTCTAATATGTATGGGACATCATATATCCGTGCGGTTACTTTAAACAACGGCGGAATCTATACAACCGATGGTTATAATACTGCTACAGCTACACAAAACTCAAATAGTGTTTTTGCGCGTTTTACAATGGAAGATTTAGAAAACTCTTTAACCTCATATATAGTAACTCCAAGCAGGGTAGAGTGGCAATTGTATCAAAGTGGTGTGGAAACACAAGGAGGTTGGTTTTGTCAAAATGACAGCATATATAATCCAGAAGATAAAGGCTTAGCGGGAAGCTGGTATAGTAGTAATATGAACTATGAAGGGAAAACAGGATATACGGCATGGGCTGATGACTATATTTGGCTTCCAAGTTATTGTGAGTCATTTGATAATAGTTTCAATCCGGGGCTCTGGAAAACTTCCATTTCACAACGTCAAAATATAGAAGAAGGTTCATCTGGTGGCGGGACTGTTGGTAGCGATAACAAAAACTATACTGGTTCGCATAATGATGTTTGGACACGATCAGGTGTAGGTCGGAATGCTTATCTTCTTGAAACTATCGGTGCAGATGGAATGCCTGCTGGTGGTACTGGGCGTAGTGTGCATTATTCTCTCGCCGTGCGTCCTGCTTTACATCTCAATTTAAATAAGGTAATTGAAGAAACTGAGTTTGTGCCTTTTAAAATTACATTAAATGATAGAGGCGGTAGCGGTGGAGCAGGCGAGATATTCGTTTCTAGTGACGGGTATTTTTCAGATGTGTGGCAAACAAATAGCCTTTCTTCTCTGTCACCCCTTCCAACAAGGCAAGGTTATTTATTCTTGGGATATTACACAGCTCAAAATATACAATTAATTAGTAGCAGTGGTGAATTTTTGCAGAGTGGTTCGTATTTTAATTCAGATATCACGCTCTATGCCCATTGGAGGAATAAGACGCAAACACTCACTTGGAACGGCAATGGCACGGTGGGGGATTTATTGCCGTCGGCGTATTGGAATTTTGCGGGTAGCGG
>CALVZE010000029.1 GCA_944372445.1 uncultured Clostridia bacterium
TGCTGGCGTGGCTCAATGGTAGAGCAGCTGACTTGTAATCAGCAGGTTGAAGGTTCGATTCCTTTCGCCAGCTCCATGCTAAAAGTGCCTAAAATAGGCGCATATAGCGATTTATTGAAATTATAAGAAAGCCCTAACATCTTATAATTTCAAACATTTGGATTTGCTATACGATAAGAAAATTGTCGTATAGCATTTTTTTATCGAAATTTCCAAAAATCAGTAAAAAATAGGTCAAAAGTCAATTTTAGGTCAAAAAAGTGGATACAAATTTCTGAAAAAATAATTGTTGAGCTATATTGTCAAATTAATAAAATAAACGATGATATTATCGTTCTATTCCCAAAAGTTAATCTATGGTAACATTAAAATATTTAGCCAAAATTTTAAGTGAGTCTACACTTGGATTTTTCTTTCCATTTTCCCACTTATTCACAACAGACATGCTAAAATTAAGTTCTTTTGCTAGTTCTTCTTGTGTTAAGCTTTTTTCAAGTCTTAACTCTTTTAGAATATCTTTAAACTCCATATTATAATTATAAACATATTAAACATACTAAAACTTATAACTAGCACCATGGTGCTAGTAAAACGCAAACTTTTTTCTCTTTTTTGTTATGTTTGACAGATTGCGCGCGAGTATGGTATGATAAGGGCGAGGTAAAGCCGATGAAAAATGCTAAATACATAATGGATGAACTTGACAAGATGTTTCCAAGCCCTAAGTGTGAACTTGAATTTAAGTCGCCTTTTGAGCTTCTTGTTGCGGTTATACTTTCCGCTCAATGCACTGACAAGCGAGTTAATATGGTGACAAAGGAATTGTTTAAGAAATATAACACACCACAAGATTATGTTGAAATTCCTCTTAAAGAACTTGAAAAGCTCATTCATTCGTGCGGTTTCTATCATAACAAAGCGGTGAATATCAAAAAAATGGCGGAAGATGTTTTAAATAAGTTTGGCGGAGTTGTTCCAAAAACACTCGATGAACTTACAACATTGAGCGGTGTTGGAAGGAAAACGGCAAATGTTATGATTTCAGAGGCATTTAATGGTGATGCTATCGCAGTTGATACGCATGTTTTACGGGTGTCAAACAGACTAGGCATTATTAAATCAAACGATGTTTTCAAGGTAGAACAGGCGCTCATGAAAAACTTTCCTAAGGAGAAATGGTCAAATCTTCACTTTCAAATGGTGCTTTTTGGGCGGTATAAGTGCAAGGCGTTGAGACCTGAGTGTAAAGACTGTCCGTTTATTAGTTTTTGCACGGAAGAGAAAAAGAATTTGAAATAACTTCATGCAATCTACACATTTTTATTTGATTTTTATTTTAGTAAAATTTATAGTTTTCAATAGGCGTAAAATTTAAGCATTGAAATACATAACGCGAGTTGTTTTAAGAGATAATAAAGGAGAAATATGTTTTTAGATAGAGTTAAAATTTCCATAAAGGCAGGAAACGGCGGAAAGGGCGCTGTATCTTTTTTGCGTAACGCCCAAACGGCGAATGGCGGACCAGACGGCGGAGACGGTGGCAGAGGTGGAGATGTTGTGTTTTTGGCGACTGACGAACTTAACACGCTCTATTCTTTCCGATTTAAGAAAAAGTATGTGGCGGAAGACGGCGTGCAAGGAGCAAAGAAAAACCAGACAGGAAAGAGTGGCGAAGATTGCGTCATTAAAGTGCCAACAGGAACGGTTTTGATTAATCCAGAAAACGACAAGGTGATTGCTGATTTAAGCGAGAATGGTAAAAAATTTGTGGCGCTCAAAGGTGGAGCTGGTGGACATGGAAATGCATACTATAAGTCATCCATAAAACAAGCACCGGGCTTTTCGCAAACGGGTGAGGTGACAAAACTTAGAGAGGTGATTTTGGAACTTAAAACGATTGCCGATGTTGGGCTTATCGGCTTTCCGAATGTTGGGAAAAGCACGCTTCTTTCGGTTATCTCAAACGCCAATCCTAAGATTGCCAACTATCCTTTTACCACAATTTATCCTAATCTCGGCGTTTGTGAGGTCATGGGTGAAAGTTTTGTGGTTGCCGACATTCCGGGGCTGATTGAGGGCGCAAGCAAAGGGTTGGGCTTAGGACATTATTTTTTAAAACATGTGGAGCGCGTTAGGCTTTTGGTGCATTTAATCGACATCTCGGAGAGCGACGGAAGAAACATCATTGACGATTATAAAGTGATAAACGATGAGCTAAAATCTTATAGCGAAGAATTAACGAAGGTTAAGCAAATTGTGGTATTTTCAAAATGTGATTTGATTGATGAAACATTATTACAAGAAAGACTAAAAAAGTTTGAAGAAGTGTATAAGATAAAAGACTATCTTCTTCTGTCGTCTGTGACAAATAAAGGCGTTGAAATTTTAAAGAAGAAAATTCTTGAAAATCTTAAAAAAATACCTAAAAAGCCAGCTCTCAGCGTGGAAGATTATGATTTTGACAAGAAAGATGTTTCGTCATTTGAGATAACAAGACATGATGACGGCAGTTTTGAGGTCACAGGTGGTAGGCTTGATAATTTAATTCGCGGAGTTGTCCTTTCAAACACTCAATCGTTTGCGTATTTCCAAAAAAGATTGAAAGATATGGGCGTCATTGACAGTTTATTAGAGAAAGGTATGCAAAACGGCGACACTGTGATAATAAAGGACATTTCCTTTGTGTATGAAGAATAGGAGAAAAAGATGATAACAACAAAACAAAGAGCATATTTAAGAGGTTTGGGCAACGCACTTGAACCTGTGGCACAGGTAGGCAAAGAGGGACTTTCGGAAAATCTTATCACCTCGATTGATTTACTGCTTGAAGCACGAGAACTTGCAAAAATTAAAGTGCTTAAAAACTGCGAACTATCTAGTAGAACTGTGGCGGAAGAGCTGTCTAAAAGCTTAAACGCCGATGTGGTGCAAGTTATCGGCACCGTGATTATTCTATATAAAAAATCTACAAGAAAGAATTTTAAACATATTGAATTGCCATAGACAATAGGCACTTGCTCAGAATGACAGTATAGGTTTGATTTACGAGATGTTTCGACAACAGTCGCTTCGCTCCTTTGCTCAGAATGACAGTATAGGTTTGATTTACGAGATGTTTCGACAGCAGTCGCTTTGCTCCTTTGCTCAACATGACATCGGCGAAACTGCACTCTTGCTCATTTTCGAAGCAAGTTCGAAAAGTATCGCTTTCACGCTTGTTTTCGCCTCTCGCGACCAAACGAAAACCGCATTACATTGGCGGTTTTGTCGCGACTTAAAGAGGATTTGATTGATAATTCTGTCATCCTGAGCCACGTCGCAAACTGCACTTCATTTCGCGTTTCGGCATAAACGCCAAACCGCTTACCATTCGCTTGTTTGCTCCTTTTCCCCAAAAGTGCATGCACTTTCGGGGACCCCAACATGATGTTCCGTTGTCAAGGATCTAAAAAGCACAACTTGATTTTCTGAGATTCTTCGACGGCGAATACTTCGTATTCTCGCTCAGAATGACAATAAAGACTTAACATATGAAACACCAAAAACAGGCGACGCCTGAATTTTTTTAATAAAATGTGTTAAATGTTTTGTTAAATAAATTTTTTTTGATATAATATTTTTATAAATTAATCGTTTTAAAGGATAAAATATGAAGAAAATTTTGTTATCTATACTTTCAATTTTCTTTTGTTTAGGCATGCTGACAGGTGGTGCAGTGCTACTTTCAGGTTGCAATTCTTCTTCATACTCCGAAAACAATCCTCTTGAAGAAAATCCTGGGGGGGGAATGGCGACAATGAGAATTTAGATGAGGGTGCTGACACAAAAGCAACTACATATACAATAACTATTAACCCTACTAGGTATTATATTAAAACAACAGCATCTGTTCAGTTTGTAGCGTCGGGCACGATTTCGGGTAGATGCTCGCTTGGCAGTTCTATAAGCGGAGAAGTTGCAAGTGGTAGTAGATATTCTATATCGTTTAGCGCTAATGCTTCTGGCTCGCCAGATTTAAGATGTTCTCCGTCATCTGCGTCTGGAACTGCAAACAGCAATAAATCAATTTCTGTTTCAGTTGCTGAATATTTTACATTGTCTTATTCTTCTGGCGGTGGTAGTGGCAGTATGTCGTCTCAAAGTGCTATGTATACTGGTTTTTATTCTGCTGGTTCATGTTCTTTTTATAGGACAAATTATGTTTTTAGTCATTGGAGAGGTTCCGATGGAAATACATATAATCCGGGAAATTCTATTCGTGTAACGGGGGATTTTACATTAACCGCAGTATGGACATATAGCCCACCTCCTGTATATTATTACGATGTGACGTATAGTGGCAATGGCGCGACGGGCGGTTCGACTTCGGGACATTATGATGTTGAAGAGGATACTTATATTACGATACGATCATGCGGATTTACAAAAACGGGCTATACCTTTGTGGAGTGGAATACAAATTCAAGCGGAACGGGAACAGGTTATGACCCGGGTGATAGATATAGGGTTGATTATGACGAAGTTTTCTATGCGATTTGGAAAATAAACACCTACACAGTGTCCTTTAATGGCAATGGTGCGACAAGTGGGTCCATGAGTTCTCAGACGAAAACATATGGAGTGACTCTGACATTGCGCGCTAATACTTTTGTCCGGACAGGGTATAATTTCTTAGGTTGGTCAACTTCATCAAACGCCACAACTCCAACATGGTATGACGGAGGTTCGTACACCAACAACGCTTCAAACACTCTCTATGCTGTGTGGCAACGTGCAACTTACACAAATTACTATCGTTATCGAAACACAAGTGACTTAACAGCCTCAAGATCGCAGATTAGAACTTATGGACAGGGCTTTACAACATTGACAACTTCTAGTATATCTGAGTATGTTTCTAACGGCTGGAGCTTGTATGGCTGGGCGACAAGTTCGTCAAGCACAAGTAGGACTTATTCGACAGGTGCATCAGTTACATCAACAACATATACATACAGCACTTCAACGCTCTATTGGTATGCTATATCTTCACGAACGGTAAGAATTTCATATAACACAAATGGCGGAAGTTTTTCCTCTACTCCGTCAACAACGGGAACGCAGTATTGGAATCAATATGGAAATGCAATATCAACAGTAAATCTGACGGTGACAAGCACAAAACCAACGAAAACAGGGTATATTTTCAAAGGCTGGTCAACAAATTCTAGCGGATCTGGTGCAACATATGATCCGGGAGATATTTATTCGTTTTCAAAAGCATATAACTTGTCTGCAAGCGTGACCTTATATGCTGTATGGCAAGCGAACAACCCTGCTCATTATGACGAAGAGGGCGGGTATTGGTATGTTGAGAACGGCAAGATGCCACAAAAGAAAGTGACAGATAGTGGAACGATAAGCGGAATAAACTCCTCTTCCATTACCGGCAATACCTATCACTTTGCGGGCTTGTCTTTGCAGTCAAAGGTGTATGGCGGAAAGGAGTATTGCAAGTATAACAACAATTGGTATGAGGTTATGCCGATTAGGTGGAGACTTGTTTATTCGTCAAGTCAAACAACGGGCTACGGCACAACAACAGATACGCTTGCTGTAATGGCAGAGATAGTCTATGTTGACGCCTTTTCAGATAGTTACATCGGAGCGGGAGCGGGCTATTCTTCTGAAAGTGTGACGGAGCTTATGAAAAATCAAATAGACAGCTCATACCTAGTGACCGAAAGTAAGAATATGCCGACCTTTGGCTCGACTTCACTTAATGGAACGCCTGCAAGCGTATCATCAAATATCTTTGTGGCGTCATATGATGACCTTTCGAATTTCACAACAAACAAAAATGGAACGGAAAAACTTGGAAAAATCAAGTTTTCAGACCTAGCGAAGGACTACCTTAGAGCGAACGGCAAAGATACGCTATACTATACACGCGACCTAGGGAAAAGTTATAATCACATCTGGTGCATGAATGCCAACGGCGACAGGGTGCAGTATAAAGCGAACAACCTGTTCGGCGTGCAGTTTAGTATCTTGGTTACTGAGTTCGCTTGTGTTGAATAGAGATCCTTCGACAGCGGACACATGCTGGGCCCCCGAAAAATGCTTGCCATTTTTTGGGAAAAGGAGCAAACAAACGAATGGTAAGCGTTTTGGCACTCATGCCTAAACGCGAAATGAAGTGCAGTTTGCGACGTCGCTCAGAATGACAAGTATAAACTTATGAGATTTTTTGACAGCGTAGCATTCTGCTACTTCGCTCAGAATTAGAGAACTTGGCGGAAATAAGAAATAAAAAAGAAAAGGTGTGGATTGTTTTTATATATTTAATCATCTATAACCTCGTTTTAATCAATATATAGTGTAGTATGTAATGCATATTACACTATATTTTCTTTTATTGATAGTTATTTTGCTTTAAAAGATATATTAGGTAATTTTGTTTTAAAGATAAAAATTATATTAAAAAATGCTTGACACGAGAGTTGAAAATGTGTTAATATACTAGCGTAGAAATTTGCGATTTTGCAGGTTTATGCACTGCCGCATGTGTCGGGTTTTAGAAGTGTGAGCGTTTTATTGCACGGAAAGTTTAAAATTTTGGTAAACTTTCTATTCAAAATTTAAAAGTGTAACAAAATCACCACCTATGACGACAGCGAGTTTGATTTAAGGGGGTATTAGAGATGTTTGCTATTGTTCAAACAGGTGGAAAGCAATACAATGTGACTGAGGGCGACATCATTAAAGTGGAAAAATTATCTAACGCTGTTGGCGATAAGATTAATTTGGAAGTTTTGCTTGTGTCTGACGGAAAAAAGACTATTGCTGGAACACCAACCGTTAAAGGTGCAGAAGTGACAGCAGAAGTTCTTTCTCATGGAAAAGGCGACAAGATTGTTGTTTATAAATACAAGCCTAAGAAGAATGAAAGAAAGAAGCAAGGTCACAGACAACCTTGGACAGAACTCAAAATTGCTTCAATTAAGATGTAATTATGACCAAGATTGTGATTTATAAGTCTAAAAGCCATATTTTAGGATTTGAAATTTCGGGTCATACAGGCTATGCAGAAGAAGGAAGCGACATCGTTTGCAGTGCAGTTTCCTCAATGAGCCAGATGGTTGTTGTTGGAATAAAAGATGTGCTTAAATTAAACGCTTTTGTCGAGATTAGTGACGGCTACTTAAAGCTAAAGCTATCTCAAAATGATGTCGACAATGAGTGTGCAGAAGTTCTTCTTAAAGCTTTTGAAAAGTCATTAAAAGAAATCGTAAAAGAGTATGGCAACTATGTTAAAATGGAGGTAAAAAAAGATGTATTTTAATATTCAACTTTTTGCCCATAAGAAAGGTGGCGGTAGCACCAAGAACGGTAGAGATTCTCAGGCAAAGCGTCTTGGCGTGAAGGTTTATGCAGGACAGTTTGTTACTGCTGGTTCCATCATTGTTCGTCAACGCGGAACAGCAATCTATCCAGGTGCTAACGTAGGTCTTGGAAGAGACTACACACTTTTTGCTCTCAAAGATGGTAAAGTTTCTTTTGGCGAGAGTAAGGGTAAGAAAATCGTATCAGTTAATTAAAGAGCCTTTGGCTCTTTTTTTGTATCAAATTTTTGCTAAGGGTGAAAGATGAAGTATAAAATTGTAAACAACGTTATCAATATTTCTGGAAAAGAGGACTTCAACATCAAAGATATACTTGAATGTGGGCAAATTTTTTCCTTTGATAAGCAAGGCGATGATTATGTAGTCTATTCTCGTGATAAGTGCGCAAAAGTGGTAGAAAGTGAAGATGGCTACAAGATTATGACAAACGATAGCAGTTACTTTGAAAACTTTTTTGACTTAAAAACAGATTATTCAAAAATTAAAAACACCTTGAAGAAAGAGCCGATTTTAAAAGGACCGATAGAGTTTGGTGGCGGTATAAGGATTTTGAAACAGGACTTATTTGAAACACTTATCAGTTTTATCGTTTCAGCAAATAACAACATAAAGCGTATACAACTTATTTTAAATCGTTTGCGAAAAAGTTTAGGGAAAGACATGGGAACATATCACGCCTTTCCGACACGCGAAAGTATGTTAAAAAAAGATGAAACTTTCTTTAAAGATATAGGAGCGGGGTATAGAGCGGGCTATTTATATAAAGTTATTCGGCAGGTTGATGAGGAAAAATTGAAAGAATATGATAATTTAAAAACCCCTGAGCTTAGGAATAAACTTATTGTACTTTCTGGCGTGGGACCGAAAGTTGCAGACTGCATTCTTTTGTTTGGATATGGTAGAAAAGATGTTTTTCCTGTCGATACTTGGATTGCAAAGATGTATAACAAGTATTATGAACCTCTTGAAAACAGAGAAAAAATAAGAGAAAAGCTTGTGGAAAAATTTGGAAATCTCGCTGGTTATGCTCAACAATATTTGTTTTACTTCATGCGCAGTTTTGTCGGAAATAATGAACATAGTTAGGCAACATACGATTAAATTCGTTAAAAAACAATTTTTTTGACGGTTTTTATTGCAAAAATTTTCAAAAAAGGTATTGAATTTTGTAAAAATACATGTTATAATTTATTTGAAAAGATAGAGGAGGATACATACATGAAGAAAAAATTAAAATGTTTATCATTAATATTAGGTTTTGCGGTGATTTCTAATCCATTTTTTTTAACAGCCTGTTCTAAAGACGAAAATCCGCCAATTGATGAAAACGAAAAGCCAATAGTTGAAGAACCTGTAATTCCTCCAGAAGAACTTATTTATAATGATGGAACATTTAATCAAGCAGGATTTGTAAAAGCTTTTAATGAGGTTTTGGATGTCGAAATGAAAGCACAGCCTGAAACATATGACCATTTTCTAAACAATTTTTATAGTGAATAT
>CALVZE010000030.1 GCA_944372445.1 uncultured Clostridia bacterium
TGTAAATTAATTAAGACAAGGTATAAATTTCAAATAAAAAACTTCACTGAACTTAACGGCTTACTCAATAAAAAAAGAAGTGCTACTTGTTAACCCTACAAACTAAAAACAGCACTTCCTTATTTTTGTTAAAATAATTATTTCTTTTTCTTAACATTTTCATTGAGCTTCTTTAAAACAAAGTCACATTCTAGCCCATGCACAAGACACGCTTCTTCCACCGTTTCCATTTGACTTACAGGACAAGAAATGCAATGCATACCAAAGCCCATAAAAACATCGGCAAGACTTGCATCTAATTCCAATACCTCTCCTATCGTCATATCTTTATTTATCAATTCTTCTTTTTGTTTTTTCATTTTTTCACCTCGCATTAATTATATCACTCTTTGTCTATTTTGTCAAAGGTATAAAAAAACTTAAATTACATCTTCTTTTTCTAATTTTTTCTTAATCTTATTTAAAATTTTCTTCTCAATGCGCGATATATAACTTTGGCTTATCCCCATGATATCAGCAACTTCTTTCTGTGTTTTTTCATCTTCACCGTTTAACCCAAAGCGATATATCATAATTTTTTGCTCGCGAACATCTAGCTTTTTCAAAACATTAAAAAGTATCTGCTTATCGGCACTCATCTCGACACCCTTCGAAACAGTATCTTCCTCAACAGGAAGGATGTCAGCAAGCAATAGTTCGTTTCCATCACCATCGGAGGACAGCGGTTCATCCAAACTCACCTCGTTTTTTATACGCGTATTTTTTCTTAACTGCATTAAAATTTCATTTTCAATACAACGACTAGCATAGGTAGCAAGTTTTATATTCTTGTCAAGACTATAAGTTTTAACTGCTTTAATTAAGCCAATAGCACCGATAGAAATTAGGTCGTCAAGTTCCATACCGCTATTTTCAAATTTTTTTGCAATATACACAACAAGCCTTATGTTGTGTTCGATAAGTCTATCTCGCGCAACCTTACTGCCCTTTTGGATTTCCTCTAATAAAAGAAGCTCCTCATCATAATCAAGTGGCTCAGGAAGAACATCCTTACCACTAATATAAAAGACATAATTTTGAGCTTCTTGCCACTCATCTCTATGCAACAGCCTAAAAAGCGCCAACTTGATTTTATAAAAAAGTTTCATATTTCCTCCTAAAATTTCATAAAAATAGTCATTTTTTACATTTTTTTTGATTTTTTAGTGATTTTTTAGTGATTTTTTGTGTTTTACACAAATGTGCTGTTCAATATCATTTCATAAGAAGGGAAGTCTTTAAAGGACAATGCCAAGATAGGGCAATCTGCAACCTCTCTGCCCTCAACAAACATCTTGTCAATTTCAAAGGCTAAAACCTTATCACTTTTTCCAACGGTATCAAGAGAAATGTAGTGTCCTAGTTTAAATTTTGAAACATCCACCTTCTTCGTTAATAATTCAAGCATACTGTCTTCTCCAAATATTTGAGTAAAAAGTTTAAGCCCAATTATAGAAACGGGGCGACTTGTCAGCGGGTCTGTAAGCAAATTTCCAGTGTCCAAGAAACCTTTACAATTAAGACGCCTTCCACTCACTTCTAATTCGACATCATAACAAAAATTTTGCACTTGTTTTCTTCTAGACAGAAATTTAACAATATATTTTGTAACAAAATAAGAAAGCGTCACACCGCCTAAAAGAACTAGCACCGCAACCTCTCCAAATGTTTGAGTGATAAAACTTGCCACCCCTCCATAGAGAAAAGTGGAAAAGATAAAAACCAAAAAAACTTTTAGAAACGACCGAAAGGTGGAAAACTTAAAAGAGAGATTAACTAAAAGAACTCCAAAAAGTATTTTTACAAAAAATGAAGACACACTGCCAAGATGAAAGATAGGAAGTATCAAAGCAAATACAGAAGCAAAAAGCGAAACTAAAAAAAAGTAGCGTCCTTTAATTTTTAAAACCAAAGCGGTAGTTTTAAAAATCATCAAGTCAATGAATAGATTTTCAATTAGTACATATTCAATAACTATTTCCATTTTGCCTCACTATAAACATGATATTACATCATCTAACTTAAAGCCGTTAAAAAAAATAACAAAAAGAGGAATATTTACACTCTTTTTGTCTAAAAACTTTAATATCAAAGTTGAAGCATGCACGAAGCAACTATGCAATACCAAGCTATTTAGTCAAACTGCGATGTTGTATACAAACAAATTCATAATAATCTATTAAATTTGCACATAGTTTTCAATTTCAAATAATACAACCGAAAATTGATATATGCAAACAAAACTTATTACATTTTTTAACATTTAAAATTTTTAGCTTAAATATTTAAAAATATCAAAAATTACGCCAAATTTCTTATTTTTTAACAAAAAAAGCGTATAAATTTTAATTTTATACACTTTTACGAAAAGAACTTTATCTTTTTCTCTACCATCTCATCTATGCGTGCAATATAGTCCTCTATAAACTTACAATTTGGTTGTCTTTCAAGTCTGTTTTCTAAATTAAAAACTCGCTTACTGATAGCCCCAGCGCCAACTCCAATAATTGACGAAACATCTTCCATGCTATCGATATTAAATATGCACACATGACCATCTCTAAAATAGCCGACATTTTCAAGTCCACCTATTTGGTGCTTTTGCCTATATATATAGTATGGCTTATAACCGTTCGCTTGCAACACGCTTTCTGCATAGTCTATCATTTTTGGAACATCGCGCTGTGAAATTTGCGATTTATCTTCTTTAAGTGGCGCTCCGTTTTTTATTGTCAATGTATGAACGGTTATATTTTGCGGTGCAAGCTCTAAAAGTGTATTTATGGAACGCTTGAATATTCCAAGCTTTTCCCCCGGGAGTCCCGCAATCATGTCCATATTGACAATGAAATCATACTCCATAGCAAGCATATACGCTTCAAGTATCTGCTTGTTTGTTTGCTTTCTGCCTATTCTTTTCAAGGTTGTTTCACAAAAAGTTTGCGGATTTATGGAAATTCGATTTACATTATGTCTTTTTAAAATTTCTAGCTTTTCTCTTGTAATTGTGTCAGCTCTGCCACATTCAACCGTGAATTCTGAAACAGGATAGTTGATTTCTCCGAGTAGTCTATCAAGTTGTTTTGCCGTTAACACTGTTGGTGTTCCGCCACCTATGTAGATAGTTCTAACAATATATGACTTTTCGGCAATAAGCTCTTTGACAGCTTTTAGTTCCTTTAAAAGACAATCTAAGTATTTGTCAACCTTATCAGCCACTTTACATAACTCATTTGAAATGAAAGAACAATAATTGCACCTAGTAGGACAGATTGGAATGTTTATGAATAGGTCAACAAGTTTGTCATTTTTTATAATACACTTTTGATGTTTCATAATTTCATAGACAAGTTTCGCCTTATCTTCATTCACAAAATATTCTTTCATCAAAACTTCCGGAACGATATGCTCTTTTATCTCTCCGCGCTCCACCATTTCGCGCATAAACTTGCAAGGTCTAACACCAGTGAGCGACCCCCATGGCAAAACTTTTTTTGTGAGAGAACTTAACACCTGATAAAGATGATTTTTGAAAAAACTCTTAATCACGCTCTTTTCTCGCAAAGCACTAAGTCCGACAGGAATGGTGAAAAATTTTACATATTCTTTAATCTCACCATTATTTTCCACCTCTATCTTGCTTGTTAGCGTGCTGTCCAAAGTGCTGTCGCTGTGGTGCAAAGAGAAAGACATGTCACCTTCTGGGTCAAAGAAGTTGACTAAGTCTTGCATATCGTTTTGAAAACACTCGCTGTCACAAACAATCTTCATTATTCGCTCCTATATACTTTTTCTACACCCTTAACACTTTCAAAAGTTTTGATAGCACTGTCAATCTCAGATTTGTCTTTTACTTCTAATATTATATCAAAAATCAAATCATTTTTCATCTTTTTATATGAAAAACCTTTTAAATTTAATTTTAAATTTCTTGCCACATTGTTGATATAATCGCCAGCCTTATCATCGTTTGATATAACTTTGATAACCGCCGTAAATTTCGAGCCTGAGTTTTGCTCCCATTTAGCTGAGATAAGTCTTTCGTTTTCAAGATATCTTAAATTTGGACATTCTTTTCTATGTATCGTCACACCTCGTCCGTGCGAAATGTAACCAATAATTTCATCTCCCATAACAGGCGAACAGCAACCAGCAAATCGTATGAGAAGACCGCTGTCACCGTCAATAAGCACGCCGTCCTTATCTCTCTTGACTTCAATCACTCTTTCTGTGACTTCTTTCGATTTTTCTTTATAATATAGGTTCAAAAGTCTGCCTATGATAGAGGACGCTTGTAATGTTCCACCGCCTATCTCAGCATATAGCATTTCTGGCGTTTCCATCATAAGAGAGGAAGCAATTTCGTTTAAATACTTCTCCTTTTCCACCTTGGTAATATTTAAATTCTTAGCTTTAAGTGCTTGTTCAAAAATATTTTTACCAACTCGTGTATTTTCTTCCTTAAATTCGCTTTTGAAAAACGACCGAATTTTAGAGCGCGCCGAAGAGGTTTTGACATGTTTCAACCAATCGCGTGAAGGTCCTTTGCTGTTTTGATTGGTGATAATTTCCACAGTGTCGCCATTGTTTAGCTCTGTGGTTATAGGAAAAAGTTTGCCGTTGATTTTTCCGCCGACACATCTATTTCCTATCTCGCTGTGAATCGCATAGGCAAAATCGATAACAGTAGAATGAACAGGAAGCTCCAAAACTTTGCCCTTCGGTGTCTGCACAAAAATACTTTCGCCATAGAGGTCGCTTTTCAATGTCTCCAAAAACTCCTCAGGCGGAAGCTCATCAGCATTGTCCAAAATCTCCTTAAAACGAGCAAATCTTGCATCAAACTTGTTTGACTTTCGTCTTTCCTTATAAATCCAATGCGCCGCAATACCATACTCGGCATGCCTGTGCATCTCAAAGGTTCTAATTTGAATTTCAAGAGGTCTGTTGTTGTCGGCTATGATAGTTGTATGCAAACTTTGATAGCCATTAGGTTTAGGATTGGCTATATAATCCTTAACTCGCTCAGGAATAGGCTTGTATATAGCATGAATTTTACCTAAAACAGAATAACAATCTTCCACACTCGGCACAAGCACGCGCATAGCCAAAAGGTCATAGACTTTACCAAGCGTGATATTCTTTTTCTTAATTTTTTTATAGACGCTATAAAAATGTTTTTGCCTCTTTTGAATTTCGCCTTCGACTCCAAGCTCATTCAAAATTTTAATAAGTTTTTTCTCGACAATCTGCATTTGGCGCATGTTGTCGTCAGTTTTCATAAGCGCATTATTCTTTAATTCATTATACGCCACTGGTTCCAAAAGCTTAAATGTGTTCTCTTCAAAAGATGATTTAAATTTACTTAGTCCTAAACTTTCAGCAAGTGGCGAAAAGATATCAGCCACCATTTTAACAAACTTTCGTGTTTCTTCTCCCATAGGAAGAGTTATCCGCGACAAATCGTAATCTATGGTCGCAAATTTAATTATAACGACACGCATATCTTGGCATATTGCCACAAACATACGCTTAATATCCTCCGCCTCACCACTTTTTGATATGGTGTTGACATTTCTTAAAAGTTTAAAAGTTTCGTAAAGTTTCTGTTGATTAGGCGTTAGTTCATCTACATAGTCCTCCGCTTCCTTGTCGCGAACTTTATAGAATTGAAAAAGAAGATACCCCATCAAAACTTCATTTTGCATGCGATATTCCGCCATAATATCAATGACATGATTAAGGCGGTCAAGGTTAATATCCTCCACCACCAAAATATTCATCAATTTATTTTCATGTGGCGATAACCTAAAATGGCTTTTTATGTTATCTATTACTTTTTCTCTCATTTTTATCTCCATAACTATCTACAATATCTTTATCTTGCGTAGTCAGTTTGCTCTATGAAAAATAAAAAGTATTATTTTTTATTTCCTATAAGCGACAATAGTTGAAGCTTGTTGTAGAACTTTGAAGCTTGAAGCGGTTTCTTAATATTTTTTACTTCGCTATGGCTAAAAAATCCTTCCTCATCCTTTTTAATAAGCCCAAGCTCTAAAAAAGTCAAATAGGCAACATAGAAAGTATCAAAAGTGACTTTGCCTTTTAACTTTGCCTCATAAAAGTCAACAGGCGAATAGTATTTCTGTCCTCCTCGTGCTACAAGCGCTTTAAAAACTTTTCCAAAGCTTTCTCGTGACAAACTAATGTTTTTATACCTATTTTTGTCTTCTTTAACCTCAGTTGGAAGATATATTTCAGCATTTGATACCTTTTTTATTTCATTTAAGTAAGCACTATCTAAAACAGGCGAAAGAAAGACTATCTTCTCAAAATTCTTCGCCCATTCCACTCCACGCGGAGCCAAAAGCAGGCTGTTATAACCGATTAAACTTTCGTCATATATTCCCATGTGAAAGATGTTGTCTTTTGAATAATTGCGCGAAAAAGCGACATATTCATAGGCGTCAAAAGTGACAAAAGCTGTGCCATACACACTTTTTTCTGTGCCGACCACAAAATTCAAAAGCTCATTTGGCGGATAATATACAAAGTCTAAGCTCTCGACATTGTCATAGTAAAGCTCTTCTAATTGCACTGGATAAGTATATGTGTTGGCGTTTTCAATTATGAAACTTCCCGCATCAAAATAGGAAACATTGCCATTCTTTCCCTGCCCTTGAAATTCAAATATGAAAGACTTATATCTCGAAAAGAAAAGCGCATTATAACTTTTCATAAAATTAAAATACACAAGCCCCAAGTCGCCTATTTTTATGTTGCAATGCTGAGGACAATACTTCATCGGTGCAAGCTCAATTTTCTCAGCGTTTATCCTAAATTTAGGCTTAGGATTTCCACAGCCATAAGGCTCTAAAAGATTAAGTTCTTTCAAAAACCTGTCATCTATCTCTTCAAGCTTGATATCAAGGTCATAATACTTAATTGGCATAAAAACTTCATCATTTATGTTTTCAAACACAAAGGCGTTGACGCGCTTTGAAAATTCTTCGTAGTTGCTTCTTTTAAGCGTCAATCCTGCCGCCATGGTGTGTCCTCCAAAAGTTTCAAGAATGTCAGACATAGATGAAAGAAGTTTGTGGATGTTGATATCATCTATACTCCTTCCAGAGCCATGTAAAACATCGCCCACTTGCGAAAACAGAAAGACGGGTCTGTTATACTCTTCTACAAGTCTAGCACATGCGATACCTAAAATGCCTTGGTCCCACTTCTTAGACGCAAGAGTGATTACTCGCGTCTTTGACAAATCCATTTTTTTAATCGCCTTTTCCGCGTCTTCCATAATTATAGCCGACAGTTCTTGGCGCTTTTGATTGTGCTTGTTTATCTTTTGAAGGTAGGCTCTAATTTCCGCCATATCTTCGCTCATATAGAGTTTTAAACTGTCCTCAGCTTTACCCATTCTACCCGCTGAATTTATCTTTGGTGCAATTTTAAAAGCAATATCACTTGCAGACGGATTATTAAAAGGAACTTTGTTCTCTTTAAAAAGCTGTTTTAAGCCAATCGGTAACTTGTCAAAGCAAAGAAACCCACGCTTAACAATATTTCGATTTTCTCCCGTCAAAGAAACAATGTCTGCTATGGTCGCAATTGCCGCAATCGGCAAAAACTCTTCTGCCTTTTTCTGCCCTAAGAGCGCCTCACTTATCTTATACGCCATTCCCGTTCCGCAAATTTCAGAAAATGGATAATCTTGCCCTTTAATCTTGGCATTTAGCACAAGCGTTTCTGGCAAGATGTCAGGAATTTCATGATGGTCAGTGATAATGATGTCAATGCCTTTTTTCTTGCAATATTCCACTTCGTCATGACAAGATATTCCGCAGTCAACCGTGATGATAAGGTCTGGACAAAACTTCTTCTCAATCTTGTCTATAACCTCGCATGAAAGACCATATCCATCCTCATATCTATTAGGAAGATAGAAAGATGCATCAATACCAAGCTTTTTTAGTGTTTTAAGCATAATGGCAGTAGCACTAATACCGTCAACATCGTAATCGCCAAATACTAGAACCCTGTCGCCTAATTCTTTCGCTAGTTTAATTCTTTCACAAAACTCTTTCATCCCTTTAATTAAAAACGGATTTAAAAGCGGACCTACCGACAGATATTCTTCAATTTCCTTTTCGCTTGTAATTCCTCGTGACAATATCAAATACATAGTTGACGGTAAAACATTAAACTTCTCCGCATAATTTTTTACAAGAGCGGAATTTTGATTAAAAAATTTCTTAAATATCATTTCGTTTTACCTATTTTTCAATAATATTATAAAGACTTCTAAAAAAATAATCAAGAGAATAAGGTTAAAAATAAAAAAATAAATTAAAATCACTTGCAAAAAAGGTTGAAATATGATAAACTTTTAGCGTTGCAAAATCAATTTGTGTTTAATGTCACACGCTTAATCTACAAATAATATTAATAAGGCAACAAAAAAACATGCTGGTGTGGCGGAATGGCAGACGCACGGGACTCAAAATCCCGCGAGGGCAACTTCATGTGGGTTCGACCCCCACCACCAGCACCAAATCACCTATCCAAAATGTCTTTTTTCAAAAAGACTAAAAAGCACTATATATTGTGTTAATGTTAATAAACTTTCCTGTATGTTGTGTTTGCATAACATTTAAA
>CALVZE010000031.1 GCA_944372445.1 uncultured Clostridia bacterium
TCGATGTTTTTATGCAATGTGAAATATTAAAATTTTACATGCAAAAATGACATTTTTTAGACACTTTTTACAAAATTGTTAGACACTTTTAAGTAAAAATTAGTTATGTAAAAATAATAAAATCCCTTATAAAATAAGGGATTTATGGTGGACCAGCAGGGACTCGAACCCTGGACCCATTGATTAAGAGTCAATTGCTCTACCAACTGAGCTACTGGTCCATATTTATAGTTTTATGTCTTTTCGGACCCTTCGATTAAGAGTCAGGTGCTCTACCAACTGAGCTAATAACCCAAATTTATATTGATTTTTATAAGGTTTTTTATAAAAGTTTTATAACTTTCAATTTCCATAAGTATAAAAACCTTGTAAATACTAGGAAAATAAGGAGTTTTGAGCATACAGACCAATTATTTAAGAGTCGAATGCTCTACCAACTGAGCTAGCAACCCAAATAAAAAGTATTAAATTTTGTTTTGTCAAGAGTGAGACCCCTGGGCGAGAATGGGTTCCCTGAAATTTTTAATTTTAGGATAATGCCTCGGACCCTTCGATTAAAAGTCGAATGGACTGAGTTAGCAACCTAAAATTGAAATTTTAATTCCCCCTGTCTTTTTCCTATTGATTTTTAAATAAATTTGTCAATAGAAAAAACTATGTGTATTATACAACACATTTCCACAAAAGTCAATTATTTTTGTTAACTTTATTTAGAAATTCGTATCTTTTTTTATATCAATTTCACCATGAAGTCTTTCAAAATCCGTCAGGTAGCGCTTGATAGCATACTCGATTTCCTTATTCTTAGAGCGCCCGTTATAATTTGCTGTATAGCTTATCTTCGCCTGCAAAATATTTGATATTCTCAGTGTATATCGTGGCTTATTCATATTCTGCCTCCTACTAAATTTTACTAAACACAGCACAAAATTTCATACTCTTGACGGCAAAAGTGCGTCATGTTTTCGACTTTTTTCGATTAACACGCTATTAACATTAATTTTATAAAAAATATATATAATGATATGGAAAATTTTAAATATTTAGATATAGACGCACTCAAACACAATCTTTCTTGCTATTCCAGCAAAAACATCTGCCTTATGGTAAAAGCAAACGCCTATGGTCATGGAATAGAAGAGATAGTTAAGTTTAGTTCTAGGTATGTTGACGCCTTTGGAGTTGTCAATATTAAGGAAGCTCTTTTTGTAAGAGCTTTAACAAAAAAACGCGTAATTATTTTTGCCCCTGTAAAAAATTACAAACTTTGCAGAGAAAACAACATAGAATTTATAATTGAAAATGAAGATGAACTGAGAAAGGCAATTGTTGACAAATGCACACATCTTTTACATCTTGCCATAAATACCGGCATGAATAGGTTTGGAACAAAAAGTGAAATTGTTTTAAAAAGTATAAACAATATTTTGGAAGCAAACAACATCGAACTTAAATCAATTTACACTCATTTTTCTGACACCGCAGATAAAAACAAAACAAAAAAACAATATAAAAATTTCTGCACTTTAAGAAAGTTTATAAAACAAAATGCGCCGATATGCTTTGGCGGAAGTGGAATTTATGGCTATAATTTTAACTATGACATGCTTCGTTTGGGTATCGGAGCTTACGGCTATCTGCCAAACAAACTAAAAGTCATGACTATTTCATCTCATATTATAAAAAAATTCTATGCAAAAAAAGGTGAATATATTGGCTATGGCAAAAAATATCAGGTTCAAAAAAGTGGATTTTTTGGCGTAGTTCAAATAGGCTATGGTGACGGGCTTGCTAGAACGCTGTCGCAAAAGTTTTCAGTCAGTATTAATGGAAAAAAATATAAAAGCGTTGGCAATATCTGTATGGATGCTTTTTTTGTTAAAATAGATGAAGGCGTAAATGTTGGAGATGAAGTTATTGTTTTAAGAGATGCATCTTATTTAGCAAAAAAAGCTAAGACAATCACTTATGAAATTTTAACAAACTTTTCAAATCTTCGTGGCATGGTAAAAAAAATCACCTCAAATAAAAAATAAAAGTGTTTAGAATAAGAAAAAGCATTTCTTACATAAAAAACACCCTAACTTATCGTTAAAGTGCTAAAAAATAATATCATTGCTTATAATTTTTTACTTTTTCGTTTTTTAATCTTTTATATCTTCTTTTCCATCTAAACTAGAAGCTAAGATTTCAACATTGTCGACTTTTTTATTTTCCGTATTATTTTGAATTTCGTTTTTAAGAGCTTTTCTTTTGTCTATATTTGTCTTGAACTTTATTTCTTTAAACTTACTTATTACACAATTCCAACCTTTAACAACTGTCCATTCTTTCGGTTCTATTGTGCACATCTCATAGATTTGAATAATCAATGTGTATAGCACTAAAAATAAAATCCCGACAATGTACCATGTAAAAAATGTTCCATCAATTAAAGGTGCATTTAAATACATATTGTTTGATTGATTAAGCACACTATTTCCAAAAACTCCTACAACAACCATAAATGCCAATCCTATTGGTAAAGAAATCCAATTTTTAAAAGTTGGAACAAAATACTTTGATATGATCGCAATTAAAAAAATAAACAGCATAAAAACATGATACAAATAACCAGTAAAAGGATGTATATTAAACATTGTATCAAAATAAACAATAAAATCAGGATATATATAAGTTAATAGTCCACCTATCATTCCAGCAAATAGAGCATATTGAAAAATTTTAGTGTTTGGCTTAAAAAACAAAACAACTAAAGGCATAATAAACCCCATCATACTACAATAAGTATCTGGCAAGAAGTCAATAAATGTTGATGTTCTTGATTTTGCAACTACAATTCGATATATTATAATTAAAATTAATCCTATTGCGGCTAAAATTTTAATAGGAATAAACATTTTTTCTTTCGGAACAAATTTTAAGATTAAGAAAATGGATAATCCCATTATTAAGGCTATAACCACCATGAATAAAATATGTTCTAAACAAAAAAGCTCCAATTCAAATCTCCTTATAACAAATTAATATTTTTGATTTTATAAAGATTTAAGTTTAATGAAACTAAATCATATACTTTTTTATTTATCTTCTTTCTTTTCAAGTCGTTTTAAGTCAATTCTACCCTTTTCGTCAATCTTTATAACTTCAACTTCAACGGCATCACCAACTTTAACAACATCTTCAACTTTATTAACTCGTTTTGAGGAGAGTTTTGAAATATGAATCATTCCCTCTTTTCCCATACCTAAATCAACGAAAGCGCCAAAAGTGGTAATTCTTGAAACTTTACCGTCATAAACATCACCAACTTCAATATCTTCCACAATAGAAAGAATAATCTTCTTGGCTTTTTCATTCATCTCTTCATCAACAGAAGCAATGAATACGCTTCCGTCATCTTCAATATCAATTTTAACGCCAGTTTCTGCGATAATCTTGTTGATTGTCTTTCCGCCAGAACCGATGACATCTTTAATCTTTTCAGGGTCGATTTCAAAGGTGATAATCTTTGGAGCATATTTTGAAATACTCTTTCTTGGCTCGCTGATAGAGGCAAGAAGTTTGTCCATAATATACATTCTACCAATTCTAGCACGCATCAAGGCTTCAAGTAATATTGGCTTGTCGATACCATGAATTTTGATATCCATTTGAATAGCAGTAACACCCTTGCTTGTTCCTGTAACCTTGAAGTCCATATCGCCTAAAAAGTCCTCTAAGCCTTGAATATCGGATAATACTGCCACCTTTTTAGACTTTTCATCCTTAATTAATCCCATGGCAATTCCAGCAACAGGAGCAGATATTGGCACACCGCCATCCATGAGTGCAAGAGTTGAACCACAAACGCTTGCCATAGATGATGAACCATTTGAAGAAAGCACTTCGCTGACAATTCTAAGTGCATAAGGGAAGACATCTTCCTTTGGCACAACAGGCTCTAAGGCACGCTCTGCAAGAGCACCATGGCCTATCTCTCTTCTACCTGTCCCCTTTATCATCTTAGCTTCGCCAGTTGCATATGGTGGCATATTGTAATGATGAACATAGCGGTTAACTTCTTCATCGTCTAAGCCGTCAAGCTGTTGCACATCACTGACCGTTCCTAATGTCAAAGCGGAAAGCACCTGAGTTTCCCCGCGAGTGAACACCGCACTTCCATGCACGCGTGGAAGCACACCGACTTCGCACCAAATTGGACGAATTTGCTCCAAAGTTCTGCCGTCTGGACGAATACCTTTATCTAAGATTTTTGCACGAACTTTCTCTTTCGTCATCTTGTAAAGGACATCGCCGATTTCACGCTCTTTTTCCGGATAGGTTTCAGCAAAATGTTCAAGCACTTTCGCTTTAACATCATCCTGCCTCTTTTGACGCTCATGTCTATCAAAGGTATCAAGCGCCTCATCAAGAAGACTATCTGCATACGCGCGAACATCTTTATCTATTTCATCTGGCACGACATAATATGAAATCTTTTCGTTGACAGGCTTGCCTATCTCTACTTTAACCTTCTTTATAAACCTAACAATCTTCTTGATCTCTTCATGTGCAAACATAATAGCATCTAAGATTGTTTCCTCTGGCACTTCGTTAGCGCCCGCTTCCACCATAAGCACCGCTTCTTCTGTTCCAGAAACAGTAAGGTGTAAGTCGCTCTTTTCGCGTTCTTCTTGATTTGGATTTATGATGAATTTGCCGTCAACCATACCAACAAGCACTGAACCTGTTGGTCCTTGGAAAGGGATATCACTTATAGAAAGCGCGAAAGAGGAACCGAGCATGGCAAGAGGCTCTGGACTAACATCAGGGTCGATAGAAAGCGCTGTTGCCACAACCACTACATCGTTGAAAAATCCCTTTGGAAAGAGCGGACGAAGCGGGCGGTCGATAAGACGAGAAACAAGTATCGCTTTGTCAGAAGGACGACCCTCGCGCTTTTTGAAACCACCCGGGATTTTTCCAACTGAATACATCTTTTCTTGATATTCCACGGAAAGAGGAAAGAAATCAATACCTGGCTTTGGCTCTTCGCTCATAGTCACGTTAACCATGATGACGGTATCGCCCGAACGAACTAGGCAAGAACCGTTAGATTGCATGCAAAGCGCCCCTGTTTCAAAAATAATTTCTTTACCTGCAACATCTAGCTTAAATTTTTTTGATAAATCTGTTTGCATAATGAACTCCTTTAAAAGATGAAAATAAGAAGATAACAAAAAAGGGAGCAAAAAAGTAGTATCTCCCCCTTTCTTTAACTATTTCACTTCTCTAATGTTTAACTCTTTGATAAGCTGTCTGTAAGCTTCAATATCTCTGTCTTTAAGATATTGCAAGAAGCCCTTTCTTTTACCAACCATTTGAAGAAGACCGCGTCTTGAATGATTGTCCTTAGGATTCTTTTTAAGGTGCTCTGTTAAATGATTAATTCTGTTGGTAAGAAGTGCAACTTGAACTTGAACAGAACCCGTGTCATTTTCAGACTGCTTAAACTTTGCAATAATTTCGCTTTTGTTTTCCATTTTTCCCTCCATTTTTAAGTTATTTGCAGACACAAAGTTAAGGTCGAAGGACTCCAAAAAACTGTGTGTTGCATCAATCGACAAGAAGATTATAGCATAACAATTTCAAAAAGTAAAGAATTTTTAACAAATTTATCTAACTCTAAGCTTAAATAAAGCAAAATATTAGATTTTCTAGCCTATTATCTTCCCAAATGGCTTAACGCGCTCCGCGGTAAGCTCAATATTAAACACATATTTGTCGCCGTCTTTTCGATAGCGAACGATAGTTCCGCTTGAAAGCACTAAATAGTTTTTGGCGACTTCAGTCACTTCACTTTCAAGTAAATTTCCTATCTTTGAAATGTTTTCAAACTTATCATTAACTAAAATTTCTTTCAATTTAAACATAAAAACTCCTTAGACATGCTTTTTGATATTTCGCTTGAAAAAGCCCAAAATTCCACGATACTTATAGGTGCAATCAAAGATTTTCTTACTTCCATTATGAATATTCTCAGCGAGAAGCGTAAACGCTCTTGCGCTTTCACAATCGGTAAGTATTCGACCGTCCGATGACATCTTACCCACATCGTCATCCTCTGGAATAACACCGACAAGCGGTATACCCATTGCTTTTACAATACTTTCAAGGCTCAGCATGTCACCATTAAGAAGTAAATCGCCCCTCATCCTATTTATAACAAGATACTTATTTTCTATTTGGTATTTTGAAAGAATGGAAACCACCTTGTCGGCATCGCGAAGGCTGGATATGTGCGGAGTAACCACAACTATCGCCTCATTTGCCGGATACACCGCCCGATGAAAACCAGCTTCCACACCCGCAGGACAATCTAAGAGAATATAGTCAAAGGAATGGTCGATGATATCTGTGATATTTTTAATATGCTCACCGGTAATCTTGCTTGACGCATAGGAATGAGAGGACGGCAAAAGATAGAGCGATGGATAGTTATAGTCCTCAATGAGCGCCTGCCTGACCCTACACTTTCCACTGACAACATCGGTGATGTCGAAGACCACCTGCCTTTCCATACCCATGACAACATCAAGGTTGTTAAGTCCAATGTCAACATCCAGCATAGCAACACGAAAGCCAAGGCGCGAAAGATATACGCCCAAATTCGCGCACACAGTAGTCTTTCCAACTCCGCCCTTACCACTTGTTACAACAATTTTTCTTGCCAAATTCACCACCTCTTTAACGATTATAAATCTTTTCAAGACACAAAAAAAGATAATCAAGCGATTATCTTCTCATATTTTGTCTTATTTTGACAAATCTAATTTTTAAGGTTGTTTTTGAGGCATTTATAAACTAACTTATCTATTGCTCTTCACAAAAGGAAGTGTTTAAATCCGCCTTAACGATCTTTGCTTTAACAATGTCTCCAACGTTAAAATCGCCCTTTATCTTGCATTTGATGTAATTTTTGCTATATCCAAAAAATTCACCATCTTTTTCTTCTTCAAGCAAAATTTCGACAATATCGTTCTTTTTAATAAAATTAAGTTTATCTCGCTTTTTTATCTCTTCTAAGACTTTTTCTCTTTTCGATTTTACGCTTTTTGGTAGGTCCTTATAAAGTTTTGACGCCACCGTGCCGGTGCGGTTAGAATATGGAAAGATATGTAGGTCAGAAAACTCAATTTCTTCAACAAACTTCACGGTTTCTTTAAAATTTTCTTCCGTTTCGGTTGGAAAGCCGACTATCACATCGGTGGTGATGCCAGCAAGTGGGAAATAGCGCCTTATAAGTTCAACTGTTCGCTTAAAATCTTCGGTGGTATATTTTCTATTCATCTTTTTAAGCACTTCATCACACCCGCTTTGAAGAGATAGGTGAAAATGTGGACAAAAGTTTTTTAAGTTACTTAATCTTCTCACAAAATCTTCACTAACCAAGTTATCTTCCATAGAGGAAAGCCTAAGGCGAAAGTTAAATTTATCTAACCTTTCAAGCAAATCTATGAGCGAATTTCCGTTTGAAGAGTAAGAGGAAACATCAATACCCACAAGCACCACTTCTTTGACCTCTTTTGGCAGTTTCTCCACTTCGCCTATCACGCTCTCCATGTTTCTTGACCTACTTCGCCCACGAAGATATGGAATAATACAATATGTGCAGAAGTTATTACAACCATCTTGAATTTTGATAAAGGCGCGTGTGAGAGTTTGAGCACTAAACATATCATCTTCATAGTTTAAAGGAAGTTCATACAAATCTACGCCCTTATCTTCAAGGTGGTCAATAATTTTAAGCTTGTTTGCCACACCCTGAATGAAAGTTACACCTTTATCTTCAAACTGCATCGGCCTATTCTGACTTGCGCAACCAAGCACATAAATCCTCGCGTTCTCATTAAACTTTCGACAACGCTCAATCATCTGACGCGATTTTCTCTCAGCTTCATTCGTGACAGCACAGGTGTTGATTATATATGCATCAGCATTTTCCAGAGTATCAACCGCCTCAAAACCTCTTTCGCGCAGTTTAAAAATGAGAGCATCGCTCTCATACTTATTTACCTTACACCCCAATGTCAAAACTGCAATTTTCATACTTTATCCTTAAAAAACAACCCACTAAAATTAACCACGCTTCACAATCCACATTAAACACTAAACTAAGAACGAAAAGTGAAGAGTGAAGAACTGTGGATAATTTTAATAAAAGTTTGTCTATTCTATAATCAAAACCTCTTTAAGTCGCGAAAATTTCCCTCAACGCGACCGCTTACGAACTCCAAATCAATTTTTGATTTTGTTTGGAGAAGGGCTTTGCCCGGCAAACACAAATTGAAAATCACCTACAGGGAAGAGGACAAACCTACGGAGCGAAGAACGAAAAGTGAAAAACGAAAAGTTGTGGATAGGTTTGATAGTAGTTTATTTAAGATACAATCAAATCCTCTTTAAGTCGCGACAAATCGCCAACGAATTAAATGAGTGCGATTTCGTTTGGTCGCGAAAAGGCGAAAACAAACGTAAACGCGAT
>CALVZE010000032.1 GCA_944372445.1 uncultured Clostridia bacterium
TTTTCGCTTTTAACTTTCCACAAGTTATGTCATCAACAATTAAATCCTCACAAACCATCTCTCCACATAAAACTTTAACATCAACGCATTCAAGTTTCTTTGCCTCAACTTTACCTTTTGCTCGCAGTTCGCTATATATTTCAGCGTCTTTATAAAATTTAGCGTTATTCACATATATTCTTCCAACTCTAAATTTCTCGTTTGCAACAATATTGTTTGCCCCAAAAGCATAGCATATTGGCTCTTTAAACTCAATATTTGGCAATGTCCTCTTTCTTTTAGTAACCTTTACAGTATCAGTTGTTTGCAAATCCAAAAAACCGAATGGTATTTCAATATTAAAGGTCACGTCGGCGAGTTTATCATTCTCCATAAATTTATAAGTTTTAACTTTAAACTTTTTGTCTTGTTTTTTAGGAATTGTTTGATATTTATACTTTTCCAAATCTTCTAAACTATTTATTAAAATCATATTTTCTCCTTTTTATTTTTGTGTTGCATCAAAATATTGCAAACTTCATATCAAATTTTATTTATCATACTTTTTAAGATAAAGCGAAGTATTAAATTCTGTTGGCAAATTATTCTTTTTATACAATTTTTCAACTTTTTCTTGATAATAATGCCCACCGCCACAAACATGTGTCCAGTCATAAACCCAGCCTATTGGGATTCTTTCCAGTTCTACTTTTGAAAGGCTCTCAAAATTTTCCCATGCGATTGTTTTCATAAGTTCAAACTGCTTCTCGCTATTTTTTATCTGTTCTTTCAATTCATCATCTGTATGACAAATTTTTGAATTGTTTTTGACAAAATCAACAAACACTTTTGTGGGTATTCTGTTTAAAGAGTTATGTGTTTTTCTGTAGTTTAGCTCTGCCTTCAAAAAACAATCATAAATGTCCTTATCTATGCAATACATATAACATTTTTCAAGTGATTTAGGCTCAAAATTGTGTATGACATTCAGCGCAATAGGAATTGCTTTGTCTAATGGAAAACCAAAAATTCCTGTTGAAATAGAACATAGTGCAAATGATTTTATCTCGTGTTTATCCGCAAGTTCAAGTGCGCTTAAATACGATTGCTTTAACAAATCAGCGTCATTTTCTCGACCGCGATATATAGGTCCAACAGCATGGATGATATATTTTGCATTCAGGTTGTAACCTTTTGTTATAACCGCCTTTCCAATTTCACAACATCTAATCTCTTTGCATTCCTTTTCTAATTCTTTTGCCCCTGCCTTTTCAAAAATTGCACCACAAACACCGCCACCTCGTTCCAAAAAGCAATTGGCACAATTCAAAACAGCATCCGTTTTGGCATCAACAATATTTCCTAAAACAACTTTTAAATTCATGTACACCTCTTTTAAGATTTATTATTTTATAGTTTATAGTCAGCATCTTTATTCTTCGTCATCTTCCTCTTTATCTGACCTATAATAGTTTCCTATAAAGTCTTTTATGCTTTGCAAATTCTCTTCGCAATATTGTCTTATGATAGGATTTGCTATGTAATCAAAACAAGGAGAAGTGTCTTTTTTAGGGTCTTTCTTATAGATATTGTTGTAAAGAAATTTTAGTGCATTTTTTGATTTTTCATGCATTGGTTTTTCAGGCAAAGCATTTTCTATTTCCTCCTTAATTCCATCGATTTTTCCTTTTATATTTTCTCTTATTTCTTTTTTAGCCACGCCATTAAATTCGCTTTTCTTAAACCCTAAGTTATACAAAAAAGTATCTTCTTGTCCTTTTATAAAATAATACATATCAATTGCCTTCATAATTGGCGGTAATTCATCGCATTCGATTTCTTTTTTGATTTCTTCTACAGCACTCTCAATTTCCTCTTTTTTGTCTAATACTAAATCAAACACTCTTTTAATTGTTTGTTCGACAAAATCTGATTTTTTACTGCCATCTGAAATTCCAAACCCATATTTAAAATTTCGATCTAATGCAGGAAAACAACCAATAGTTCCCAACATAATTTTAGTTATAATTGTTAAAAATTTAGGATTTAATCCCTCTCGATCTTCCTCACTACTATTTTCGTTAACAATACAAAAATAACTTTTTGTATCATAAAAATCTTTAAACCTATAAAGAGCATTTTGTATATCTTTGTATATATCTAGTGTCAACCCAATCCTTTCTTCCATATTCTCTTTCAACAGGTTCTCATTATTCCACAGTTCTTTATAATCATCTTTGAATATTACATTAATAACGCCATAATAAATTGTATAGTCATTTTGAAGTAAAAAAGAACTTCCCCTATACATCCCCCAACTTGCCATGTAAAAAGCAAGATGAAGGCTTAGTTGGTCTTTATATGTCCACTTTTGCCCATCATCTCCAAAGGGAGATTTAAGCGATAGCTTTTTATCAGATATTTTTTCATGGACTGAATGAAAAAAATTATAACAATATTCCCACGATTTATACCTGCTTTCATTCTTATTTTGTGATTTTTTTATAAATAACGTAACTGCAGATTTAAAGTAATCCTTATAAAAAGTTTTTTCATCTTTTTCGTTGTAATTCATTTATACTTCCTCATTTTATAATAATATTGGTTAATAATCTTATTTTTTTATAAAATTATTACAAATCATTATGCTCTATTATTTTAAACGCATATTGCATCTGTTTTATAATTTCTTCTTTTAAAGCATCAAAAGAATAATCTTCAATGTTAAAATACTGATACACAAATGTATATGTATTTGTTACATACGAACAAAAACAATTTCGCTGGCCAGTTGCCTTGCCAAAAATTTCTTTTGTGTTTTTATCATAATCACAAAACCACCCCATTGAAAGATATTTTTTAAACAATTCGTCTTTACTCTCTCTTTTAGAAGTAGAATCCCCACTATAAGCAACCATTTTTTTAAATTTATTATCTTGAATTTGAACTCCTAAAGAAATTTCTTCCCCATTAATTTGTTTAATAAAACGAACATCTACAATCGAACTTTTGTTGCTAAAATCAGGACGGATATCAAAGTCCCAACCCATTTCTCTTACCAAGTTTTCAAATTGTTCCCTTATCTCCTTATTTAAAGAATGAACAAACGAATCTGCTTGTAATTTTTTTACGATGTCATCCAATTTGATTTCGGACAGTTCGTTAAAGTTTGAGCAATCCATTGTTTCTCCAACTTTTTCCAAACTGTTATCTATCACATAAAGCATACTTTTGGAAGATTCAATATATTCCTTGACAACAATTTTGTCATCCTTAGTTAAATTTGCAGATTGAAACATGTTGCCAATGCCATCCAAAATTTTTTCATAATCGACAAATTCCCAATCTTTTGGAATATCAAAAGATGGCTTTGAAATTCCTGTGACGATGCCACGAATAAAATGTTTCGTTTTGTCTTTTGGGTTGGCATACTTATTTCTGTAATCTTCAAGTTGTTCTTTCTTTGGCAAAGACTTTAATTTGTTCTCAATCACATAATCGCCATTTACCGTTTCAATAACTATGTCCATATGTTCTTTTTCTCTTTCAACACTGGTAATCTTGTCCACATCAATTTCATTAAAGAAAATTTTTGCAAAGTTTTTGTCTTTGTCAATCAGCCATTTCCAAAAATTTGAATGGCATAATTCTTTTGCGCCCAAAGTCAATGCAAAAACGGGCGACGCTTTTAATTTTTCTATTTGATTATTTAAATTGCCACCACTGTTTTGTTTTTTCATTTTGTTTCTCCTTTTTTATAGTTGTTTCTCATTGTGTCTATCTTGTTTACCACTTCTTCTCTTGTCTCATTTGGTGAAATCAATTCTATCGTTTCGCCATATTGCAAACACCAATATATAAGCGCCTGCTCATTCACTTTAACATCGGCATACAATATGTTGTCTTTCATATAAAATCTGGCATTCTTGCCAAACCACTCGGCGACATACTCGGCTGAATACTCATTCAAAATTTTAAGAGTTGCATCAACCGTTTTATTGTGAAACATATAGATATTTTGGTTGGTATACTCTGCCATATCAACACCATTTTCGCAATTTTTTAGTTTTGTGATAGGCTTTATCGGCGAGTCTAAGATTTTGATATTTGATATAAGTTCCACTTTATAATTTGCAATATCATCAAAATAGTCAAGATTGCACACAAGATAATATCTGCCCTGATTGTTTATCATAAAATATGGATTGATCACATAGCGTTTTTGTTTTTTCTTTTCATGCTTTTCTTTGTCAAAATAAAAACGGTTATAATTGAATTCCACCTGTTTGCCATTTTCAATGGCCTCGTTTAAGATATCAATTGTGTAAAAAAGTTGTTTCTGGTCTGTTCTCACAATTTGGTCAGATTTGTAGATATATTTATATCTTCTTCTTTCATACTCACTTAAAAAATTTGAAAGTTTTTGCGACAATTTTCTTGCATGTGCGCTGTCAATGGACTTACTTGAAAACACCGCATCCACCAAATATGAGATTTCGCTTTTTTCAAATTCACGTTCACCTAAATAACAACCATTTCTTGTTTTTACAATGTCAAAGCCGAAATCTATCAAACTGTCGATGGTTGCCCCAACAGATTTTCTTTCAAGTTCCAAACCGAACCTATTATATAGTTTTTGAATTATTTGTTCTTGTTTTAATGGATGATTTTCATCGCTACTTTCTTTTAAAACTTCTAAAATGCAAAGTGGCGAAAGTTTTTTATTATTAGACAACATACTTTTCTCCATTTTTATTATAGCATACATTTAATAATTCTCCAAAGTTTTAACTATGAAAACCTATAGAAAATTTATTTGCACCAACAACCGGCATTTCAATATCTTCTGGCAATAGTTCTCTCATCTTTGAAGTGTAGAGCAAGTTGTTATTTACAAGTCTTGTTGCCTGTTTCATTCTCGCCTTTTCAAGCAAACTTCTTATAAATCTTCCATTCCCAAAATTTCTGTCGTCCATATTATTTTTAACAATCTCTCTTATCTTATCTAAACATTGTGAAATATCCACATCAATTTTTTTTGCATATAATTTTGCAATCTCAATCAATTCATCTTCACTATAATTTGGAAATTCCACTTCAAACGCTATTCGACTTCTAAGTCCAGAATTTTTGTCTAAAAATTTTTGCATCTCCTTTTTGTAGCCGGCAAAAATCACAACAGTATCCTCACGATTGTTCTCCATTTCCTGAACGATGGTGTTTATTGCTTCGTCACCATATAGTCCGTCTTTACCGTCACAAAGTGAGTACGCCTCATCAATGAAGAGAACATTCCCAATTGCCTGTTTAAAAAGTTCCTTGACCTTTGGTGCTGTTCCGCCTACAAATCGACTTACAATATCTGCCCTTCCAACCTCAATCAATCTTCCAGTTGAAAGTAAATTTTCTTCCTTCATAATCTGAGCGATTAACCTTGCCACCGTTGTCTTTGCTGTTCCAGGATTACCGATAAAGCACATATGACGACTAAATTGCATAATCTTCATTTTTTCATGTTCACACGCCTGTTGCAATTTTTGATAATTTATAAAATCGTTTACAATTTTTTTGACATTTTTAAGTCCTATTAAACTATTTAATTCTTTATACCCTTCATTTTTAGTATTTTTTTCTTGAGAATGATTTTCTAATTTCATAAACATGGAATATTGTGGAAATTGAACTGTTTGAATATAGTTTTTATGCCAATTTTTAAACATATCCTCTAGTTCAAATATTTCGTAGTTTTTGTTTGGTTCAACTAAATTAAGTAAACTTTGAGTTTCTACGATATTATATTTACTTGCCATTCTCAACAAAAAATTTTTAGCCATCTCGTTTTGTATTGCAATATCTTTAATTTCTATAAAGGATAAGTTGGACAAATTGTTTTTTATGTAATTTTCCTGTCTCGCCCTTACTGAAGAGAGTTGAAAGATTATGGTTGTGTCTTTACTCGCCAATTTACATACTTGACAAATCTTTTCAAGCACCTCCATCTCTCTTGAGTAGCGGTCTGTTTCATCTATCTCCATATTTGATGATATAACAACAACTCCGCCGTCATTCACTTTAAAAACCGACAAGATTTCAAAAAACAAATCCATGTCGCAACATCGTAAGCGAGATGGATGCAAAACCGTGTACTTATCTCGTAACATACGTCCACTTGAATGTAAGGCATCAATCAAAACTTCAACTGCATCTTGCCCTGTTTTTCCGCCCATGTTGAGAATATAGTGAACAGGGACACCAAAAGTATTATCTTGTCTAGGCGCATAGATTCTTTCAATTTCCTCTTTAATCTCATCATTTAAAACATATTTATCACAAAGTTCCAAAACTTCGTCTTTGCTGAAATTCTTTTTGCTTATCATATATTCATTGAAACATCGGTGAAAAGCAAAATCAATGTCGAACCTTGATTTTATCGAGTTAATATTATCCACAAATTCCTCTTGGTTCGCCTGTTCCAAATCATTATATAAAGAATTTATGCTGATTTCATTTCTATTTATTATCTCGAAACTTTTTCCTAGGCTTTTAATAAACTTTTGAGCAAACTCATCTAACATATTAACTTTATTAAGAGATTTTTTAAAAATAACATCAAAAACCAACTTGTCCACCTCATCTTGAACCATAAATAAGAAGATTTCATCATCTTGTTCTTCTTCACAAAATGTATTGTATAAATTTATATCTTGTTTCACTAACTTGTCAGTCATTTCTTTACTGGCTGAAACGTTCTTTGTTTGATTTGAGCATGTATATTTGTAGAATATCATATTTCCCTCCTGTTGTTACATGCTCATTTTAACATTATGCATGTCCAAAAAAACGGACAATGATTATTCAAAAACAACTGAACTACATAAGCGGTACCATAATTTTACAACCGAAAGCTGCACAAAGGAAAAACTTGACATACTTGTTAAAGTTAAAATTAGTGACAAGAAATATATCACGATTGCGAAAATGCTGCACCATTATTAAATTAAACAAGCATATTGAGATAATAAAAATCCCACTATGTAAGAAACAAAAAAAAACAGCGAATAAAATCTTTATCACTATCTTTTTTTGCTAGTTTCAAAAGTTTGCAACCTTACCCGTGGATTTTTATTTGTATGGTTTAATTTTTTTGATGGCTTAGATTGCTTATTTGTTATTTCTAAAAATCTTTAAAGATTTCTTCGTTTTTGTAGAGTTTTAAGTTGTAATATTCTGCAAGTAGTCCAATTATCTCTCCGCATGTTGGCTTGTCATCTAAGGTGTATATTTCTGTGTTGAAAAGTTTGTTGATTTCTAGAAAACTTCCTGTTTCATAGGTCTGCTCGATCACATTGCGTATCGAACTATGCACCGTCATCCTATTTCCCACATTATATTCATCGCTAATCTTCTGATAAACCTCTTTAAGTAGATTATGTATCGCTCTCGGGTTCATGATAACAATCTCAATCGCACAGCATAGATATTGAAAACCTAAATGATTTATTTTGCAACCGATTTTAACCAACGCAAACCTTATCACCTTCACCATTTTGTCGTGTTCACTCATAATTCCTCCTTATTTTTGATTATATTGTATGACTTAAATTTTATAATTCGTTTCAAAATTTCACTTTCGTCTAAAAATGACTTTTGACGCAATAGTAAATATTCATCCTTAACATTTAATTTTTTCACATATCCTCCCTTTAAGCGAGCTAAACACTCGACTTTCACATTATATCACAACAAAACCTCACAACCAAACAATTTTATAAAAAATATCAAAAAACTTTACAATTATTTATTAAATTTTGTATATTTGTAATATTTTCAA
>CALVZE010000033.1 GCA_944372445.1 uncultured Clostridia bacterium
ATTAAAGGTTCTTGACAACTAACCAATTCAACTATTTAATTGATAAAATTCCACTGACTTATGTCAGTGGTTTTTTTATTGTCTATAATATTTTTAAGCGAAGCGTGAAAGGGCAGGCTCAGTTCCGAGACTTGATATAATTTATTATATCGCTAAAAATCTTGGCGGTTCTATTGACGAACTAATAGGTAGATATTGATTTATTATTTATCGCTAATTTCTTAAAATTCACTATTGACATCTTGCTTGTTATGGCGTATAATTTAGTTATAAGAGGTGTGAAATGAATTTTCAAGAATATTTGGCTATAAGGAATATGGAAAATCCGCTTGATTTTGTTACTAGAATTGTTGTTAAGTCGGTTTATCCTGAAGCATATTTTGTTAGTCCTTGTTTAAATAATGGCGTTGTTTTTGTGAAAGAAAAATACAACTCAGAAGGCGTCTATTTTGATGTCTATGGTAATATGGCTAAGACCACCTATGAGGATCCTGTCACTAAAAATCGCATAGCAGTGGATGTTCAAGAGGCTCTTGTTCCTACGAAAAACGGTTATAGAAAGGTGACAGAATATGTAGGCGACCTATCTGCTGAAAAATTCAAAGACTATCTTCTCGTTTGTCCAATGCTATATACAGCGCTTGATGATGACACGATAAAAAAGCATGGAGATAGCTTACTTCAAACTTCAGTTGACTCATTGCGAAAACATTTTAAATTGTTTTGTTGGCACGGTTTAGATAGAGGTTTTAACGATAGATACGTTCATAATATACGAGGTGCTGCGCTTGCAAGTAATATTACAGGCGGACTTAATAAACTATACCGAAAATACTTAGAGGCGCAAGATTATGTAAGCGAAGAGTCGATTAAGAATGTGCTTAAAAAATGCAAAAGTGAAGTGGTTGACATTGAAAATTATCAAGCAAGGGTAGAAAAACTGTTTGCGCTTTCTACGGATTGCATAAAGGAGGGATTTTAAAATGTTTTTAGGTAAATTGATTGAAGGTGTGAAAGGAAAAATTGTGGCGCAAAATAAAGTTATGGAAGAGAAAAAGAAAGAGCGTTTTAAAGAAAGACAATATAAAAGATTTTTTGTTAAGCCGAGCGATTTTAACGAAGGTATGGCGGTCATCAATGTGCGAGAGGGCAAGAGGGTTTATCAGACATATATGTATGAGTCGGGCGAAATCATGCCTCTTAAACTTGAGTATGCTTCGCAATTTGAAAACGGGCTTGCTAAGGTGGAAACAAGAAGCGGGCGACTTTGTGTGATTGACAAGACTGGTTCTATGTGGGATGCTTACACCGAAAGACTTAAGCGTGTCAATGACAATGTGGTGCCTGTGACCGAGGATAGTCAAGAGGTTAAAATTTTAAGAAAACTCTATAATTCTCCAAGCGAATTCAAAAAACTTGCCACAAAGTGGTTTAGAGATGAGATGTTTATCGTGTCATGTGTAACACAAATTGAAGAGGGTTTGAAAGCAAAAATTGACGCTGGCAAAGTTTCGTCAAACTTCAATGAATATGTTTTGAAACTCAAGAAAGAAATAAGAGAAAAGATTGCCTCAGAGAAAGATAAGGTTAAAAATATCGAAAGAAAAGAAATTTGCCGTAGGATTATTAGGCTTAACAACGAAAGACTTTTAGAAAAGGAAAAAGCAAACAAGAAGGAATTTTTAGCTAGTGAATTTGAAAAAATTTAATGTGTAAAATTATTACACATTTTATTTTTTTAGGATTAAATATTTATTAAGAATATGATTTTTTTGTATATTTTTCTTTTCGTTATTAACGCAAAAAAATTTGTTTCAAAATATCATATATTTCGACATAATTAATAATAATAAAACAAAATATATTTTGGCTTTTTATCTCATTTATTATATAATTTATTTGTTGTTAAAAAGGAGGTAAAAAGTTAATGAAAAATAACGACATATTAAAAAATTTTGCTTTAAGAGCAAAGAATAAATTGCTCGGCAAAGACAATAGAGTTAGTGTAAACACAAAGATTAAAACAATATCATTTAGAGATGATGCGTTTAAAGAGAAGGTGGAATATTTAATGGATAAAGAGGACGAAATTTTCAATCCTATGCATTTTCTGATGGACGATAAAGTTTTGAAATCACTTGATAGTCAGCAGAGAGAAAGGTATCTTTTGATGACTATTGATAAATATAACCGCTATAAAGAAGAAATCACGATGGAGCGTAGTTGTTAACAATATCGCTCCATTTTTCATATATCACTGTATGGAAAATTTTATTGATAAAAGTGTTAAGGTTATTGGCGATTGTTCTTTCGGCAAAGGTGTTAAAATTCTAGGAAATTCTGTGATAGAAAATTCTATTATCGGCGACAATGTGGAGATTAAAGATAGCTATGTCACGGAGAGCGTCATAGAAAATGATGCTAAAATAGGTCCTTATGCCAATCTAAGAAAAGGCACTCATATTTCTGATGGCGTTAAAGTTGGTTCGTTTGTGGAAATAAAAAATTCTAAAATCGGGAAATTTTCAAAAGTGCCTCATCTTTCTTATGTGGGAGATGCCGATGTAGGTGAGCGCGTCAATATCGGTTGTGGTGTTGTGTTTGCAAATTATGACGGAAAGGTTAAAAGAAGAAGCAAAATTGGTAACGATGTCTTTATCGGGTGCAATGTCAATATTATTGCTCCGGTGTGTATTGCCGATGGAACATATATTTGTGCGGGAACGACCGTGACAAAAAATACGGAAGAAGGTGATTTTGTTATTGGTAGAGTTAGACAGGAAAATAAAAAGAGGTAGGGCGAACGCGCGCTAGGCACATGCCTAGCCAGCCTTTCAGGCTGTGGAAAATTTTTTTGACAGGGTGTGTTTTTTTAGTTAGCTCTTTGCAAAAAAATTTTCTGTGCGTTCGCCCGTGAAATAAAAATATGTTATCATATTTACTAGTTATGCTTGTAAATATTTTTTATTTTTGTTACAATATGCATAAGAAGGTGAAATTGTGAAGTCTATTTATAAATATTATAAGGAAAGATTGATTGAAATAAGCGGAAAAAACAGAAGCTTATATTCTAAAACCATCTCAAAAAAATACGCCTACGATTTAGGTGCTATTATTGGCAATGACAAGGAAGAGATGGATGAGTTTTTGACTTTTTTGTGGAAAGGCAAAAGAAGTAGCTATGCGCTTATCAAGAAAGAAGCAAAGGAGAGAATTTATCAGGCATTTAATCTTGATGGCAAGCTTAAAACATTATACAAAGACCAAAGCGCTATGTCCAACGACGAAAAGAGATTAGAAAATCTTAGGCGTGAAAGACTTAAACGCGAAGAGGGCAAAAAGATAATCTCTTCACAAGTCAGTGCGTTAAAACTGTTGAAGAGAGAGATTGAAGAGTTTGCGAAAGAAACAGGCCGATATGAACTTTTTATCGGCTATCCTTTTGTGACGGGTTATCTTAATAAAGATATAACCATAAAAGCGCCACTCATTCTCTTTCCTGTGGTTATCAATGTTGAAAATGACAGCACAGTATCAATTGAAGCTAAACACGATGAGTATGTTCAGTTTAATAAGGTGCTGATGCTTGCCTATGCCAAGGAACATCGCCTTAATAATGAAGGTATGATTATGGAGTTTGACAATCTTATCGATTACAAACTCAAATCTGTCAAGGATGTTCTTGAATATCTTTCCGCTTATGGCTACAAGTTCGAGTTAGAGCGAAGATTTGACAATTCTTTTGTCAAGTTCGATGATATTAAAGAGCAGAACTTTAAATATGATTCGATGAGGGTGATAAATTCGTGTGTGATTGGAAGATTTCCTCTTGCTAATTCTATTTATAATGACTACTCTCTTTTAGAGAAAAAGCGACTTTCTTCTATGGCGATTGAGCAGTTGCTGGTTGGCAAGAGCGCGAAGAAAAACAAGAAATACGATGAAAGGATTTATACCATAAATGACCTCGACTATGCACAAGAAAACGCCATACAAAAATTGAATGAAAGTGGCAACATGGTTATATATGGTCCTCCTGGAACAGGTAAATCTCAGACTATTGTCAATATAATTTCAGACGCGCTTTGCAAAAATAAGCGAGTGCTTGTTGTTTCACAGAAAAAAGCGGCACTTGATGTTGTTTTCAATCGTCTTAAAAATCTAAATTCCAAGTGTATGTTTATCACAGACGCCGAGAAAAACAAGGTGGCTTTTTATGAAAGATGTAATCAAATGCATCAGGCGGTGATGGGCAGTGGAAAGGTATTGGATGACAAAATGGCGTTTGACCTTGTTGAAAACAATATAAAAGCGGAAACAAAAGAGCTTCAAACAATCTCTGACGCATTATTTAATAAAACGCCTTTTGGCTTATCTCTTCAAGAGATGTATACAAATTCAGCTAAAATCGGCAAAAAGAGCAATGACTATGTGCTTTATAAACTCATGCTCAAAAACAAGGAGTTGATGGCTATGGATTTTAAGAGCCTATCTTCCACGTTGCGAGTGATAAGGGAAAAGAATAAGGCAAGTTTGTATTATAGATATATCGAGCTTAAAAAGAACAATCCGCTTATTGACCACATCAAAGCCAAAGTGGAAATTCATGTCATAAATCAGACAAAGGCGTATTTGAAAGAGCTGATTGCTAAAAACATTGTGCCTTTTGACACAGCAAAACATCCACACGCAAGACAGCTTATGATTTATATGCTGGAAAATGGCGTGGAAACCACCGACCAAATGAAACCGCTTGTCAAGATGATTGCAGAGGTAGAAAACAAAAAACTTCACAATGCCCTTAATTGGTCAAAGGTGATTTTCCCTGCATATCCTTTTGTTAAACATGCAATGAACAAAAAGGAAGAGGAAATTGAAAAGAATTTTGATAACACCATGCAAGACATTCAAAATTACATTTCAAGCTATTCTCTTTTAAATAAAGTGCTTGACCGCAAAGGGTATTTGATGACTATCGATAATATTATCAACGGAAATTCTATCTTTTTGCGACTACTACTCAACGCTCTTGATGATTATCTTGAAATACGCGATGTCAATGTTGCGCTTCAAGGCTTAACGGAAGAGGAAAAGACCATTCTTAATTTTGCCTATGAAAATTCTAAAAATGCACGTCAATATCGCGATATTATAGAGAAGATTTTAGAGATAAGAATTTATCACGAAACAATAAAATATGAAGAATTAAACAAGGACAAGCTTTCAAAAATTATTGATTTTGAAAATATCAGAAATCGAATTTTATCACTAAAAAAGGATGAAAAAGAGATTTCCAAACGCATTTGTTTAGGAAAATTTAAAGATGAATATATAGATTACTATAATAACAGCGAAGAAAACAAAAATTATCTTTTCCAAATTACAAAACAACAAGGGCTTTTGCCAATTAGAAAGATGATGGATTTATATGGCGATTTTCTGTTGCGACTTTTCCCTTGTTGGCTTTTGTCGCCTGAAAGCGTATCGACAATCTTCCCGCTTAAAAAGGAAATGTTTGATATCATTTTGTTTGATGAAGCAAGTCAGGTGTTTATAGAAAACACTTTGCCAACAATCTATCGCGGGAAGCACATTGTGGTTGCGGGCGACTCTAAACAGCTCCGTCCAACTGCCACTTTTGTCAAGCGCTATATGGGAAATGACAGCGATGATGAGTTAGACCTAGCCACGCAAGCGGCGCTTGAAGTTGAAAGTCTTTTAGACCTTGCCACTTCGCGTTTTAATAGCACAAATTTAACCTATCACTATCGTAGCAAGAACGAAGAGCTTATCAATTTCTCGAACTATGCTTTCTATGATGGGAAACTACAAATTGCTCCTAATATTTCAAAAAATGTCGGCAACAAGCCGATTGAGAGAATAAAGGTAAATGGTAGATGGCTGGGAAGAAAGAATGATGAAGAAGCAAAAGCGGTTGTTGCTCTCCTTAAAAAACTCTTAAAGAATAAGAAAAATAAGTCATCTATTGGAATTATAACCTTTAACACCGAACAAGAAAATGCCATTGAAGACGCAATTGATGCAGAGTGCCAAAAAGATTCTGCTTTTCGTGATGCCTATCTTAGAGAGCAAAACAGGAAAGAGGACAACGAAGACACCTCAATCTTCATAAAGAATTTGGAGAATGTTCAGGGTGATGAGCGCGATATAATAATATTCAGTATCGGTTATGCTCGAAATGAATATGGCAAGGTGGTGGCGCATTTTGGACCATTGTCTATTGAAGGTGGCGAAAACAGGCTGAATGTGGCTATCACGCGTGCCAAAGAGAAGATATATGTTGTGACGAGCATCGAACCAGAGGAATTACTTGTTGAAGGCACAAAGAATGCAGGGCCTAAGATATTTAAAAGCTATCTAAAATATGTCAGGGCGGTGTCTAATAAAAAACCAAAAGAAGTTCAATATGTTTTAGACAGTTTCAAACCAGCCTTACCGCAAGTGAAAGATGAGGACGTGATTAATCAACTAGAAAACGACATCAAGGAAGAACTTATTAAACTTGGTTACAGCGTAGAGACAAACTTAGGAAATACCAACTACAAAATTTCGCTTGCTGTCTATGACAAAGGGCTAGATAGATATCTTTTAGGCTTAGAGTGTGACTATATGGCATATAAGAGTAGCGGGTCAATTTTGGAGAGAGATGTTTATCGCAATAAATTTTTGGAGTCGCGCGGTTGGACGATTATGCGTATATGGAGTCGTGATTGGTGGATGAACAAAGACAAAGTTATTGCAAATATTGTTAA
>CALVZE010000034.1 GCA_944372445.1 uncultured Clostridia bacterium
ACTTTGATAAAATCATCTAAAAAGCCAAGTAGCCCATACGAAAAAGTGACAATTATAAGAAAAAGAGCTGGAAACCTATTCTCTGGCATCAAAAAAAATAGTCCGATTAACAACGGAATAAGGAAGATAAACCCGCCCATAGTTGGCGTGCCTTGTTTACTTATATGCTTGTCCACATAATGAAGAATACTTTGCCCCGCTTTTAGCCTTTTGCAAGTTTGAATAATTAATGGTGCAAGCAAAACCGCAAACATAAATGTGATAAACGCGCAAAGAAAAAACTTAATTTCCATACTCCTCCTTTGCTTTGTCTTTCTTTAATAGACTATTAATAACATCAAAATCGCTATAATTAAGCTTTTTGTCACCGATTATTTGGTATTTTTCCGCACCTTTTCCCGCAACAACCATGATATCTCCGCTTTGCATGTAGCCAAACATTTTTTTAATCGCCTTGGCTCTGTCTGGTTCCACAAAGTGAGGCTTTGTCATACCCGCTTCAATGTCAGAAATTATCTTCATTTCGTCTTCAAAGCGTGGATTGTCATCAGTTAAACAGACATAATCACAATATTTTTCTGCAATACTTCCCATCTTATGCCTCTTGTCTACATCACGATTTCCACCGCAACCGAACACACAGTAAAGATGTCTAGGAGATAGACTTTTTGCTGTCATTAGCACCTTATCTAAGCCGTCTGGTGTATGCGCAAAGTCAACAACTATTTTTTTTCCGCCGATGTTTACAACATTAAATCTGCCCTCAACAGGTTCAATGTTTTTTAGCTCAGCGCTCGCTTTGTTCATGTCAACTCCAAGACTTGCACACACTGACAAACTTGCAAGCACATTCATAACATTATAATCTCCAAAGAGTTTCGTTTTTATATCATAAACCTCGTCAAAAACATTGCAATAAAATCCGCTTCCGTTTGCAACATTTTTCACATTAACAGCAAAAACATCAGCAGGATTTTTGACGCCATAGAAAATAGTTGGCACTTTTTCTTCTTTAAAAAGCGAGAGCGCGTTATTGTCGTCTATGTTCACAACAGCCGACTTAATATATTTACTATCAAAAAATGAAAGCTTTGTCTTTGCGTAATTTTCCATACTCCCAAAATAATCTAGGTGGTCCTGAGTTATATTTGTAAGAACGCCTATATCAAATTTTAAGCCTTCAATTCGCTTCTGACTTATTGCGTGCGCAGATACTTCCATAACAACACACTCAATCCCTCGTTTTTTCATTTCGTAAAACTCGCGCTGTAAAATATCAGCATCTGGCGTTGTCATGTCGTAATCTTTATCTACATCCTCATAATGGATGCCCATGGTTCCGATGCGTGCAACCTTGATATGCGAGCGTTTTAGAAGCTCGTAGATAATGTGAGTGCAGGTTGTTTTGCCGTTCGTGCCTGTAATACCGATGAGTTTTAAGGCTCTTGCAGGATAGCCATATTCCTTAGCGCAAGCCTCGCCAAATTCTTTTCTTACATCTTTTATAATCTCCAAATTTTCAAGCGGATAATTTCTTTCAGTTACAATCTTTTCTGCTCCGCGAGCTATTGCCTCTTTGACATACTGCAAGCCCTTATCATAGCTTTCAGATAGGTCATAAAAAACATCCCCTGGTGTAATCATTCGGCTGTCGCGCTTCACTTTTATTTCGTCCATAACAAACTCCTTTATAGACATTTTAATATTCTAAAAAAAGAAATAGCTCACAAGGACAAAAATAGATAATTTTCAACAAAATAATTTTAAAGGTAAATCTATTAAGTAGAAAATTCACTATTCATTTTTACATGCTTTTGTATAAATAATCATATAGATATTAAATGTGAGATTTTTTGAAAATAAAATTAAACATAAATTTAATTAAAAAACGAAAATTGTGTGTGATAGTTTGCTTTTATCTATATTTTTATGGTATTCTAACAAGGTAGCTTAGGAGATTATATGAAAAGACAGGAATTTTTAAACAATCCAAACCTTCTTTTAAAGGAAAAAGAAAGTATTGAGAATATAAACAATAAAGCAGAAACTGACCTTGAAAACTTTATAACGGAAGAGGAAGAAAAATATCATGCACAAGTTAGAGAACTTGTAGAAGATTTTTTAGCTTCTGGCAAGAAAATCATATTATTATGTGGACCTACTTCCGCTGGCAAAACAACAACATCAAAAATAATAACCGAGCGCCTTGCTCAATTTGGTTATGAGGCAACCTCTATCTCACTTGACAACTTTTTAGTGCCATTAAGTGAGCGAAAGGTCCTAAGTGACGGCGCGCTTGATTATGACAGTTTTGCAACCATAGATGTTGAAAACTTTAATAGTTTTATAAAAGACCTGTTTCGTCATCAAAAAGCAGAGATGCCAATATATAATTTTGTAAAAAATAGACCAGAGGACTATAAACAGCTAGTGGAAATAACAGAACATACCGTGCTTATTATTGAAGGATTACACGCACTTAACCCTGATTTATTCACCATAACTGAAAATAAAAACATCGGCTATAAGGTATATATCGCTCCTAATGTTGATTTTTATCTTAACAATAAACTTGTTTTAAACGCTAAAATGTTAAGACTTATGAGAAGAAGTTTGCGCGATTACTACAAGCGTGGCGCAAGCATTGAGCAAACCTTTAAAACTTGGAACCACACAGTCGAAAGCGAAAATCTTTATATTAAGCCATACAAAACAACGGTTGATTATATAATAAACTCCACTCACTGCTACGAGCTACTTCTTTACGCAAAATACCTAAAACCACTCCTCATGCAAGAAGAGGACAACAAAGCCACTTACGAACTTTTAAAACCACTAGACGCCTGCACTCCAATCAACAAAATATTAGTCCCAGACGACTCTATGCTTTGGGAATTTCTTATCAGATAATCGCCAAAATAAAAAAGTTTTTATACCTCAATATGGTTGTTTTTTGCCATAGGCAAAGATATATGGTGTAGTATGCAAATAATACTACACCATATTTATTAAATTAGTAATATGTAAAACAAGATGCCTTTATATTTTAATCTTCTAACAATTTACAAAAATTTTTAAATAAAAATAACTAAAATATTATTTCTTTATCATATCTAAGTTTAATTTTTCAAAGACTTCAAGAGCCTCACTATCATACGCAGTTATAAATTGTTCCCTTCTTTCTTTGCCTTCTTCAATTAGACAGGTCACTAAATCTTTAAACTTCATATTTTTAAACAAATAGAACGCAAGCGAACCCGGAATTGTGTTCAATTCATTTACATAGAGCATATCTTTGTCTTTATCGTGAATAAAATCAACACGCACCACGCCAAAACAATTAAATACATGATACACCTTACTGGTTAAGTTTTTTATCTGTTTTTTTAAGTTTTTATCAATTTTTTCTTCATTTTTAACACTATTTTTTAAATATTTTTCCTCAAACGAATAAACCTCAGAAGTTTTTCCCACCTTTTGAACATCAGATATCGCGACATCTTTATTCATATGCACACATGCACAATTATACTCGTCAATATTCGAAAGGTATTTTTCCACTAAAATTCTATCATCAAATTTTGCACAAAAATTAACGGCTTCATCTAAATCAAGGGCAGTTTTACAAACGCGAATTCCAATAGAACTACCAAGCCTAGCTGGCTTTAAAATAAGAGGATATTTTATCTCTCTTTCAATATCCTTAATCACCTTCTCTTTGTTTACAAGATACTCTTTAAAATTTAAAGGATAACTTTTTATTGTCTGGATTTTTCGTGAAATTAGAACATCTTTCATAAAAATCTTATCCATACAAATTGCACATGATATGCTATTCGAGCTAGAATAAGGAATGTGACAACTATCTAATATTCCTTGCAACTCCCCATCTTCTCCAAACCTTCCATGCGTGCAAAGTAGTGCAAAACTGACAGGCAAAAATTTAGAGTATTTCTCTCCCCTTTTGACTGCAAGATATGGCTTACCATTTACAAAGCTAACATCCTTAACACCTTTGGCAAGTTTTTGGAAATTTGAATAGATTTTCACATCGTTTAGATTTTCTGCCATATGCATAACGCCATTTCTGCCAATATAGACAGGTATTAAATCTTTATAAACTTTTAGCACTTGCATGGCAGTGATAATTGAAATATCATGCTCAACACTTTCCCCACCAAAAAATATGTAAATATTATCTTTCATAAATTCCTCTTGTATTTATTATGTAATTTTTAAAAAATAAGTTAAAATCGACAAAAAATTGACAAAAAATGTTAATAAAGTGATGTTTTTTTTGTTATTTTTTATCATTTTTTTAATTTTTACCTATAATTATCCGGCAAGTCATTTTCAAACAGCACCACACTATCCTTGGTTATCATAGACTTTAAAATCTCTGTCTGTTCCTTTCGAGTGGTCGCAAAGAGCACATTCTTCATATTGAAATTAGCCTCACATAAGCCATCCACAATCGCCTTTTTGTTTACCTTGTTCATAACAATAACCTTGTCGCACACCTTAGCAATCTCTAAGGCTATGTCATGGTTAAGTTTGTATTGCATAGTCCCTAGCTCCACCATCCCTGGCGTGACTAAAATTTTATGACCACTAAAAGATTTCAAAACTTCAAGCGCCTGCTTAAATCCTTCAAAGTTACTATTATAGGAATCATCAATCACTGTGGCATAACCCTTTATCACCTCTAATCGGTGTGGTGAAGGTGATAAATTTTCTATACCTCTTTTGATATCTAAAAGATTTACTCCAAGTAAATACGCCAAACTTGAAGCCACAACTATATTGTCTACATTCGCTCTTCCTAGTAACTTAGTTGATACTAAAATACTTCTATCATCAATATGCAAAACGAACTTAGTCTTTCCTTCTATAAATTTGATTTCGTCAGCATAGGCAAAAGAGCCGTCCTTACAAATCAAATATTTCTTTTTTTCACATTTATCATATAGTCGCAAGTTCGATTCGCTTTTACCATTGATAACCATGAAATCTTTGACATTTTGACAAAGCTCAAATTTTGTTTTTTCCACATTGTTAAGCGTTTTAAAAGTTTCAATATGGCACTTCCCAACTGGCGTCAATATTCCATAATCAGCACCAATTAGATTACACAAAAAGGCAATATCACCTTTATGCCTCGCCCCCATTTCTACGATAAAAAAGTCATCTAGCGGACTTAACTTATTAAGTATTGCCATGCAAATACCCATAGGAGTGTTATAGCTTTTTGGCGTTGCACAAACGCGATATTTTTCTTTTAAAATTTCAAAAAGTACGTTTTTCGTGCTAGTCTTTCCGAAACTACCAGTAATAGCAATCTTTCTACATGGCATCATTTTTAACTTCTTTTTTGCTTTTGAAATATAGTAGCACATTATAATTTTTTCTATCGGAAGTATTACAAAATGACATAAAACTAGCAAAAACGGAAGTAAGATAACCCCAGCAATAATCAACGCAAGTTCCACATAAACATTTTTAATTAAACAAAAAATCAATATATATAATATAAAAATCACTAAAAAAACGCAAAAAATCATTCTTAACATTCGTTTTGTGAATTTTATATGATTTTTATCGCCAAAAGCAATATTGAATTTTAAAATTCTATGTAAATAATTTTTAATATGATAATTTTCTAATTGATATGTTTTCAAAAGTGGAAACATTAAAACTGTTAAAGCAATTGCAACGAAAAATGAATACAAAACATCCATCACCCCTCCTCAATAAATCTCTTAACATTTTTTATAAACAAATATCTGTTGTCATCAAAGCAAAAATGCCCAGCCTTATCCAACAAAACAAGTTCGCTCTTTTTTATCTTTTTATGTAAATATCTTGC
>CALVZE010000035.1 GCA_944372445.1 uncultured Clostridia bacterium
TTTTGGTGTTTACACCTAAATGCGAAATGAAGTGAAGTTTATGACGTAGCTTCGCCTTTTCGCTTGTTTTTTCTTTTTAGCGACCAAACGCAACTCGCACTCCGTTGGCGAGTTGGTCGCTACTTTTTAGTTTGGCTTCGTAAGCATATATTTTTTTAACTGCGCTTTTACTCAATTAAAGAAAAAACAAGGTTAGACCTTGTTTATTTCATTTTCTTTTCCTCGTCATGCTCTTTCTTGTATTTACATCCAAGGTCAAGCATACCTCTTGAAATGATTGGTGAAATGATGAGCCAGATTGCAGCCAGCATAATCAAAACGTATATAATGATTGAACCAGCATTTCTTCCCATACACATCCAATTAACTAGGTCGAAGTTGAAAATGCCAACAAGACCCCAGTTAAGCCCGCCGATAATTGTCAAGATGTAGGCAATATAATTTGCAATAATCATTTTTTCCTCCTCTATGCTAGTTTTTGCATAGCAAGAAAAAATATTCTTAATTTAATGTTTTCTTAACAAAAATTACAAACTTTCATGCTTAGAATATATCAATAGCCATACTTGTCTATATTATTTGAGCGCCAATTTTCATCCACTTTAACAAATAAGTGTAACACAACCTGCTTTCTAAATAAAGTTTCAGCATATTCACGCGCACTAATTCCTACATCTTTAATAAACAGACCATTCTTTCCTATGATGAAACCTTTATGCCTTTCCTTTTCAACAATGATTGAAATATCTATAAAAACCTTGTCGCTTAATTCCTTCACTTTATCTACAACCACTGCCACCCCATGAGGTATTTCATTATCTAACTTTTCTAACAACAAGCCACGAATATGCTCACAAATCAAAAAGTTGATACTTTTGTCAGTAAACGCATCTTCATCATACATCATCTCTCTTTCTGGCAAAAGTTTAACAATTTCTTCGACTAGCTTGTCAATATTTATATTTTCTTGGACTGAAATTTTCAAATCCGCATCAACATTTGCAACAAGTTTTTTATCGACCTTGTTTAAAACGACTAACAATTTTTCAGCTTTATCTTTCAACATCTTTATGTAATCTAATTCTTCGTCATCAACCTCTCGCGAAGCATCGATAAGATATATGGCAACATCGCAAGAGCCAATTGCCGAGCGCACATTCTTCATCATATATTTATCAAGCTTGTTTTTGCTATGATGTATGCCTGGCGTATCAATGAAAATGATTTGATAATCTTTATTTGTGACAATACCCAAAATGTTGTTTCTTGTTGTTTGTTGACGCTTGGTAACTATCGCCACCTCCTCGCCAACAAGTCTATTTATCAAACTGCTTTTGCCAGCGTTTGGTCGCCCTAAAACTGCCACATAGCCACACTTCATAAGCTAACCTCACTCAATATTTTGCTTTGTAACTTTGTCATAATCTTTTCATCCTCTTCCTTAATATGGTCAAAACCAAGTAGATGCAAAAACCCATGAAGTGCTAGAAAGCAAACTTCTCTTTTTAACGAGTGACCATATTCCCGCGCCTGTTTTTTTGCCACATTTTTAGAGATCACAATATCGCCTAAAAACAGCAAATTTGTGTCAAAATCTGCAAGTTTTCTAAATTTTTTCAGCTTTTCGTTCGGCGTTTTGTTTAAATTAGGAAAGGATAAAACATCCGTCACTTTGTCAATATTTCTAAATTCTCTATTTAGCCTCTGTATCTCCTCGTCACTGACGAAGTTTATCGAAACCGAGACATCCTTAAAGTCCTCTTTTAAAAGATTTTCACAGACTTTTATAATTTTTAAAATTGTCCTTTTATAAAGCCCTATTTTGCCCTCTATTTTCATGTTCACCCACCTTTATCTCTTCTACAACACAATAGTTAATAGTAGTATAAGTAGAATTTTCTTCCACCGTATAGTATTCGTCTTTTATTATATCACAATTTCCTGCGTTTAGCAACGCTTTTTCCCTAGCTTCTTTTAATAGCCTATCTTTTGCGTCCTCAAAAGTTTCATGTATTTCAACTTCTTCAAGTTCGTAATAGGTTGTATTTTTGAGTTTTAGAGGCAAAATATTATTGTTAACCAAATTTTGCTCGTTCGTTTCCGTTTCGTAAAGTTCGTAATTCATCTCGCTTAGATTTGAGTATATTGGCAAATTAAAAAGCAAAATTTCCGTGTTTAGCACACTTCTTCCTGTCCTAACTAGCTCCACCCTATCATTAAAGTGCGTAATGGATGAAGTGTGATAAATTTCCATGGTAATTTCAGCGTTTGCCATAACTTTTTTTATGGTTCCAGCATCATTATAATATGGATAAACAAGCACATCGCCAACCTTAATATAATCGCCCGTTTTAACCGCCATAGTTCCAGACACAAGATTGATTTCCGTTATCTTTCCGTCATATTCGCTTATGATAGGCTCAAACTCTCCATAAATTTCCTCTGGCAAAAGTTTTTCTTTAATGTTGACAATGAGAGTTTGTCCGCGTATAACACAAGACACAAAACTGATTTCCTCATATTCATCATATAATGCACCTTCAACACTTTTCGTATTTAATTTATATTTATTTCTGGTAAAATTTTCCTTTATAAAACTAACAACTTCGGTTTTTGATAAATTCTCTTCACCTAAAATTTCATATTGCCAAATATATGGCGATTGCGCGAAAATAAGAATAGAGCTAATGACAAGCGCAGAAATTATATAGACATTAACCACTCTTAAAAGCATAGATATAGCACCTAGTTTTTTCTCTTCTATAATCTCGTAATTTAGGTCGATTAGTGCTTTTCTGACTTTTTTTGCATGGATTATATTTACTTTAAAAACAGCACAGTTTTTTGAAACTCTGACAATATCATAAATTGGAAATTTTTTTGCAAGAATGTTTAAATTTTTTTCTTGATTAAGACCTTTTATTTTAAATTGAACACCGTTTTTCAAAAACTTTCCACCCTTTTTATATCGCCTGAAATTTTAAGGGTGTTCTCAGTAAGCTCTTTTAGATATAGTCCTCTCCCCTCTACTTCTATTCTGCCATTTTTCACCTTAAAAGCGACAAGTTCCGAAGAAAGTATCACCAATCCCTTATGCCCTTCCACATATAGGAGCTTATTAGATATATTGATGATGTGAAATTCATCAACTTTGACACCTGTATGCTTTTTTACCTCTCCAAAAAAATTAAACATTCCATAATAATATATGAAAGATGTTTTTTAAAAAGAATATAAAAAAGCTTATGATAATCATAAGCTTTCATAATAATAAATTGAATAATCAACATTTTCGTTATACTAAATTAAAGTATCTTACAAAAATTTTTATAAACGGAACAATAAAATTATATCACATCAACATAGCTGTCTAAATTAGAAGGAAACTCAACAACACTATCAGTTGCAACAAATTCGATTATTTGGCTCATTCCATAAAGATTTGCCTCCATTCTAAAACCTTCAAAATTTTTTTCAGCATCTAAAATAAGATAGAAAGTCCCCTCTGCCATATCTTCCAACCCCTCGACAGTTTCTGAAACATCAAATCTTATCTTTGTGTATGTGTCAGAAGTTGCGATTTGATATTTACCATTTGGATCGGAAA
>CALVZE010000036.1 GCA_944372445.1 uncultured Clostridia bacterium
AATCAATACTCGAAAAGGTTGTTGCTAGTAAAGACTGGGTCGCAGGTGATGTTGATGCCGAGTTTTTTGAGGGTGGTCTCTTCGCTGGATGGAAGGATGTAGGTGGCATGTGCTTCACAACCGTGAAGCTCAGGGAGGCAAGCTAGTGCTTTCTTTGCTTTTTCGTTTTTGGCTGAGCATATTGAGAGAGCCACAAGTATATCGTCAACAGTGAGTAAAGTGCAATGTGATTTTAAAATGTTAGTTCTATATGACACAATTGGAAGAAGAATGTCGTCAGTTATTATGTCAAAGTCATCTCCGAGTCCTGCAAGCGTTCTTAGGGCGTTAAGAATAACAGCACCACTTGCGGTGATGATTTTTTTGGACTTGCCTGTGACAACTTGTCCGTCTGGCAGTTCCAGTGCGACAGTTGGATAGCCATAGTCTTTGGCGGTCTGGCGTGCCACGCCGATAACTTTGAAGATGTCATCCTTAACGCCGACTTCGCTGACAAGAGATTTGTTGCGCTCTAAATTATCGAAGGTGATTTGACCTTTTTTATAGTCACATTCGGCGCGGTAATATCTTCGGAGTATTTCCTTTTTGGCGGAAAGTTGAGCGAGTTTGTCGTCGGTTATGGCGTCTTTAAGCATATTGACACCCATGTCTGTCGGAGATTTATACACTTCTTTTCCGGTTATTTTATGTAAAATATTTTGTAAGATTGGAAAAACGGCAATATCGCGGTTATAGTTTATCGCAAGCGTGCCATAGGCGTTAAAATGGAATGGATCAATTTGATTGACATCGTTAAGGTCGGCGGTGGCAGCTTCATACGCAATATTGACAGGGTGTTTAAGTGGTAAATTCCATACAGGAAAAGTTTCATACTTTGCATAGCCCGCTTTCACTCCGCGCTTATATTCGTGATAGAGTTGGCTCAGGCAGGTTGCAAGTTTACCACTTGAAGGACCCGGCGCGGTGACCACAACAAGAGGGCGAGTGGTTTCAATATATGGATTTGCACCATAGCCTTCATCACTGACAATGGTTTCCACATCATTTGGGTAGCCTTTTGTGTAGTGATGGAAATACACCTTTTCTCCACGCTGTTCAAGACGTTGAGCAAATTTTTGCGCGCTTGACTGACCTTTAAAAAGAGTGATGACAAAGGAGGAGATATATAGGTTAAGTTCGCGCATATTGTCAACAAGTCTTAAAACCTCGTCGGCGTAGTTAAGTCCTAAATCGGCGCGAATTCTGTTCTTTTCGATGTCGTTGGCACTTATGCACAAAACAATCTCCACCTTATCTTTCATTTTTTGAAGAAGTTTGATTTTGATGTTTGGGTCAAAGCCTGGAAGCACACGCGCGGCGTGAAGGTCATCAAAAATCTTTCCGCCGAGTTCAAGATAGAGCTTATTGTTGAATTTTTTAATTCTTTTATTGATGTTTTCGCTTTGAAGTTTGAGATATAGTTCATTATCAAAGCAAGTTTTTTTAATTTCTTTCTTTTTCATATCATTTCTCCTAATTAATAGTATAACCTATCACGATTTTTTTTCATAACGAATTTTAAAAAAATCGCATTTTTATTTAAAAAAAGAGCAAATTAAGTCTATGGACACAAAGACATCGCTTCTTTTAATAATTCCAGCGCTAGTCATTTTGCTACTCGTTTTTCCAATATTTTTAGAGGTCAAAATTTCCTTTAATCCTTTAAAAAATCGTGGGGTGGTGGCACTTTTTTTATTTAAGAAAAAACTAATTTATTACTATATTGAATTGCACGGCAAATACATAACCCTTGTCAACGACACGGAAACAAAGCAAGAGGAACTTGAATTTGATAGCCCTAAGTTTGCGGTCATTGAAGAGTTTATTCGGCAGGTAAAAGATAAAGTAAGACTAAAATATTTTTTTGTTTATTACAATATAGGCTTAGGTGACGCCTTTCGTTCTGCCATGTTGGCGTCAGGAGTCAATCAACTTTTAAACTTTATCTTTATCAATTTAAAAAGCAGAAAGCCGACTGCGTCTTTCTGCATATATGACACAGTTTCCTATAATCGTGTAATTTTTGAAATGGCAGGAAGAATAAAAATTTCAATTTCTATTTTCGATTTAGTATATTCTTTTGTGTATTCAACCATAATAACAAAGAATAAAGTGTGAACTATTTATGGTGTAATATGCATGCATATCACCACAAAATATAGATAAAAAGGAGAATATATGAAAAACTTTAACAAGCAAAGTTCTGTAGGCGATTTGATTGAAAATGCGTTTGATAAGATTAAAACGATTGTCGATACAGGCACGATTGTCGGCGAAAAGTTGGAGACAAGTGACGGCACTGTGATTATTCCTATCTCAAAAGTGACGGTAGGTTACGTCGTTGGCGGTGGAGAATATGCCGATTTGTCGGCTAGGCGTGTTGCCAATCACTATCCACTTTCTGGCGGTTCTGGTGGCGGTATGAGTGTGACACCTGTCGGCTTTTTGATTGAAAGCGAAGGAAAATATTCTTTTATCAATGTTGAGAATAAGGACCTATATCAAACCGTTTTAAATATGTTCAATGCGTTTTTAACAGAAATTCAAAGAAAGGACAAGGAAAAAGATGAAGCGAGCAAAAAGTAGAAGAATATTCATTTCATTTATCGCCATAATTTTGCTTCTTGGCACGCTTTTGTCATCTCTTTCTTTACTTTTAATTAATGTGGTAAATGCAGAGATGTATACCTCTGGACTTGCTGGATGCGTGCTGGAAACATCGTCAGGAAGGGTGCTTTATTCGAAAAATAAGGACAAAAAACTCCCTATGGCAAGCACAACAAAGATTATGACCGCGATAACCGCCATTGAAAATTGCGCTAATTTAGACGAAAAATTTGAAATATCGCCTAAGGCGGTGGGTATTGAAGGCACTTCGCTCTACTTACGAAAGGGCGATGTTTTTTCCACGCGCGATTTACTTTATGCTTTAATGCTTATCTCTGGAAATGATGCATCGGTGGCGATTGCCGAGCATGTGGGCGGTTCAACAAGCGAATTCGTCACCATGATGAACGACTTAGCGAAAAAAATAGGTGCTTTAAATACGCATTTTGCTAACACTCATGGTTTAGATGCGGACGGACACTACACAACTGCCTATGACCTTGCACTCATCACTGCTTACGCGCTTGAAAATGAGACTTTCAAAGAGATTGTGTCCACCAAAAACATCAAGATTACAAATGGCGAAGGCGAAAATAGGTATTTGAAGAATAAAAATAAACTCTTATTTAGGCTTGACGGTTGTATAGGCGTAAAAACAGGCTTCACGAACGATGCGGGGCGATGTCTAGTTTCTGCAATCGAGCGTGATGGGGTGAGATTTGTATGTGTCGTTCTCAACTGCGGACCGATGTTTGAAGAGAGCGAAACGCTTTTAAATACATGCGCGAATACCTACAAACTCTACGACTTGACAGAACTTTATGACTATAAAAAGCTTTTACCTGTCCGTGACGGAAGAAAGGATAATGTGAAAATTTCGACAAAGGAAAGCTTTATCTATCCGCTTTCGGAGTGGGAGAAAAATAACTTGAAGATTGA
>CALVZE010000037.1 GCA_944372445.1 uncultured Clostridia bacterium
ACCTTGTTGTTAACGACGGAGAATTTGTGGGAAACATTTCTGCCGTATATGTTTATGAAGGTTCAGCACAAATTAATGGTGGAACCTATTCCATTCAACAAAAATCTGAAGTTCAAGGAAAGCCTAATGAATTTGTTTTGAACTTGGAAGATGAACATCGCGAGGCAGGCACAGCAAGCATTGTTGTGACAGGCGGAACATTTGTGGAATTTAACCCACAAAACTGCAAAGCAGAGGGAGATAACACAAACTTTGTGAAAGACGGATACGTTGCCACATTAGACAAAACAGCAAGCGTTCCAACCTATGTTGTTTCAGCAGAATAAGAAATAAAAACAAAAGGTCTTGCATAAATTAAAGCAAGACTTTTTTATTTTTATAAAAAGTTTACGATAAACTTAATAATTATAATAAAAAGTATGCGAAATGCATACTTTTTAAGCACATATTAAGTTTCACAATTTTCAATTATTCTTGTTCGCTTGCAAGTGCTTTTTCATAAGCGGCTAAGATTTGTTCCTTCAAGCTTTCTCTAACTTCGGTCTTGATTGGATGAACGATATCCTTAAATTTTCCATCGTCAGTTTTTCTGCTTGGCATTGAAAGGAAATAACCGTCTTTGCCGTTGATGACTTTGATGTCGTGAACAACAAGTTCGTCGTCGATTGTGATGGATGCAACCGCTTTGAGTTTGTCATTGTTGTTTACAAGTCTTACTCTAATGTCTGTGATTTTCAAATGCTTATACCTTCCTTTTTTAGATTAACCTTTGTAGGTCAAGATAATTATATCATATTTTATAAATATTCCAAACGATTTTAGCATAAATTACAATTTTTTTGATGTGAATTTGTCAAACGAGGCGGGAACATCATATAAAACTCTATGAAATACTTTTTTCTTGGAATATGTGGAATATCTATGCGTTCACTTGCTATGTTTGCTAAACTTCGTGGTGAGGAGGTTGGCGGGTGTGACGCAGTTTTGTCCGATTTAGATTTTTTTAGAAAATATAAAATTAATGTCTATACGGGCGATGTTTCAGCTTATATTAAAGATGCTGATGTGGTCGTTTATTCTTCGGCGATTAGCGAGAAGGATGTAGATTTTTTGTTTGCAAAACTTCTAGGAAAGAAGTTGGTGTCGCGCGGAGAGTTTTTGGGCGAAATAGCTTCAAGCTATGATAAGGTTATTGCGGTTGCAGGTGCGCATGGAAAGACAACAACAACGGCGCTTATCTATAATATTCTTAAAGATAAAAATCCGACTCTTCACTTGGGCGGAGTATTAAAAGAAGAGGGCAATTGTTTTATCTATGGCAATAAGGAGTTTTTTATCACAGAGGCGTGTGAGTATCACGACAATTTTCTCTATTTAAGACCATATATAGGCGTCATAACCAACATTGAGAAAGAACATCTTGACTACTTCAAAACTTTTGAGAATGAGCTTGCTTCCTTTGATAAATATCGTAAAAATTCTAAATTTGTGGTCGAGGGTGACGGCGGATTTGAAATTAAAAACATCCACCACAAAGATATGAAATTATGTTTTGATATTTATAAGGGCGAAGAAAAGGTCATGTCTTTAAAGATGAACATATGTGAAGAGGTGAATGCGAGCAACGCGCTTTTTGCTTATAGGGCATGCAAAATATTAGGGTGCAGTGACGATAATATAAAAAGAGGGCTTGAAAGTTTTAAAGGAGTCAAGCGAAGATTTGAAAAAGTTATATCGCCATATATAAAAGAGGTTGTTGTTGACTATGCGCATCATCCAACAGAAATAAAAGAAGCAATAACGACAGCGAAGAAATTGTTTGAAAAAGCGGTATTTATCTTTCAGCCTCACACATTTTCGCGAACAAAAGAGCTCTTGGATGATTTTGTAAATGTATTTAATAAGGAAAAGGATGTTTTGATTTTTAAAACATTTCCGGCGCGCGAAAGTGAAAAAGACGGAGTTTCAGGCAAGGCTCTTGCAAAAAAAATTGGGTGTTTGTATTTTGAAGATGCTAAAAGTTTAGTGAATTATCTAAAAGAAAAATACTCGTCTTATGCAGTTGTGTTTATGGGAGCGGGCGACCTTCCAAAACTAATAGAAGAAGAAAAATTTATAAAAAATAGCAAAGTTTTAATTTTTTTATAAATTTCGCATTATTTAGCTTGTTTTTTGTTAAATTATACCTTTTTGTCATCCTCTTATAGTCTTCGACCAAGTAATCTTAGATGTCTGATGTTCATAACTCAAACTGCACTCTCTTAGATCCTTCGACGACGGAACGCAAAGCGTTCCTGCTCAGGATGACAGCGTCGCAAACTGCATTTCATTTCGTGATTTGCTTTTCATCAAATCACTTATCACTCATTTGTTTGCTCCTTTCAGCGACCAAACGCAATTCGCACTCCGTTGGCGAATTGGTCGCTACTTAAAGAGGTTTTAATTTGTCATGTTGAGCAAGGGAGTGAAACAACCGCCGTCGAAACATCTCAAAAACCAAGCCGTGTTTCTAGCTTCTTCGACTACGCTTAGGGGTGACGAATATTGAAATCTTGTAACTAAAAGAGAGGTAAATCATAAAATGAGAATATATGAAATTTATTTATAAGAATAGTCCAATATTTTATAAGTATGTGAAGAGAAAGGGAGAGGTTGTCAATGTTTACTTGCACGGCTGGGGAGCGTCGCACAAGTCGCTATACTTTTGTCACGAACAAATAAAAGGTCCCTCGCTTTTTGTTGATTTTCCGCCTTTTGGCAAAAGTGATAAAGATATAAAAGGCTGGACGATTTTTTCGTATGCTACCATGGTGGTGTCTTTATGTGAGAAATTAGACATACATAAAATTAACTTGATTGGTCATTCGTTTGGCGGAAGAGTGGCAATTTTGATTTCAGTCTTTTGTCCTTCAAAGGTAAATAAGCTAGTTCTTGTTGATAGTGCTGGCGTGAAGCCGAAGAGAGGTATAAGTTATCACTATAAGGTTTGGAAGTATAGGATGCGAAAAAGACTGAGGCTTGATATATCTAACATGGGCAGTTGTGATTACTTGGCTTTAAATTCGAATATGAAAAAGACTTTTAAAAACATTGTCAACACGCATCTAAATGAATTTTTAAAAGATGTGAAAGCGCCGACCATGATTATTTTTGGTAGAAATGACAAGACAACACCTTTATATATGGCAAGATATTTACATAAAAAGATAAAAAAGAGCGAACTTGTTTTGTTGGATAAGGCTGGGCATTTTTGCTTTGATGA